>JBCAXQ010000196.1:0-5785 GCA_038534015.1 Pseudomonadota bacterium | reverse complement strand
ATCCGAAAAGCCACCAATGAGCGAATGCGCTCACGGATCTTGAGCTCGGCAAGTTCTTCCGCGGGCCATGTTTCTTCCATGCGAGCGTCTATATTCGCGATCCACGCTTCGATCATCTGCATCGAACCATCTTTGAATGCGAGCTTTGCGACGTCTGCATCAGCGCCAGCCATATCGGCGGCGGCAAGCAAAGCTGTCTCATTCCAGCCATCGAATATAGCTGAAGCTGCGATGTCGGGAGCAAGCGCAACGCGCAACTCCTCAAGCGTCATGTCTGAAAAATCGGTCATATCCTAGAAAGAAGGTCCGTAGCTTTCATTGGTTCCCTTCGCATCGGCAGCCTCTTCCGCAGCATCAAATTCTGCCAGGATCAAACTGTTCCCGTTCTGCAGTTCGGCATAATCGCGGGCCGTGCGCCCTGAGTTGTCTGGTCGGCTGGCATTTGCGCCCTGAGCCAGCAACACGCGTATGATTGCAATATCGCGCCTGTGCACAGCGGCGATCAGGGGGGTTTCGCCAGTGCGGTCGGCCACATCGACCTGCGCACCGCGTTTGATCAATGCCTCTACCGCCTCGACAAAGCCAAGATTCGCAGCGATCTGCAGAGGGACAACACCTCGGTTGTCGCGAACATTGGGATTTGCACCTTCCTGAAGCAAGAACCTAATCCAAGTGATATCGCGTTCCTGGGTAACAATGTGCAGGCCTGTTTCGCCCGTCGTAATATCGCGAGTGTTGACAACTGTAGTGCCGGGCTCCCGAAGCATCTCGGTAACCGTATCTCCTTCGCGATCTTTGACCGCTTCAAGAAACTCATAGCCATTGGAGAAGCCTTGAGCCGCCAACGGCGCGCTCAGCGGTCCTGCCAGCGCGAGGCTGGTAAATCCGGCAATCGCGCCTAATTTGAGCAAAACAGAGCGCCCCACGCTTTGATCCTTTCGCATTTCCTGTAACACTGCTTTCAGAAGAGCCCATTACAGGATCCTTTGTCGCTTACTCCGGGTTAGCAGACCATGAACCGCCACGCCAACACACATCCCCTTCGCACTGCAATAGCGTCAGCATTGGCGGCGTCTGCCCTCATCCTCGCTGGGTGTTCTTCACAAGCCGAAGGCCCTTCTGCAGACGGGGTCGACCTACGCGGTGCCGATCTTGGCGGCGATTTCACACTCACTTCCAACGAAGGCGAGAAAGTCAGCTGGTCTGATTTCGACGGGCAATACCGGTTGGTCTATTTCGGCTTCACATATTGTCCTGATATCTGCCCCACCGACGTCCAACGCTTTTCCCAGGGACTGAGCCAGTTTGAAGAAACCAATCCGGACCTGGGCAAAAGAATTCAACCGGTCTTTATTTCAGTCGATCCCGACCGCGACACGCCGGAAGTGCTCGACCAATTTGTTGGCAATTTTCATCCTCGGCTGATCGGTCTTACCGGAACCAATGAAGAGATTGAGCAGGTCAAAGCCAAGTTTAAAGTTGCCGCGACCAAAGAGCCTGCCAACGAAGAAGGCTGGTACAACGTAGCACACACCCCGCTGACGTATCTTTATGATCCGACAGGGGAGCCGCTGGGCGTGATCCCGACAGACAAGATGGCCGAGGGCGTAGCGGCCGAGCTAGAACGATGGATTCGTTGAGAGATCGCTTCTGGGAATTGCCGCTCGCGGACCTTTCGCGGGCAGAATGGGAAGCCTTGTGCGATGGCTGCGGCCGATGCTGCACCCACAAAATCGAAGATGCAGACACGGGTGAGATTGTCGACACCAATGTCGCTTGCAAACTGCTCGACACCAGCACCGCCCAATGCAGCGACTACCGCCATCGAAAGGCATTTGTGCCCGATTGCCTGCGTCTAACGCTGGCGATTGTAGAAGACGTACCCTGGCTGCCGACGACGTGTGCATACCGCAGGCGCGCCGAAGATCGCCCGCTGCCAGGCTGGCATTACCTGATCAGCGGGGATCGCGAGGCGGTCAAACATGCGGGTGTTTCCGTGGCAGACCGGGTGGTCCGAGAACAGGATGCCGGTCCACTGGAACATCATATTGTCGAATGGGGACCTCCCCGCTCGGCAATGGGTTTCAATATTGACCCGGAGGACGATGCCCTGTGATCGACTGGCTCCGTGGTGCTGCACTCGACGGCGCGCTCGATCCCGAAATGGAGCTTAATGGCCAAAGCGTGCCGATAACTCTGCGTCGCCATGCAAGAGCGAAGAGGCTTACTCTGAGGCTTGCGCCAGATGCCAGCGAGATTCGGATCACGCTGCCGCACTGGGCTCGCTCGACTGAAGCCATTGCCTTTGCTCATACAAAACATGGCTGGCTTGAAGCACAACACGGCAAAATTCCCAGACGCAGTATTCCACAGAATGGCGGAGAAATTTCGTTTCGAGGGGCTACCGTGCGCATCGAATGGCAAGAGAAGGCACCGCGGCGCCCTCTGCTTGATGATGGACGGATCACTCTGGGTGGGCCGGGCGAAGGCCTCCAAAAACGACTGCAATCCTGGCTTGAACGTCAGGCGTTGGATCTGTTCGAAGAAGACGCCAGACACTATTGCGATATCTCGTCCCTCGATCCGGTACCAGTGGCGCTTTCCCGGGCGCAGAAACGCTGGGGATCATGCTCGGATAAAGCCCGTATCCGGCTCAACTGGCGGTTGATCCAGGCACCGGATTTCGTGCGTCGGTCAGTCGTGGCGCACGAAGTGACGCACCTTGTCCACTTCGATCATAGCCCCGCCTTCCACGCCATGCTTGGCAACATCTATGAGCATGACATCAAGGCTGCTGATCGCTGGCTCAGGGAGCATGGCCGGACGCTTTATACGAGCTTTGGATAGACGCTGGTGGCCCCGCAAATCACTGTAGGTTTTCGTTAACCCTGCTTGGTTAAAAAGCGGTCATGTTTCGCAGCATCGTTTTGATCGTGGCTGCCCTCGGACTGGCCCTGACCTCGCAAGCTCCCTTGCGGGCCCAGGGAAGCTGTCCGCAATGCGATCTTCCTCCTGGCTGCCGCGGGAACGGCAACCAGAATGGGAATGGCAACGGGAACAGCGGTCGCAATTGCCAGCTTCTGGAGATTACTATCGATAGCGATATCGATTTTGGGCGGCTTGTTCTGACCGGCGACGGCGAAGGGCAGGTTCTTCTCGACCTCAACACCGGCGAGAAGCGCACGGTCGGTTCGATTGACGATCTCGGAGGCATGGCCATTTCCGGGCGCGCGTTCATCACGGGCGCACCGAATGAAGCCGTGCGGATCAACCTTCCGACAACCGTGAACATGCGTGACCCGACCGGCGGCAGCGCCGAAATGCGCGATGTTGTGACGGACTTGCCTGCCTTGCCCGTGCTTGATGCCAACGGGCGACTCGAGTTCCGCTTCTCCGGCACGCTCTACACTGACGCCACCAGTTCCATGGGAGGGAAGCTGCGCGGGCGCGTGCCAATCAGTGTCGAATACCAATAGACGAGTTTGAGGGCTGACGGCAGCGAATGGCTGGCGAAGGCGGCATTGAGCGACTATATCACTGCCCATGCCACAGCATTCGCGTTTCAATCCTAAACCTGGCATCCTTGATTTCTGGAACGAGTTCCGGAAACCAAACCCGTATCGCTGGCCAATCCTGGCTGCTTCGATGATCCCGTTCGGGCTTATCTTTGCGTGGGTTTCGAGCGAGACAGTTTATGCACCACCTGAACGACCTCAGGTTACCTATGTGTCGACCTTCCCAGAGGGTCGCACCGATGAAGAAATCGCGGCCAGCAACGCGGCAAATCAGGCCCTGAATGACCAAATCGCAGAACGGGAGGCTGAGATCGAAGAGCAGATGCGCGAAGTCTACCGGTCAGTCGGTGCCGCCACTGGGCTGGACGTAGATGCGATGGAAGAGCGCGCAGAAGCGGAACGGGCCCGAGAAGCCGCTGCCGAAGAAGCCAGACGCAATGAGCTCTACGGAGCGGCTGCCGGACAAGGCGGCGGAAACGCTTCCGAAGAAAGTTCAGCAGAATAGCCGCGCAAGCCTTCACTGATGCCGATTGGATGGCGGCAGCTGCCAGGCTCGCCATGCGGGCTCGGCCATTGAGCAGGCCCAACCCCGGTGTAGCTGCGATCGCTGTCAAGGATGGCCGGGTTTGCGCTCGCGGTTGGACGCGAGCAAAGGGTCGGCCACATGCAGAAGCAGACATGCTTGCCGATCTGGGTTCGGACGCGCTCCAGCGGTCCACCGTCTATGTCACGCTGGAACCCTGCGCCCACGAATCAGAACGCGGTCCAGCCTGCTCTGATCTACTGGCAGCGGCAAAGCCGGAACGGGTGGTGATAGGCACACGAGACCCGGATATCCGCACATCCGGAAAGGGTGTGGAACGGCTCAAGCACGCAGGCATTGCGGTGCAGGTGCTGGATCACCCGACTGCCCGGGCCAGCCTGACAGGTTATCTTTGCAAAGAAGAGCTGGGTCGCCCCTACGTAACGCTGAAACTCGCAATGTCGCTCGATGGCTGCATCGCAATGCCAGACGGCAGCAGCCAATGGATTACTGGAAAGCACGCCCGCGCGCACGTGCACGCTCAAAGAGCGAGAAATGATGCGATCCTGGTTGGCGGCGGCACTTGGCGTGCGGACAAGCCCCGTCTCGACGTTCGCCTTGCTGGCCTTGAAGCTCGCAGCCCTCAAATTGTCTTGCTGACACGCGGTGTGGCGCCTGACGCAGTCAAGGTAATCAACAAACCAGCACAGATCGGTGAGCTTGAAGGGGTTCTGCACCTCTATGCAGAAGGAGGGGCAGGAGCAGCGGCCAGCTTTCTAAAAGCTGATTTGGTTGACGAGATCCATGTCTATCGCGCTCCGATCGTAATCGGAGACGGCCTGAAGGGCCTGTCCTCAATCGAACTTGGATCGCTCGACGAGGCACATGGCCGCTGGCGTTTGTACGACCGTCGCCAGCTTGGCAGCGATGAGTTCACCGCCTATCTGCGAATTCGCAGCTAACACAAGAAGGACTCAGTCGCGCATGTTTACAGGCATTGTCACCGCCATTGGCACCATCGCCAGGGTCGAGCAGCGCGGCGATCTGCGGGTTCGAATTGCGGCCCCGCTCGATCCAGCCCGGATCGATATCGGAGCATCGATTGCTTGTTCGGGTGTATGTTTGACCGTCGTGGATCGTGGTGGCTCGGTCGACGACGCATGGTTCGATGTCGATGTCTCGGGCGAAACCGTCTCACGCACAGTCTCAGGACTGTGGGAGGTGAACCGATCTCTCAATATCGAGCCCAGTCTGCGGGTTGGCGACGAGATCGGCGGCCATATTGTCACTGGTCATGTGGACTCGATTGGTGAGGTGGTGCTCGCGGAGCAGGCCGGCGATTCCTGGCGTGTTGCAATCCGCGCGCGCGCCGAAATGGCACCGTTTCTGGCTGAAAAGGGCTCTGTTACCGTTGATGGCGTTTCTTTGACAGTGAATGACGTCCGTGACCGGCCAGATGGCACGTGTGATTTTGCGCTCAACATCATACCCCATACCGGCCAGGTTACGACACTGGGTGAGCTGAGGGTCGGCGATGAAGTCAATCTCGAGATCGACGTACTGGCCCGCTATTTGAAACGCATGCAGAGCCTTTCTGCGGTCAGCTAGGTAGCCGATCGAGAGGCGACACCTCGACGTACAGGTGGCAAGCCGCGCAGATACTTTCGAGCGGGCGTTTCCAGGAATTGGTACGTAAAGGCCGCGCCCAGGATCGAGAGACCCAGGATTATCAGGCAGAACACTGGAC
>JBCAXQ010000195.1:0-5792 GCA_038534015.1 Pseudomonadota bacterium | reverse complement strand
CCCCGGCACCGGGATCAGCGGTGCCGGGGGACATTCCCAGCCCGCTCGATCGTCCAACAGGCTGCGTGTTCAACACGCGGTGTTCCAAGGCCGATCCGCGATGCAGCACTGTACCGGCAGTTCGGGCGTTCTCGCCGACCCGCCAGGCCGCTTGCACAATTGCAGCGTCGGAGGCCGGGCTGGAATGACCGGGCAACCTCTCATCAGAACCAGTGATCTTTCGGTCCGCTTTCCGATTGGGCGGAGCGTTTTCGGGGCGACTGATCTTGTGCGCGCAGTCGAGGGCGTCTCTGTCGATATCCCGCGTGGCGCATTCTTCGGACTGGTTGGCGAAAGTGGTTCCGGAAAAACGACCTTCGGGCGCGCCTTGCTGCGCGCGGCACCGATTAGCGATGGTTCTGTGCATTTCAACGACGGTGACGTCGACTACGACCTCTCAGATCTCAGCAAGAGCGAACTGAAGGATTTCCGGACCCGCGCACAGCTGATCTTTCAAGACCCCTACGCAGCTCTCTCGCCGCGGATGACGGTGCGCGATATCATCGCCGAACCTCTGGAGGTGATGAAACTGACCTCCAACCGTGCGGAAACCGATGAACGCGTGCGGGAGATTGCCGCAAAGTGTCGCCTGAACCTGGAGCATCTGCGCCGGTTTCCGCATGCCTTCTCTGGCGGACAGCGCCAGCGGATCTCCATCGCCCGCGCACTCGTGTCGAACCCGGGCTTTGTCGTGGCTGACGAATCCGTCGCGGCGCTGGATGTTTCGATACAGGCGGATGTGCTGAACCTGTTGAAGCAGCTGCAGAGCGAACTTGGGCTGACCTATCTGTTCATCAGTCACGATCTGTCAGTGGTCGCCCACACATGCGATCATGTTGCTGTAATGTATCTCGGACGGCTCGTGGAAACGGCGCCCACGCGGGACCTGTTCCAGGTGCCGCGTCATCCCTATACCAAGGCATTGCTCAGCGCGATCCCGTCGCTGGACCCAGATGACCGCGGCAAGGCTCAGCGGCTTGAGGGCGAAATCCCGAGCCCGACCAACCCGCCACCCGGCTGCAAGTTCCACCCCAGATGTCCAGTGGCTCAGGAACGATGCAGCATCGAAGAACCAGCGCTACGCGAACTTGGCAACGGCCGACGCGTCTCCTGTCATTTCGCCTGATAGATATGCATAGAGTATCGAGCGCGGATCGGCATCTGCTTGAGGTAGCGAAAATACTGCGTCTGCAGTTGGAAAGGTACGGTTGGTTGGAGCGTTCAATTTGCGCACATCCTCAGGCACTCGCATGGACATTCGGCGCGCCGCTCTCGGGATAACCCAAGACGTACTCTGAGAACGGCTACACTTTTGCAGCCGATCTCAGAGGAGGCATCCAATGCCAGCGATCAACACAACTGCAAACCCACCGACCTGGAACACAGGTTTCAAGATTGGCCCAAAGAAGGCGTTTCAGGCGAAGGAAGTCTGGGAGATTCGCTTCCACCTACAGAACAGAGGCTTGGTGAGGGACCGGGCTTTGTTCGATCTGGCCATCGATTCAAAGCTCCGCGGCTGCGATCTCGTGAAGATCCGCATTGGTGACATCGCCGCAAGCGGAGAGATCAGACGGCGCACAACGGTGATCCAACAGAAGACTGGCAGACCCGTCCAGTTCGAGATCACCGAGACGGCCAGAGAAAGTCTGGCCACTTGGTTGGAGCTCCGCTGCGGCTCACTTGAAGATTACCTCTTTCCAAGCAGGCTGACACGCTGCCCACATATCGGCACGCGGCAGTACGCCCGACTGGTCAATGAATGGGTCGCTGCCATCGGTCTGCCGCCAGAAGAATATGGCACGCATTCCCTGCGGCGGACGAAGGCATCGCTGATCTACAAGAAAACCGGCAACCTCCGGGCAGTGCAAATCCTCCTGGGCCACACCAAGATCGAAAGTACAGTCCGCTATCTTGGCGTGGATGTTGAGGATGCGCTTACTCTCGCGGAAGGCACTGATGTATGACTCCGAGTGAGTTCAGCCGACGTTGGCAGAATTCGTCGGCGTCGGCGCTCCGTCTGCACCTACCTCGATCCCAAACCTAACGTTTGCATGCGTGACAGCGGCTTCGCGCCATGTCCGGACATGGCGCTAGTTCGCCCCAACCCGACTCGCGCCGGTTGGGCTTCCGAGAGCCCAGTTTGAACCACTATGTCGCCGCAGACGCCGATGGATCGTGCGGTAAGGGATTTAACTGATGAGTGGCTTGCTTCCCGCCCGTTGAACTTCAGGCCACGATGCGACGTGATGCTGCCTCGTCGAAATCGACGACAACCTCGGTTTGGCTAGTCTCCAGCTTTCTCGATCTCTGGTTGAGGCGGAAAAACTCAACTGATCGCGCCATCGTATCGGCACGATCAGACTGATCAGCCGTCTGATCAGCCGCCTGCACGGAAGCTTGCGCGTTCTGCTGTATGACCTGATCGAGCTGCTGCACCGCGTTGTTGATCTGATCGGCACCGCTCGACTGTTCTTGCAGCGCGCTCGCGATCTCACGCACCAAATCTGCGGTTTGCTGAATCTCGGGGACGACCTTGTCGAGCATCGAGCCAGCACCATCCGCCTTCTCGACAGTCTCGGCCGAAAGTGCTGAAATCTCGAGTGCCGCATCCTGGCTGCGCTCCGCGAGCTTGCGAACCTCGGCCGCGACAACAGCAAACCCCTTGCCATGCTCACCCGCGCGCGCGGCTTCCACCGCAGCATTCAGAGCCAGAAGATCCGTTTGACGGGCAATCTCCTGCACGATGGTGATCTTTTCTGCAATCGATTGCATCGCTGTGACCGCAGCGCGAACGGCTTCGCCGGATTGGTGAGCATGATCCGCAGCTTTTATCGCGATGCCCTCCGTTGTCCTGGCACTCTCGGTTGACTGGCGAATGCTCGACGAGATTTCTTCGACTGCCGCTGATGCGTTCTGCACTGATCGGGCTTGTTCGTCACTGCCGGCTTCGATTTGGCGTGCCACGCTACCGAGCGACGCGCTGCCATCAGAGAGTGCCCGCGCGTTCTGCTGAACGTCCTCCACCACTTCTGAAAGACGCGCCACCATGCGTTGCAGCGCAAAGCTCAGCCGGTCGTTCTCCGACGAAGGGCACACCTCGACCGTCAGGTCTCCGTCCGCAAGCCGGTCAGCGACTTTCGCCACAATCTCAACATGTTGGCTCATACTCGCGAGCGCACGACTTGCCATCCCGATCTCATCGGATCTGCGTTCGGCGCTCCTGTCACCTTGATAGCGGAGCTCGGCTGCTTCCTGCATACTGGTGGCGAGGTTCCGCAAGCTCCACGAGATCTGGACCGACATGGCGATCGCCAGCGAGGCTGCAATCGCGATCAGGATGCCGACTGCGACACCCGCAACAAGAAGATCGTTCACAAACTGCTCGCTGCCCATCGCATTGAGGCGACGCCCCTCTTCCTTGGCCAATGCCTTCAAATCACCTGCGAGGCGGTAGATCGTTGCGCCTTGCCGACTCAGCCGCTCGGACGTTGGGATGCTTCCAGCGGATTGGAACCCGAGAAGGACGGATGCATCATTGTGCCAGCTGCGAAAGGCCTCGCGAACACCCTGGGCGGCGTCAACGAGTGCTGGGCTGAGGGCAAGTTTCTCCAAGTCGTCGAATTCTGCGTCAAGCTTCGACACCTCGCCTTTGAATGCGCGCTCCAATTCAACAAGATCGGGCACCGTGGTCATTGCGAGTGCGCGATCAACGATCTGAGAAGCGCTCGCGAACGCGCTCTCGATGTCCTGGGTGGCCTCGATCGAAGTCAGCACGCGATCCTTCAGGGCGCCGGTTTCACGATTTGCGTTCACGGCGGTTAGGGCTATCCAGATCGCTGCGGCGCATCCAATTCCAACGAGCCCGAGAACCACACCGATCAACTTGACTCGAATGGACATGACAGACCTCAGTTCGTCGGAAGAGTTGGTGTCGGGACGTCGGATTCCTCCGCCGTCAGCGTCACAAGAAACGCGACCAGGTCGCCGATCTCATCGTCGCCCAGATCGAGCGGGCGCATCAGCGGCGACAGGGAGGGGCGTTGAATACCGCCCGAGACATAGTGCTCGATAATCTCCCTGAGATCATAGGTCTCACCGTTGTGCGTGTAAGGGCTGCGATTTGTGATGTTGCGTAGACCCGGGGTCTTGAAGGCATGTCGTGCCAGCGGGTCATTTGGCTCGATCGCTGCCCGCCCAATGTCGTCGGTCTCAAGTCCGATGTCGTGAAATAGGTTGTCGGTCATGTTCCAACCTGAGTGGCAGTCGGCGCATCGGGCCTTTCCGGCGAACAGAGCAAAGCCACGCTTGGCCGCGTCCGAGATGGCGCTTTCGTCGCCCTCTACCCATCGGTCGAACGGTGCCCAACCGGCGACCACCGTTCGCTCATAGGTCGCAATAGCCCTGAGCAGTGTCTCTTCTGTCATTCCGATGCCCGGAAACGCCCGCTCGAAGCCCTCGCGATAGACCGCGATGCCACGCAACCTTTCCACCACGTCACTTAGCTTGGCGTTCATCTCCACGGCGGCTGTGATCGGACCTGCTGCCTGTTCCTCAAGCGTGGCGGCGCGTCCGTCCCAGAAATAGGGCTCGACCCAGGCCATGTTGAGGATGGTGGGCGCATGGCGGCCAAGCCGGGTGTTTTGCGCACCGACGGCGCCCGCGACGGGTGTTTCCCATCCGAAGGAGGGGTTATGGCAGCTTGCACAGCTCATGTTCTGAGCACCGGAGAGCCGCGGGTCGAAGTAGAGCATTTTCCCAAGTGTTGCTGTCAGCAGGCTATATGGCGCCTCACTCGGGAAAGGGATCGTGTCCGGTCGACGGAACTCCGATCGGTCAGCTGCAAGGGCTGTCTCGACACCAAACAGGCAACTCAGTAACAACACGAACCCACGCAGCATTTGCCCACCTTCTCGCTCACGACGAGCGGGTGGTTAGAGCAGAAACCTCTTGATAAAGGCCTAATAGTTTAGCGCGCGCCAAATTAGCTATGTTCAGCGCACCTCTGGGCTGCCCCCTGATGACCCGAAATCGGGCGTAAGCCTGAGCTGCGGCGGTCAGCGGCCGTGCGCCAGGACCTGACGTAGGTCCTTCGCGTTCCTTAGCATGTGTTCGGACCAGTCAGACGGGGCCGCTCACTCCAGCCAACCGCCATCGACTGGAAACAAGGAGCTATCCTATGACCCCAGAGCAAATCGCGGCGGAAGTCGCGGAAGCCGAACGTGAAACGGCCGAATATGAAGCTCAGCGCAAGGCACGCCACGAAGCGTATCTCGCCACGCTGATCAAGGACGCTCGCTACTACGCCCGGCACAAGGCCAAGCGAATATGTGACACGATTATGCACCGCGCGCGGGGTGAGGATGCTGCTCCACAATGGCTGACCGACGAGCGCAAACGCCAAACTCTCGAAGTGTATGAAGCGGCAGAAAGCCAGTCCCAGTGGACCGGCATTGAGCATGAGGTCGATCACCTTGTCCCGCTCAAGGGCAAGAACAAAGACGGCGACTGGGTGATCTGCGGTCTTCATGTCCCGTGGAACGTGCGCGCGATCCCGTGGTCGCTGAACCGTAAGCGCGGCGACTGGTTCGTCATCGGTGACGCGGAGCGGAAACCTCCCTCGCTGGCACGAAGGGAACATGAGCGCTAGCTCAGGCAAACCGCGAAGAAACTCTCGCGTCTAGGCAGCCGACTCATAAAACTCGACCCACAACCTGAACGATGCCAGTTTGATCATGGAGAGGAAGTTTCGTGAT
>JBCAXQ010000194.1:0-5868 GCA_038534015.1 Pseudomonadota bacterium | reverse complement strand
GAAAAGCTTGTGCCTGGTGCGGTCACCTCGCTCAAACCCGGCAAGATGCGGTATTCCATGCTGCTGACAGAGGCGGGCGGGGTGATTGACGATCTTATGATCACCAACACCGGCCCGCACATCGCTCTGGTGGTGAACGGTGCGTGCAAATGGGATGACATCGCCCATCTGCGCGAACACCTGCCGGATGAAATCACGCTTACGCATTTCGATGATTTCGCCCTGCTTGCGCTGCAAGGGCCGAAGGCTGGCGAAGTGCTCGAAGCGCTGATCCCCGGGACCGGTGCGCTGACATTCATGACGGCCGGTCTGTTTGAATATGAGGGCGGACACATCTGGGTCAGCCGCGCGGGCTATACCGGCGAAGACGGGTTCGAGATCGCCGTGCATGAAAGCAAGGTTGAAAGCCTTGCCGATGCGCTGGCGGCGGATGAGCGGGTGGAGCCGGCGGGATTGGGCGCGCGCGACAGCCTGCGACTGGAAGCAGGCCTGCCGCTCTACGGCCATGACCTGACAACCGATATCGATCCGGTTAGCGCTGATCTTAGTTTTGCTCTGTCCAAGAAACGCCGGGCAGATGGTGGCTATTTCGGGCACAAAGCAATCGTTGCACGGCTTACCGATGCTGAGGCGGGGACGCTTGCCCGTCTGCGGGTTGGTCTCAAACTTGATGGCCGCATGCCGGCGCGTGAAGGCGCCGAAGTTTACTCCGGCGATGACAAGGTGGGCATTGTCACCAGTGGCGGATTTTCACCCACGCTCGGGCAACCAATCGCGATGGCATACGTTGATGCCGCGTACACCGCCGAAGGAACCACTTTGACCTGCGAAGTGCGCGGAAAGCGCCTCGCCGCAACCGTTTCACCCATGCCGTTTGTCCCGCACCGTTATTTCAGGGGGAACTGACCAATGCCACGTTACTTCACCGATGAACACGAATGGATCGATGTCGAAGGCGATAGTGCCACAGTCGGCATCACCGACTACGCTCAAGAGCAATTGGGCGACATTGTCTTTGTCGAACTGCCGAGCGTCGGCACCATGCTCGACAAGGGCGGCGATGCAGCCGTGGTCGAAAGCGTGAAGGCGGCAAGCGACGTTTACGCGCCGATCACTGGCGAAGTCACCGAAGGCAATGCCAGTCTCGAAGACGACCCCGCGCTGGTCAATTCCTCGCCCGAAGAGGAAGGCTGGTTTTTCCGCATGACCATCAGCGACACCGATGAGCTCGAAGGCCTGATGGACGACAAGGGTTACAAGACTTTCATCGAGAGCCTCTGATTTAGCCATATATAAAGGCAAAGATTCAATGCGTTACCTCCCTCTCACCGACACCGATCGCGCCGATATGCTGGAGCGCGTGGGCGCGTCTTCGATTGACGATCTGTTTGTCGATGTGCCCGCAGTGGCACAGCTGGATGGGCCAATCCGCGATCTGCCGATGCATGCGAGCGAGATGGCGGTCGAGCGGCATATGAAGGCGCTGGCGAGGAAGAATACCGCCGCCGGGGATGCGCCACTCTTCCTCGGAGCAGGGGCCTATCGCCACCATGTTCCTGCTAGTGTCGACACTGTGATTCAGCGCGGCGAGTTCCTGACCGCCTACACGCCCTACCAGCCCGAGATCGCTCAGGGCACGCTGCAGATGCTGTTCGAATTCCAGACGCAGGTCGCGCGTCTGTATGGCTGCGCAGTGGCGAACGCATCGCTCTATGATGGTTCGACAGCTTGCTGGGAGGCGGTGGCCATGGCCGGGCGGATCACACGGCGCAAGCGTGCGGTCCTGTCCGGAGCGCTACATCCGCACTATACGCAGGTGGTCAAGACCATGGCGCAATTCACCGGTGACACGATTGCCGATGCGATGCCCGCGATCCAGACCGAGCCCGACAATACCGGGCTGATCAACCGGATCGATGACGAGACCGCCTGTGTCGTGGTGCAATACCCTGACATTCTTGGCCGCATTCCCGATCTTGGCGAACTGGCCGAGGCTGCGCATGCCAAGGGCGCGCTGCTCGTCGTCGTTAATACGGAGCCAGTGGCGCTTGGCGCGATCAAATCGCCCGGCGAAATGGGCGCGGACATCGTGGTGGGAGAGGGCCAGTCGATCGGCGTCGGCTTGCAATTCGGCGGCCCCTATCTGGGCCTGTTCGCCGTGCGCAATCCCAAACATGTTCGCCAAATGCCTGGGCGGTTGTGTGGAGAGACCGTCGACGCTGAAGGCAAGCGCGGCTTTGTGCTGACGCTTTCGACCCGCGAGCAACACATCCGCCGCGAAAAGGCGACCTCGAACATATGCACCAATTCCGGGCTCTGCGCGCTCGCATTCAATGTCCACATGACTTTGCTGGGCGAAAAGGGCCTGCGCCAACTCGCGGCGGAGAACCACAGGCTGGCATGCGCGGCAGCGGATCGACTTGAGAAAGTCCCCGGCGTGACACTGCTCAACACCGCGTTCTTCAATGAATTCACTTTCCAGCTTGGTGGGCAGCCAGCACGCGAAGTGGTGCGCAAGCTGGCGGATCGGGACGTACTTGGCGGGGTCTCGCTCGACCGGCTCTATCCTGGCGTTGACGCGCTCAAAGACGCGCTGCTGGTCGCGGTGACCGAAATGACCACGATGGGAGACATCGAAACGCTCGCGACCGAACTTGAAGGAGTGCTGTCATGAACGCCCCTGTGAAATCTGGCCCGAACAAATCCGGCTGGAAACCCGCAATGCAGGTTTCAGAGGACGGACTCCACAACGGCCCAGCGACCACCACCGGCAACCGTGCGCTTATGCTGGAAGAGCCCCTGCTGTTCGAAATCGGCCACGCGGAGACGACTGGCGTGGACCTGCCGGAGATCGACCCAAGTCACTCCAATCGCCTCGCCGGGTTCGAACGCCAGGAACCGATCGGCCTGGTGGGCCTGACCGAACCGGAAACCGTGCGGCACTACACAAGGTTGAGCCGCCAGAATTACGGTATAGACCTTGGCTTCTTCCCGCTCGGTTCGTGCACGATGAAGCACAATCCGCGTCTTAACGAGAAGATGGCTCGCCTGTCCGGTTTTGCCGACATCCACCCGCTCGCCCCGAAGCAGAGCGTGCAGGGAGCGCTGGAGGTCATCCACCAGCTCAGCGATTGGCTGATGAAGCTCACCGGCATGCCCAGTGTGGCGATGAGCCCCAAGGCTGGCGCCCATGGAGAGCTGTGCGGCATTCTCGCGATCCGTGCCGCGCACACCGCAAACGGGAACCCGCGCGAAGTCGTTCTGGTGCCTGAAAGCGCACATGGCACCAACCCTGCGACTGCCGCCTTTGCAGGCTACAAAGTCGAAGACATCCCAGCGACACCGGAAGGGCGCGTCGATCTTGCCGCGCTTAAGGAAAGGCTGGCGCCCGATGTTGCAGCGGTGATGATCACCAACCCGAACACGTGTGGGCTGTTTGAAAAAGACTTCCGCGAGATTGCCGACGCGGTCCATGCGATTGGTGGGTACGTCTATTGCGACGGCGCGAATTTCAACGCGATTGTTGGCCGTGTGCGCCCTGGCGACCTGGGCGTAGATGCGATGCACATCAACCTGCACAAGACCTTCTCTACTCCGCATGGTGGCGGCGGACCCGGATCTGGCCCGGTGGTGTTCTCAGAGGCGCTCAAGGATTTTGCGCCGCTGCCGTTTGTCCGCAAACTGGACGACGGCGCATTCGAACTGGTCGAAGAGGAAAACCGTGAGCATCGCGGTCAGAGCTTTGGGCGGATGACGGCCTTCCACGGCCAGATGGGCATGTTCACCCGCGCGTTGACTTACATGCTCAGCCATGGTGCCGACGGCCTCAAGCAGGTCGCGGAGGATGCCGTGCTCAACGCCAACTATATCCTGCGCAGTCTCGAAGATATCCTCCATGCGCCCTATGCGGAAAGTGGCCCGTGCATGCATGAGGCGCTGTTTGGCGATAAGGATTTCGGCGGCGATCTGTCGACACTGGACCTCGCCAAGGGGCTGATCGACGAAGGCTATCACCCGATGACAGTGTATTTCCCGCTCGTGGTCCATGGCGCGATGCTGGTCGAGCCGACCGAGACGGAGAGCAAGGCGAGCATTGATCAGTTCATCGCGGCTTTTCGCTCGGTTACCGAGCGGGCTTTGGCTGGAGACGAAACCCTCAAGCAGGCGCCGTATTACGCGCCCCGCAGGCGGCTCGACGAAACGCAGGCCGCGCGTAAACCTAAGCTGGCATGGAGTGAACCCGGGGAATAGCGATCCGCGCTAAGCCTGCGAACGTTCGGGGTCTGGCTTCGGTGCATCCTGATCAACCTGAACACTGATTGTGATCTGTTTCAGGTTCAGGATCGCGACGTAAAACCCGATTACGGCAAGCGAGCTTGATGCCAGCACTGCAAAGGCGGCCCCTTTGGCGCCGTTCCAGTCGATGGCCGCATCAAGGAGTACGAGGGCGAGGACTGTAGGAACCGCCCTGACAAGGAAGGCTGTGCCGGCCCGACCGGCTGATACCAACAGCGATTCCAGGCTCGCGCCGACCAGTTCGACCGCACCAGCAATCGATAGAATGACCATCGCCCAGTAGAAACCCGAGAAGTCGTCTTCTGCTATCGTTTCCAAGCCCCAGCGGCCAAACAGCAACGCCATGCCCACGGCCAGAACGCCCGCCGCAACGGCTATGTTGGCCATCCTCCGTGTTATATCGAGCGCGTTCTCTTCATCATGCACCAGCTCGGGAAGGATTGCCTTGGAAATGGTCTGAGCCAAAGTAACGAGCGCCTGCCCCAACTGCGCGGCAACTCTGAACCCCCCGGCAAGGGCAGCGCCACCAAAGGTGCCGACCAGCAGGATGATCACCTGTTTGCCCGCGATTGTGAGGCTGCCCGACATGTTGGTGGACCACACAAAACGCCACGCGTCTTTGTATCTGTTCGGGATCTTGGTCAGGCTGACCTGCGACAGATCGATGCGGTCTTCGCGGGTCGCAGCAAACCAAAGCGCCAGCGCCACGGCCACTTCAGCGGCGGCCCATGCGATGATGAAACCGGCAACATTCGGCATGAAGTAAGCGGCAACCAATGCGCCCGCCGCCCGGATAGCGGGTTGGACAGCCTCCGCACCGGTCGCCATCGCGAACTTGAATCGCAATCTGAGCAGGCCCGTCGGCGTGGTTCGGATCGAAAGCAGCGAAACGATGCAGTACCCAAAGGTGAGCCACAAAAGTTCATCGGGTAGCGGCAACCAGAGCTGGGCCGTGGATACAACTATGGCGGCTATGATGGCCCCGATCGCGATTGAGAGCAGGTCCAGCGCGATAGCGAAGCCGGTTGCTTCTTGCGGCCCATCGCCATTCGCTCCCCAGCGGATGATGAATTGCCAGGTCTGGAAATTGGCCAGGCCGGTGACAGTCTGTCCGAGCGCGACGATAATCGCGAAATAGCCAAAGTTCTCAAGACCAAGTGTGTGAGTGGCCAGATACAGATAGAGCAGGCTCATCACGGCGTTGAAGCCGCGTCCTCCTAACAGCCATCCTATATTCTGGAACAAACGCTTCATGATCGCGCGATCAGGCGGCTAGCCCAGTTTGCCTTCGGCCTTGATCAGCAACCGTTCGGTCACGTCATATGTCCGCTCGTTGTCGACATCGATGGCGTACTGCCCTTTCGACAAGACTACCGGGACAAGTTTGAACCCGAACCGCCGGGATATCTGTTCGAACAGCTTCTCCTTCGATCCCCAACCCATGCGGAACCGGATCAGGTTCATAAGGCCGAACGCCTTGACGATCCGGCGTGGAAACTTAACGAACTGCCCGCCTTCGCGCATGATCTCCGCAGCGCTCAGGGCTTGTTCGCTGCCGAGCCAGTACATGTT
>JBCAXQ010000193.1:0-5873 GCA_038534015.1 Pseudomonadota bacterium | reverse complement strand
GAAGGCTGGACGTGGTGAAGGCGACGCTGCTGCCAATGCCCGCCCGATGACGCCCGAAGATGTCGCTAAGCTCGAAAGCGTTGGCGCCATGGCTGTTTCGCCCGATGGCAGCAGCGTCGCCTTCACCACGTCCAGCCTTCCCGATGTTACCGAGGGCGAAGACAATGGTGGCTTTGAGCAAGAACTGCAGGTCGCAACCGGCCCGGGTCAGGCCAAGGCCTACCTTCCAGACGATATCAGCCCTGGCGGGATTGGCTTCACTCCTGATGGAAATATGGTGACATTCACCTGGGCCAAGGATGACGAGAAACGCGCTGTATGGGGCGTGCCGATGACCGGCGGTGCATACAGGAAACTGGCCGGTGTCGAAGATGCGAACGTTTCAAGCTATCGCTTCAGCCCGGATGGCAGCATGATTTACCTGCTTGTCGGCGCGGCAGAAGACAAACAGCGCAAGAAGCAGGCTGAAGCTGGCTTCAACTCAAAAGTCTACGAAGAAGAATTCAAGGCCGCGCGTATGTTCGTTGCTGCCATTGGCGAAGAGGTTGACGAAGAACCGCGTGAAATCCCGCTCCCCGGGTATGTGACCGGATTCGATGTCGCGCAAGATGGCCAGATGGGCATCATCGAAACCGCTCCAACCCCATTGGTCGATGACAGCTACACCAAGAAGCGGGTCAACATCATCGACCTCGCGACAGGCGATGTGCGCGTCGAAGTCGAAACTCCCGGCAAGATTGACGATGTTGAGATATCACCCGACGGCACGCAGCTTTCGCTGGTGGCTGGCGTCGATATGAACGATCCAGCGGCGACCACGCTGCACCTCGTCGACACCACAACTGGCGAATGCCGCGCGCTGAATGCCGGTGCTGCCGAGGCTGCGGTGGACGCCGAATGGTTGGCCGATGGACGGCTAGCGAGCGTGATCCATGTCGGTGCCCAGTCAGAGCTGCGGATTTACAATGCGGACGGCACGGTCGATGAAACGATCGATCCGGGCGACCTGATCCTGACCCGCGTCGATGCTGCGGCCAACACACTGATGTTCGCTGCCAACAGCCCCAAGCATCCGACTGAATTGTTCGCGCTGAACAATGGCACTTTCCAGCGCTGGACTTCACACAATCCGTGGTTGTCCGAAATCACCTTCGGAAACCAGCGTGCCTACACATACACGGCGACTGACGGCCAGCAGGTCGAAGGCGTTCTGATTGAACCGGTGGGCGGTGCGCCTGCTGGCGGTGCCCCCACGATCATGAACGTCCATGGCGGCCCGGAAGCGCATGACAGCAATGGCTGGCAAACCGCCTATTCGAAGCCGGGCCAAGTCGCGGCTGGTAAAGGCTACGCGGTGTTCCTGCCAAATTATCGCGGATCGACCGGCTATGGTGTCGATTTTGCCAAACAGCATCAGGGCAATTACACCGATCCCGAATTCCGCGATGTTGTTGATGCCAAGAAAGCGCTGGTCGCCGATGGCATCACCGATCCGGATCGCACCGGCATTACGGGCGGGTCCTATGGCGGTTATGCCTCAGCCTGGGGCGCGACATACTATTCGGATGAATACGCCGCCTCGGTGATGTTCGTTGGCATTTCAAACCAGATTTCGAAATTCGGCACCGGCGATATTCCGTATGAGATGTACAATGTGCACAGCCTGAAATGGCCTTGGGACGATTGGCAGGCCATGCTCGAAGTGTCTCCGGTCTATCATGTAGACAAGGCGAACACACCAATCCTGATCATGCATGGCGAGGAAGATACCCGTGTTGACCCGGGCCAAAGCCTCGAGCTTTATCGCTCGTTGAAGATCCGCAAGCCGGACCTGCCTGTACGGATGGTGTTCTATCCAAGCGAAGGCCACGGCAACCGTATGGCCGGTAGCCGGTATGACTACAATTTACGGATGATGGAGTGGTTCGACACCTATCTGATGACAGGCAATCGCCGCGCGGAAATGCCCGGGCCAAGGCCGCAGCTGGCCGATGGTGCGACCGGAGCAAATCCTTCTGAGGATGATGACGAGGACTGATACTGGCCTCGAATCAAACCAACTGGAATTGGAGGGGCTGCCCGCTAGGGCGGCCCCTTTTCACATAAGCCCATGGTTCACGAAAGCCGATGGGAACTTCGGTCCAGAACTGCGCGAGAAGCTAAAACGTGTAGCCGATCCCGATTGCTCCAAAGAACTGGTCCGCGCTGCCCCGCTCCGAAGTGTAAGGTGTGTCGGCCGCATCTCCGACCAATCGGGTGTAGCCGCCAATCGTGACCACAGAGAAGCCGCCGTTAAAAGCGTTTCCATCAAGGTCGACCGCCAGAAACACGTTTGCGCCCAGACTCTGCAAGCCGCCGTCGGCTTCGAATTCGGGCAAGCCGCTTGCCAGACTTTGGGCCGGACTGACCGAGAAATAATAATCAGCATAATTGTCATCGACGAATTCGGCGCTGAGCCCGATCGACGCCGCAGCGCCCCGACTTAACGGCGAGAACAGGCTGATGCGCGGCTCGATCACACGGCCATCATGCGCACCGAGTACATCCCAGCGCGCCTCCACATCGAAGGAGAGGCGATCAACCGGAATCAATACGCCAGGCACGCTGACGCCTGCTGCGAGGCCGACTTCCAGAGCGGTGTCGAGTTCACCCGCCAGTTCAACCACTTCATCTTCGATCTGGCTGGCACGGTCGTTGCGAAACCGGAAAGCCGGCCCGGCAGAAAAGCTGAGCTCGTCTCGCTTTTCCGGGATGAAGTTCAGTGTGGCTCCCGGCCCGCGGGTCTGGATTCTCACCCCTTCAATCTGGCCTTGAACGACCGGCAGCGGGATCACCCGATAATCGTCCGATCCGCGATAACTGGCAGATGCGGCAACACCGATCCCCACCGTCGCCCAGGTCTCATCAAACACGCTATCCGCCGGGATTCCGGGCGGTGGACCGCGACGCTCTTCTGAGCCCTCTCCTTCTTGTCCTGTTTCAGGCGGCCCTGATTGGGCCGACACCGCAACCGGTGCGAGGAACATCGAGGCGATGCCGAGAGTTGATCCTGCGATGCGCAGTAAAATAGCCATACGTCGTTCCTTGTGCCTGTGTGGCTTTAATCCGCCTGAACGGGCACCGTTCCGAGAATATTGTACCGCATTGTGTCAATCGTGCATCGTGTTGCTCCGCAGCCCCGCGTGGCCTAGGGCCTCTGGCGAATGAGCGATTCCACCCTTGATGTTGTGATTGTTGGCGGCGGCCTTGCCGGTGGTCTGATCGCGCTCGCGCTGCACAAGGCCAGGCCCGAATTTCGCCTGGCTCTGATCGAGGGTGGCAAGACAATTGGCGGCAATCACCGCTGGAGCTGGTTTGACACCGACTTGGACGATGCCGGACACGATCTTCTGGAAACGATCCGACAAACCGGCTGGGACAAAGGTTACGATGTCCAGTTCCCTGAGTATCGGCGGACGCTTGAAACACAGTACCGTTCGATGGCTTCGGTGGATTTTCACGAAGGGCTGACACGACTCCTGCCGGACAGCTCGCTCTACCTTGCCCGAAAGGCGGTGAGCCTGGATGCACGCGGCGTCGATCTTGACGACAATGGTTCGGGGACGACGAGGCTTAACGCCCGCACGGTGATCGATTGCCGCAGCTTCAAACCCAGCCCTCACCTGCGCGGTGGATGGCAAGTGTTCTTGGGGCGGCATATGCGGCTGGATCAAGCCCACGGGATAGATCGTCCAGTGATCATGGACGGCGATGTCGATCAGGTCGCCCCGCACGGCAATGGCGGCGCCTATCGTTTTGTGTACGTGCTGCCTTTGGGTGCGCATGATGTGTTTGTTGAAGACACATATTACGCGGATGATCCGAAAATGGATCGCAGCGCATTGTCGGCGCGCATCGATCAGTATTGTCATCAGCACGGTTGGCAGGACGGCGCGCCGCTTGGCCATGAAGCAGGCGTTTTGCCTGTGCTCACCGGTGGCAACTTTTCGGCCTACCAGAATGAAGTCCGCATTCCTGGCGTGGCAATCGCGGGCGCGCGCGGTGGATTTGTTCACCCGCTTACCAGTTATACTATGCCGATCGCGGTCGAGAATGCGCTGGCGATAGCGCGCGAAGCGGATCTGACCGGCGAACAGCTGGCGGCACTGATGGAAAACCGCGCGCGCAAGCATTGGCGTCAGACCGGATATTATCGCCTGCTCGCGCGGTTCCTGTTCTTTGCAGCCGATCCCGAGAAGCGGGTTGACATTTTCCAGCGCTTTTATGGCCTGCGCGAAGGCTTGATCGAGCGGTTCTACGCAGCGCGATCGCATTTGCCGGACAAGGCGCGCATCCTGTGGGGCAAACCTCCCGTAGCTATTCCACGCGCGATCACCGCAATGTTCAAAAGCGGCAAGCCCCTGACAAGAGAACCACAGGCGACCGATATGCAAACTGCATCACCGACGGAGAAAACGGCATGAACGCCCCAATATCGCAAGATGCCAAACTTGATCTCACCTCCCCGCCCAACGCTGGAGGAAAGGGGATCAACCTGGCCGATGCCGAGCGATACGAAGGACGCACCGCCTGCGTGGTCGGGGCCGGATTCGGCGGTATGGCGTTGGCGATCCGGCTGCAGTCTGCCGGCATTGCGACAACTGTGGTCGAAGCGCGCGACAAGCCCGGTGGCCGGGCCTATTTTTGGGAAAAGGAAGGCTTCACGTTCGACGCAGGCCCTACGGTGATCACCGATCCTCCCTGTTTGAAAGAGCTCTGGGAATTGACCGGTCACGATATCGCGGACGATGTCGAGCTGATGAAGGTCATGCCGTTTTACCGCCTGAACTGGCCCGATGGCACCAATTTCGATTATTCGAATGACGAGGAAAGCCTCAACGCTGAAATCGCCAAGCTCAATCCTGACGATGTGATCGGATACCAGCGCTTCCTCGAATACTCGGCTGGTGTGCACGAAGAAGGCTATGTGAAGCTCGGCCACAAGCCGTTCCTCGATTTCAAGTCGATGCTCAAGGCGGCACCGGCGCTGGTCAAGAAACAGGCCTGGCGCAGCGTCTATTCGATGGTTTCGAGCTTTGTTCAAAGCGAGAAACTGCGCGAGGCTCTCAGTTTCCACACCCTGCTGGTCGGCGGCAGCCCGATGAAGACCAGCGCGATCTACGCTCTGATCCACAAGCTCGAAAAGGATGGCGGCGTGTGGTGGGCCCGAGGCGGCACCAATCGCCTGATCGCCGGAATGGTGCGCCATTTCGAACGGCTCGGCGGGACGATGCGGGTCGGCGATGGCGTGAAACAGGTCCACACGATGGGCACCAAGGCCACCGAAGTTGAAACCGAAAGCGGTTGGAAGCAACGCTTTGACGCGGTCGCCTCCAATGCCGACATCATGCATTCCTACCGCGATCTGCTCGGGTCTTCGCAGCGAGGGAAGAAGTACGCCAAATCGCTGAGCCGCAAGAGCTACAGCCCTTCGCTGTTCGTTGCGCATTTCGGGCTGGAAGGGACCTGGCCTGGCATCCCCCACCACATGATCCTGTTCGGTCCGCGCTACAAAGGGCTGGTCGAGGACATCTACAAGAACGGCGTGCTGCCGCAGGATTTCTCGATCTACCTGCACCACCCGACCGTGACCGATCCCAGCATGGCGCCCAAGGGCAAGAGCACGTTCTATGCGCTGGTGCCAGTCGCCCATATGGGCAAGATGCCGATCAATTGGGACGTTGAAGGGCCAAAGCTCGAAAAAGCGATCCTCGACGAAGTTGGCCGCCGTCTGATCCCTGACATTCACGATCGGATTGTCACCAAATTCAGCTACGCACCAAAGAATTTTGCGGAGGATCTCAACGCTCACATGGGCAGCGCCTTCAGCCTTG
>JBCAXQ010000192.1:0-5884 GCA_038534015.1 Pseudomonadota bacterium | reverse complement strand
CGTCAATGTCGAGCGACTGGATCAGCCGGTTGGTCGCTATTACCCGATCATGTTCGCCGCTTTCCGCTTGGGTCTTGTCAACCAGAAGACCATCAATCTTGGGCAACCAGGCATAGGCATAGCCAAGGTTCTGTCCGACAAGATTATCCGGTTCGATCTGCGGATCGTAAATCTCGAGATCGTATCCTGCCTCAAGCAGTTTGCGCGCCATGTCGACCGCCGGGCTTTCGCGCAGATCGTCCGTTTCAAGCTTGAAGGCGAGACCGACAAGCAGCACCTTGGCACCCGGTTCCAACCCTTCGGTCGCAGACTGGAACTGATGGTGTTTATGCGCCTCGTTCGACCGGATCAGCGAGTCCACAAGGTGCGTCGCAGAACCGGTATCGGCTGCAATGTACTGCAGGGCCCGAACGTCTTTGGGCAGGCAAGATCCGCCAAACGCTCCGCCGGGGCGGGTATAGTAAGCGGAGATATTCAGCTTGGTATCGCTCTTGAAAATCTGGTGTACATCACGCGCCGAGATGTCGAGGTTTTGGCACACCCGCCCGATTTCATTGGCGAAAGCGACCTTCACTGCATGCCAGGAATTGTCGACGAATTTGGTGATCTCGGCCTCGCGCAGGCCCACTTCGAAAACAGGAGCTTCAATGCCCTCGTGCAGCGCATGCATGTTGGTCGAGGGTTTTCCGCCGAGCGTGCCAATCACGATTTTCGGCGGGTTGAAATAGTCCTCAATAGCCGAGGCTTCGCGCAGGAATTCCGGATTGTAGGCCAACTCTACAACGTCGCTCGCCTTTTCTCCCAGGGCATTCTCGATAATTGGCCAGATGATGTTCTCGCAAGAGCCCGGCCGCATAGTAGATCGGTAGGCAAGTGTGAGCACCTTCTCGCGATCGGGCTTGAGAGCTTCGGCGATGTTCTGAGTAACCTGAGCGATGTAGCTCATATTGTGCGCGCCATCGACACCGCTGGGCGTGCCGACGCAGACAATCGCAATGTCGCAATCATCGAGTTGGTCGGTCAGTTCGGTCGTGGCCACAATGCGGCCTTCACCATGGGCAGCCTCGATCAATTGATCCAGACCGGGCTCATAGACCGGCGCCTTGCCTGAATTCAGGGCATCGACCTTGGCCTGGTTCACGTCGATCCCGACGACGTGATGGCCCTGGCTGGCGATGCAGCCGGCTGCTGTAGAGCCGACATAGCCAAGACCGAAAATAGCAATTTTCAAGTGAGAACTCCCGCGCGCAGCCGCGACCCCGAAATAGGGGCAATCGCGTAGCAAGCGCCCCTGATTGGTGCAACGCACAAGGGCGCAGCAATTGGTCCTTTTATGTGGGTAGATCTGGCGAGGCTTGTCAGTTTGCGATCCTCGCGGCACAGGATTGCGGCAAGGGAGAGGTTCACTATGTCACAATCCAATGGTCCGCTAACGGGTCTTCGCGTCGTCGAATTTGTCGGAATCGGGCCGGGTCCGCACGTCGCCATGCTCTTGGCCGATTTGGGCGCGGAAGTGGTGCGGATCGAGCGCGAGGGAACGCAGATCATGAACCCCGTGGTTGAACGGGCCAGACACAGGGTAGCGGTCAATGTGAAGAGCGAGGAGGGCCGTCAATTCTGCCTCGATGCGGTCAAGGTCGCCGATGTTGTCCTTGAAGGGTTCCGTCCCGGTGTGATGGAACGGCTGGGTCTGGGTCCGGATGATCTGGTCGCGATCAATGATCGCCTGATCTATGCGCGAATGACGGGCTGGGGGCAGGATGGGCCGTTGGCAGAGGCCGCCGGACACGATATCAACTACATCGCTATCACCGGCGCGCTTTCGGCGGTCGGCAAGGCTGGCGAACCGGCGGTCCCGCCGCAAAACCTCGTTGGCGATTTCGGCGGGGGCTCGATGTATTGCGCGTTCGGTATCATGGCAGCTCTCTATGAGCGCGAACGTTCCGGCAAAGGCCAGGTGGTGGATGCCGCGATTGTTGATGGCACGACCAGTCTGATGAGCTTCTTCTTCGGTGTCCGATCACGGCCCTATCTTACTACGGAGCGGGGAAAAGGCATGCTCGGCGGCGCGGCGCATTTTTACCGCTGTTTCGAATGCGCTGATGGGAAAGAAATCTCGCTCGGAGCGATCGAACCGCAGTTCTATGCCGAGTTCCTGACCAAAGCCGGAGCGCCAGAGGAACTGGCACAAGGTCAAATGGACCCTGCCAAGTGGGATGATTACGCTGACAAGCTGGCGGAATTGTTCAAGACCAAGCCGCGGGACGAGTGGGTGGAACTGCTCGAAGGTTCTGACGCCTGCTTTGCGCCAGTCTTGAACATGGATGAAGCGCGCGAGCATCCACATCTCAAGGCGCGCGGATCCTATGTCGAACGGGATGGCGAGTGGCACACGGCCCCGGCTCCGCGGTTCAGCCGTACGCCCGGTACGATACGCGACACCGCTGATGATGGCGCGCAGGTGATTGCTCGCTGGCAGGGCGTACCGTGACGAACTAAGGGTTGCTTGACGAAACTGGTTCCCCTGCGCACAATTGCTGTTGGGAGAAAGAGGAGAGGGGACCAGCCATGCACAAGACATGGAGCAAGCTCGCATTGGCGAGCGTGGCCGCGATGGCCATCACAGGCTGTGACAGCACAGCGTCGGTGGACGAGGCACAGTCCGGCAATGGCGAAGGTGCTATCGAGCTCGCCGAGTTTCCCGACCGCCCTTACTGGGGCGACACCCACCTCCACACGGACAATTCGGTCGATGCATTCGGATTCGGAGTTCGCCTCGGTCCGGAAGTGGCGCTTCGCTTTGCCCGGGGAGAAGAGGTCACCGCGACCACTGGAGCCAAGGCCAAGCTCGCCCGACCGCTCGATTTTCTCGTCATTGCCGATCATTCCGATGGCCTGGGCGCGACCCGACGGCTTTATGATGCGCCGCGTTGGTACATCAATTGGGTCATCGGAGATGAGACCATGCTGCGTTGGTATGACATGATGCATGAAAGTCCGGAGCAGTCTCAGCTTGCGATTGCCGAACTGATCACTGCGGCAGCCAACGGAACGATCCCGGAGGCGATGCAGGACCCCGAACAGAACGAGGAAAACACGCGCGACATCTGGACGACGCATCTTGACACGCTTGATCGCTACAACACGCCGGGCGAGTTCACAGCGCTGGCGGGTTATGAGTGGACGGCGATGCCCGATGGCAACAATCTTCACCGGGTGGTAATGTTTCGCGATGGCAGTGACAAGACAAGTCAGGTGCTGCCTTTCCCCGGTTTGAATACCTCGGCCGAGCAGCTTTGGGATTCCATGGTGGCTTATGAAGAGGGCACGGGCGGTCAGGTTCTGGCTATCCCTCACAACTCGAATCTCTCAAACGGCCTGATGTTTGAAATGACGCTTCCGGATGGCTCGCCGATGACGGCAGAATACGCCGCCAAGCGCGCAGCGGCAGAACCTGTGGTTGAGGTCACTCAGATCAAGGGTGACAGCGAAACGCATCCTTTCCTTTCACCCAATGACGAAATGGCCGGGTTCGGTGTGAAGGGTTGGGAGCTGGGTAACCTCCCGCTCACCCGGAGGACGGAAGATGGTATGTTGGCTGGCAGCTATGTCCGCGAAGCGCTGAAGCGCGGCCTCTCGCTTGAAGAGCAGCTAGGCGTGAACCCGTACGCGTTCGGGATGATCGGCTCGACCGACAGCCACACATCGCTGGCCACGGGCGACGAGGATAACTTCTGGGGCAAGCATACCGGTAACGAACAGAACAATACGGAACGCGCGGCTCAACCGCAAAACCTTGGTACTCGCGAGGGACGGTTTGGCTGGCACTACCTTGCAGGCGGCTATGCGGCTGCCTGGGCACGGGGAAACACACGTGCTGAGATCTTCGATGCGTTTGCGCGCCGCGAAGTCTATGCAACCACCGGACCGCGCATGACGGTTCGTGTATTCGGCGGGTTCGGTTTCAGCGAAAGCGATTGGGATGGCGACTGGGTGCGCAAGGGCTACGAAAGTGGTGTGCCGATGGGCGGCGAACTTGCCGATGGTGGCTCCGCGCCAAGTTTCATGATCTCTGCGCTCAAGGATCCGGATGGCGCAAACCTCGACCGCGTTCAGGTCGTGAAGGGCTGGCTCGACAGCTCCGGTGAGCTGCAGGAGCGCGTCTATGATGCCGTCTGGAGCGATATGGAAAATCGAACTCGGTCGGGCGGCGAAGTCCCGGCCGTCGGCGATACCGTCAATCGCAAGGATGCGACCTACACCAACGATATAGGAGCGGCCGAACTGCGCAGCGTCTGGACTGATCCAGATTACGTGGAAGGCCAGCGGGCATTCTACTATGTCCGCGTGGTTGAAATCCCAACCCCTCGCTGGACGCTGTTTGATGCGGTGCGTTTCGGAATCTTGTTGAGTGAAGAGGCGATAGAAGACGCTGTGGCGCAAGAACGAGCCTACACCTCGCCCATCTGGCTCAAGCCTTCGACAATTGCCACTGCGCCAGCGATCATGGAGCAAAGTCCGCCGGAGGGTGTGTGACACTGCCATCCTGGACGCGCGAACCGCTTGTTCATTTCCTCATTGCCGGTCTGCTGGTCTTTGCCTTCTTCGCCGCGACCGGAGCGAATGAACCCGATCCCAATTCGCGGGTGATTGAGGTCGATCGAGAGGCGCAGACTCAGCTGTCGCTGCAGTTTGAACGCACCATGGGGCGGTCACCGACCGATGCCGAGCTGGATGCGCAGATTGAACGATATGTGCGCGATGAGGTGCTCTATCGTGAAGCGTTGCGGCTGGGCCTCGACCAGAACGATCCGATCGTGCGACGTCGGCTCGCGAGCAAGATGGACATGGCCGCCAGCGCGACTGCGGAAACCGCGGAGCCTGGCGAAGAAACGCTGAGAGCCTGGTTTGAAGAGAACCAAAGCCGTTTTGCAAGCGCCGAGCTCATCACCTTCGATCAGCTCTACTTCAGTGAACAAGATGCCGCGAAAGCTGCTCAGAACCGGTTGAACACTGGCTCGGCCATTGATCAGTTTGGCGAACCGATCAGCCTGCCAGCGAGCATGGACGGTGCCTCGTTGAGAGAACTTCAGGATCGCTTTGGCAGCCAGTTCTCTGAGGCCGTAAACCAGCTTGGGAGCGGAGAGAATTGGCAAGGACCCGTTCCGTCAGGCTTTGGCTGGCATCTGGTCAAAGTGCGCGAACGCAAGGCAAGCGAAGTCTTGGAATTCGAAGCAGTCCGTGATCGAGTAGAGAGCGACTGGCGCAGCGCAACGATCGCTGCACGAAAGGATGCAGCCTACGGAGTTCTCCGTGGTGCCTATCGGGTCGAGATTTCCCGGTGATGGACAGACGGTTGATGGGCAGGGCTTTCGGGTTTCTTCTCGCTGTCTTTCTCTGCGGAGCCCAACCGCTTGCCGCTGACGAACTGCGGCCTGCTGTGCTCGAATTCTCCGAGCGTCAGAACGGCACATGGTCGCTCGACTGGAAGCTGCCTGTTGCTGATCCACGGACGGTTTCGACCGAAAATCCAGTCATACCGGAGACCTGTGAGTTCGTGCGCGAACCGGTGAAGAGAGCCGCTCCACTGGCTCTTTTCGGCAATGCCGAATTGCGATGCGAAGGCGAGGTCGCCGGGCAGTCTTTCGGTCTTGCCAGTCTGGGCGGGCGCGCAGACGCGATTGCGCGGTTCGTGCCGCTGGATGCGCCAACGCAGACATTCCGGCTCACCGCAGCGGCCCCGCTCGCCATGATCGCTGCGGACCCGGATAGCTGGCAGGTCGCCCGAAGCTATTTCTGGATTGGCGTTGAGCATATCCTGTTGGGCTGGGATCATTTGCTGTTCGTAATTGCGCTGGTGCTGCTCGTGCGAAGGCCATGGCCG
>JBCAXQ010000191.1:0-5905 GCA_038534015.1 Pseudomonadota bacterium | reverse complement strand
GACAGACGAAGGCGAAGTCCGCCTCCAGCAGACCGACAAATATATCTATGGCGACCTGGGCAATCAGGGGACCGTCGAAGGGCTGGTCAGCCAAGATACGCGGACTGTGCGCGGTGTCTTCCAAAAGGGCGACGGAACCACCGGCTATTTCGAATGGAGGCTTGGCAATCGCGACAATTTCAACGGGCATTGGTCCGCAACGGGCGAATCGCTGCCGGTCTGGAATTCCGGCAGTACACGCTGGAGAGGGACACATGAAAACACTGCGAGGCCGCAGCTCGCAGTCTATTCCGGCAATGGCGATGCTCAGACATTCTTTGGTTCTCAGCCAGTAAAATACACCGATTGGGCCGGGCCATTTGCTCCAGAGCTGAATGCTTCGTCGGGCAATACGGGCGGCGGTATCACCTATTACCCGCGCCCCGTGCGTCCGACGCCGACGATCAATTATCCGGAGCGCGACCCAATAGTTCTCAATCCGGTAAAGCCCGGATCAAAGCCAGCACAGCCCGATGCCGACACCGGCGTCCAGGGCATGTGGACGGTTGACGTTAAAGGCACGGAATACGGGCCTTTCAAAGATCGCCAGCAGGTTTTTGCCTTTAGTCAACCTGATGAATTTGGCATTGTTACCGGCGTTTCTGTGGGCCGGAACAGCGTTGTCTTTTTTGGGAAGCTGCAAGATGGACGCAACCGCAAGCTGCGCGGTGTCTGGATGGAAACCAATCGCAGAAGCGGTGAGCCAACCGGGCGTTGGGGCCTGATGGAAGTGCGAACCGGGGGCGAGCCAGCCAGCAGCGCGCAGATCTTCTTTTCCATCGGTTATCGCCGACCGCAGAAGGCATTCACCGGGCGCTACCCAGGCCAGGTCGGGATGGAAGCCGTGGGCCAGAAAGTAACTGCGGGGCCTGTCACCTTCCCCAGTGTCAGCGAAGCGACCGCACAGTGGCGTAGCCTGATAACCAAACGCAATCCCTATCCCGCTGTTGAAGGCATCTGGCCGGGACCAGACATACATCCCCCCATTCGACGTTGGATTTATGATGGCAAGCCAGATGAAACTCTTTGCAGTGCGGGTTGCCTGGGCAAAGAACCCACGCGCTTAAGCGCCACACATACAGCAACCGACATATACAAAAAATCTGAACGCCGCACAGAAAGAGGAGGCAAGGCAGGGGTCGCGATTGTTATTGTGGACCAGTCAGATGGAACTGAAAAGCGAACGAGTGCAAAAAGGATCTATGACGTTTCCAGAGCGGATTCTTGGCCCAACACTCGTGACCGAGGAGTCCAGTTTTCTCCGCAATATCGAACACAGCCCTGCGGGAAATATCGGCGGATTGAGCCGAATGCGAAATTCTTCGCGCTGCCTGCAGGTGCGTGGTCCGATCCGCTGTCAGACATTCGCCTCCATGGTCAGTTCAACCTGATCGAATTCGGCCTGACCAATCGGGGAAATACGAATTTCATTGCAGGCACCAGAATAGACTCGTTCAAGTCCGCAATTCAAACAGCGCGGACCAATGGCCCCAAGGCGAAAGCGGCGGGAGAAGCTCACAATCCGAGAGCTGTCATGGATTACGATACGTACTGCATCAGCCACATGCATAACGTCCCTTCCGAGAAAGATCGGAAAGACGACAGTATTGACATGACCATCCGGTACGAAGTCGACTGACGGAGCCCACCAATGAAATTGATAAAGACCGTATCGCAGGGCGCGGCTGTCGCGCTTCTCACAACACTTGCCGCCTGCAGTGCCCCCGAATCTTCTGAGGAGGCTGGCCTTAACGAGGATTTCGTCAACGATACCGAAGATATGCAGGCTGGTATCGAAGCGGCCGCTGCTGAACTCTCTCCGGAATTGCGTGAAGCAGCATCCAAATCAGGCGACCTCGCCTGCGGGCTGCCGCTGTTGCCCGATCACCGAGCGGGTCGCGTAACGGACAACAACAAGACGTCTACCTTCAACACCGACGAGACACCGGAAACCGTGATGGCGTTCTACCGCGCCGCAGCGTACGGGAAAGGCGGCGTGGACAAGATCAATGCGGTTCCCGGACTGGCTGATCAGACCATTGCGTTCAACAATGCAATGAGATGTCGGATTGTCGCCCAAGCACAGCTTTCTGGCGATACCAATGTGACGGTTGGCTTTGAATAGCGGCCCCGCTGCCGCGCCGGCAATTCACACATCAACGAGAGGAAATGCAATGCGCAAGATACTCACCATCTGCCTTACCCTGATGGGACTTGGCTTCGGCGGCGCAGTCGTCGCGCAGACCATTGGCTCAGTCTCTGGTGACTACATTGAGGAGGGCAACCTCGTGCGTGGCGGCAACCTGATACGCACCATTACCATGTCCGTGGGCGACCATGCCGGAAACGCCAAGAGCTGCCGCCAGGCCTGCGATGCGGACGGCAATTGCTATGCCTATACATATCGGCAGGTGGCCCAGCAGTTTAAGCCAGAATGCCAATTGCGCATGATTGCAAACTCTTCCAATTCACGGCGCAATCATGGGTTTCTTCACGCTGTTTCAGCGACCAAGACAAGCTTTGTCGGCGACGTCTGGAACATGAGCCTGAAGCCGGGACAAGCCATCATGGGCGGAACAACACTGCGCCAGTTCGACGTGAGCAACGCCGATCCGATAGCGTGCCTCGAGGCCTGTTGGCGCAACAATTCATGTAAGGGTGTGACCTACTTCCCGAAGGGCTTCTTTCGAGGAAAGGCTCCGAGCTGCACGATGTACAGCCAGGCCTCCAAAATAACTTCGGGTACTCCTCGCGCCGGTGTTTTAACGGCGATGAAGAACTCGTCCCCGCTGCCGGTCATCAATCGCCCAATCCCTCGGCCTACGCCGACCCTCACTCCCAATCGCCCCATTCTCGAAATCCCTCGTGGATCGCAAGTCACCATTCCGGACGAAGATGCCAATCCATCGCTATCGGACGACGATGATGCGCAATTCCCGGGTGAGATGCTCGATCCGGTGAATGGGCAATCCGGCGGTCCAGAAGACGAGTAAGGGGTCACCGGGTAAATGCTGGCGCCAGGAAAAATGCGAAACACATTAGGGCGCACGCTGCCATCTCGCGATCATTGATCGCTGCGTCCACTTGCCATGAAAGCCATCACAGTGATCGGGCGCGCGCCAATGGACCTGCGCTTGCCTGCTGGAATACAATACCAGCTTCCTTGGTAATAGCTCAGCTCTCACTGTCGTCGTAGATCGAGATCTCTCGACCTGCTCTAGCACGGGCGCTCAATATCCGCTGGCCTGGCCATCCTTACGCATTTCGGTCGCACCGGAATAGACGCCGGTTTCGGGATCGCGAACGATTGCCTGATAGCCGCCAAACATAATGCCGTTGTCTACGACGCGCACATTATGCCCCATTTCGCCCAGTTTTTCGACTGTCGCAGCCGGGACGCCCGGTTCGACATTGAGCGTTCCTAGAGGGTCGGCGGCGGGTCCGTCTCGCGCTTCAGTCGGCTGGCGACCGCCATCGTGATTGATCCGCGCCGCATCGCCTGCTTCCTGCACATTCATTCCAAAATCAACCATGTTGATAAGGACCTGTACATGCCCCTGGGGCTGCATCCCCCCGCCCATTAGCCCAAGCGTCATGTAGGGCTTTCCATCCTTTTTCACGAAAGCGGGAATGATTGTGTGGAATGGACGTTTGCTTGGCTCGTATGCGTTCGGGTGTGCCGGATCGAGGCTGAACAATTCGCCGCGATCCTGAAACATGAAGCCCAGGCCATCGGGCACCAGACCGCCACCCATCCCGCGATAGTTTGACTGGATTAAACTAACCATCATCCCGTCCTTATCGGTTACGGTCAGATAGGTCGTATCCCCATCTCCTTCGAGCTTGGGTTCGCCCGGCCCGAATTCGGGCGTGGCCCGCTCGGGATCAATCAGAGCGAAGCGCTGCTTTCCGTAATCCTCGCTTAAGAGGTCCATCGGAAACGGGTGGAAGTCAGTGTCGGCATAGAAGCGCGCGACATCGGCATAGGCTAGTCGTTTGGCCTCGGTAATGTAATGAATCACTTCAGCGCTGCCCCGTTGCCACTGGCGCAGATCTACGTTCTTGAGAATATTTACCATCTGCAGCGCAGCGAAACCTTGGCCGTTGGGTGGGAGCTCACACAGCTCAAAGCCGTCGCGATACCCAACGCAGGCTGGTTCGACCCAGTCGCTGGTATGATCGGCAAAGTCTTCCAAGGTGTAGGCAGAGCCCTGACGTTGGAGGTATTCGACCATCACTTGCGCCAACTCGCCCTCGTAGAATGCATCGCGACCTTCGCGACCAATTGTTTCAAGCGTATTAGCGAGGTCCGGGTTCTTGAAGACATCGCCAGCTTGGGGAGCGGTGCCATCGGCGAACCACGTTGCACGCGCATTGTCGAACTCGAAATCATAACTTTCTAGGCGACGGGTGTATGCGCGCAGAGACCGTTCCAGATACATACCGATAATCGGCGCAATAGGGTGGCCATCGCGTGCATACTTTACAGTCGGGGCAAGGACATCGCTCATAGGCATCTTGCCAAACCGTCCATGCATCGCGAACCAGGCATCGACCGTGCCCGGGATTGTGACTGGAAGTGGGCCGACGGGCGGCAAGGCTTCCGCGCCTTCCAGTTTTTCCATCAATTGATCCAGAGTCTGGTCTTTTGGCGAACGACCGGAGCCATTGATACCGTAGAGTTTATCCGTCTTGGGATCATAGATGATAGCGTAAAGGTCGCCGCCAATCCCATTTCCGGTTGGCTCCATCAGGCCCAATGCTGCGTTCGCTGCAATTGCTGCATCAACCGCGTTGCCGCCATCTTTCAAAACATCGAGCGCGATCTGGGTTGCTAGGGGATGGGCCGTGGCTGCCATGCCATTCTGTGCGATCACCGGGCTGCGCGACCAGTTCGCTCCGACTGGCCTACCGCCAGCGCCAATCTGTTCTTCGACCGGTTTTGCTTCCTGTGCGAGAGACGGCGTTGCGGCCAATGCCATGGCCGACATGGCAGAGATAATTGCGGCGCGCATATGTGTCTCCTTAAAGCGCTTCATTCATATATCAGGACAGCTTAGCGCAAACGCCCAAATCCGCATCCTGTGCTCGGTTAACTGCCACAGGGCGCGACGAGTTCCAACCGTACGGATCGCTTGCCTGATCGGGAACCTAAAGCGAATATCCGAAACACCAGTTGAACTTCCGACATTTGCCGCTATGTGACGTTGTAACATTCTCGGGTAGAGATTCTCGAAAGCCGGTCGGAAAAGTGAAAATGCAACCTCCCATTCACGAAGCATCGATGCACCGTGGCGGCATAGCTTTGTCGGTTGTTTGCCTATTCCACTGCCTTGCCCTGCCCCCTGCGCTTGCAATTCTTCCTCTTGTGGGGATGGAGCCGCTGCCTGCATGGCTGCACGAAACCGAATGGCTTCATGCAGCACTTCTTTTGCCAGTTCTGATTATCAGTGGGCCAGTACTGGCCCGAGCGGCACAACGGACCGCCTGGATAGGTCCGTTGGCTGTCGTTGCTTTCCTGTCGCTTTTTGCTGGTCTCCTGGTCGAAACAGAACGGATGGAACTGCTTTTGACGGTAGTTGGGGCCGCTGCCTGCATGGCTGCACGAAACCGAATGGCTTCATGCAGCACTTCTTTTGCCAGTTCTGATTATCAGCGGGCCAGTACTGGCCCGAGCGGCACAACGGACCGCCTGGATAGGTCCGTTGGCTGTCGTTGCTTTCCTGTCGCTTTTTGCTGGTCTCTTGGTCGAAACAGAACGGATGGAACTGCTTTTGACGGTAGTTGGGGCCGCTGCCTGCATGGCTGCACGAAACCGAATGGCTTCATGCAGCACTTCTTTTGCCAGTTCTGATTATCAGTGGGC
>JBCAXQ010000190.1:0-5935 GCA_038534015.1 Pseudomonadota bacterium | reverse complement strand
ATCACGAAACTTCCTCTCCATGATCAAACTGGCATCGTTCAGGTTGTGGGTCGAGTTTTATGAGTCGGCTGCCTAGTCTGGGCACGCAATTTGTGCAGAAGAGCTGAGCCGTTTCGTTCGAGCCCGACGTCGCCCGACCCTGTGCAGCGCCGGTTTTCGGTTGTCGGCAGCAGTGCGCCAATCGATCGGACACATGGCCTGTTCCGGGTCGAACGAATAGCAGGCACTGGCGCAAGGCGGCTGGCCCTGGTCAAACCGATCTACATCCGGACCTGAGGAATCAACGGACGGCCCAGACCGGACATTGACGTGGGCTCGGATATTGCGGTGCAGCATTCGCGTTGCCGACGTTCGATCACCGCGTGGCATTCCACTAAACAGAATTTTGATAACGCTGGTCGAAATTTCAATCGACCGGCAGAAAGATTGAAGTGATCAAGGTCATCACTGTTTTCAATTTGTAGTGCTGACAATCACGGGTGTTTGTGAATTCCTGAACAGGCGCACAGCACCTTAGTTGGAAACACTAGATGAACACTCGCCCATTCGTCGATCAACCAGCTGCGAAGCCTAGGTTGTTGATCCCATTTGCGGTCGGGCATTTTGCCAATGACCTCGCTCCTGTGGGAATGTTTTTGATCATACCGGCATTTGGCGTCGCTGCCGGTTTGTCGCCCGTCGAAATTGGCCTGTTGTTCACGATCCACAGTCTGGGTTCTGCATTGGCATATCTGCCCGCAGGCATCGTGTCGGACCATGTCGCCAATCGCGGTATCCTTTTGTTGGCGACGTTCTTTTGGGTTGGCCTCGGGTATCTCGGAGCTTCGCTTGCAAATGACTTTTGGCTGTTTGCGCTCTTGATAACAATCGCGGGCGCCGGAGACGCCGCTTGGCATCCGATGGCCACCGGCGTTCTGGCGAGTATCGAGAAGGACCGGCGTGCATATGCGTTCGGCGTGCACGCACTTGGTGGACATATGGCCGAGGTCATTGGGCTTGTCCTGACTGGGCATCTTCTCAGCTTGGGCGATTGGAGGTTTGCGCTACAGATCATCGCGCTGCCGGCCCTGCTGATGGGATGCGTCTTCGCCTTTGTGTTGCGACGCGTGCCTATGGTGAAAGCAGCGCGACCGACAATAGCCGACTTTACGGATATCTGGCGAATTTGGGCGACACGTTCAGGGCTTCAGATCGTATCGCTATTTTCCTGTTACAACATCGCTCTTTTCGCGATCTTGACCATGACACCTGTTTTCCTGCAACACGATCATGGCTTTGATTGGCAAGAAACGTCGATCGCACTTGCCCTGATGATGGTGCTGGGAGCCCTTGCCCAACCTGCAATGGGCAGAGTGTCGGATACGGTGGGCAGGCGTCCTTTGTTAGTGTTCGGAAATGGCGTCGCCGCAATCGCCACATGTACGGCATGGTTGACCACATCGTTGATGTGGATCCTGGTGGCCTTGGCAGTGGCGATGACGCTGCTGGTCGCGATACGGGCCGTGATATTGGCTGTGGCCGTCGATCATGCGGGCAGGCGGGAGGGAACCAGCTTGGGCATGGCATTTGCGTTTATGGATGGTATTGGCGCGCTTGGGGCGGTTCTCGCGGGGTACGTCGGGCAGAATGACCTCAGCTACGCGTTTCTTTTGGCGAGTGTATTTTCGACCGCTGCCGTCGGGCTTGCAGTTGCGAAATCGCGTGTGAAATCAAGCTGATCCCGGCCCGATGTGGACTCTCGTCGTTTGATTGGAAATTGCAGCGCAGCGTCACCAAACCGCCCATTCCAGCATCGCGCCGCTATTGAGCGGCAAAACCACACATGTGACGCTGCCGCGTAGAGATACTGGAAATGTCCTATTGCCGCCCTGTGATATCGACCTTGCCGTTAACCTTAGCGCCGCTTTCTGTTTCCATCGCCTTGGCCACGACATCAGCCTGAACCTGTGAGGTCGATGCAAGCTTTAGATCGTCGCAACTCAAGCTGCCCTTGTGCTTGCCTTCAACCGCGATCTTCTTCGCCGACATTGCTCCGTCAACCGACCCGCTTACCCGAATGGTGATTGTCTCAGCGCTAACGTCCCCGACCACGCGGCCTTTGACATCGACACTTCCTTCGCTTGAGCTGACATTGCCTTCGACTATCAGATCTTCTTCAATTATTGAGCTTGGCACATTGAGACCTTTGGCTGGGATGTTGGCGACCCTAGTACGAAAATTGGAATTTGAACATCGGTGTCAAAGGCCGCTGGGAGTGAGGGCATGCGCAGGACGTCCCCTGGCACGCATGTTGTGCTACGTCGACCCACTACAGCATCTGATCGTCGGCAAGGACGGCCCTTACGAGACATTCACAAGCTGGTCCGGTCTCGCAATTGCGGGGCGCCAGACCTGCCGTTCGCTGCGCCTGCGAGATCCCAGGATTGGCTCGGGTCGGCAGTCGGGACAAAACGGCCACTAGGTGTTTCAAAACTAATGGCCGCTTTCCGATCTCATCTGAATTCAAACGCCTCGACATGCATGGCCTTGCGTTTCACGCCTTCCTTCTTGAGGTCCTTCATCAATCCTTCGACCATCGGCTTGGGACCGCAGATGAAGTACTCGTAGTCGGTCAGCGCATCAGGGAGCCGTTCCTTGGCTGCATCGACGCGGGCGAAATCACCGTCTTCGGAGAAAAAGTAGTAGAGGGTGAGATTGTCCCGCTCGGCTTCGATGGCCTGCAACTCTTCCAGAAAGATCGCTTCTTCTTTGTTTCGTGCAGCGTAGGCAAAGTGGATATCGCGATCATCGTCGGCGTCCATTGCCCTCAGCTTTGACAGGAACGGCGTCAGACCGATCCCGCCCGCGATCCACACCTGCTTTTTGCCAGTTGTCTTGGACGCGTCGAACCGCCCATACGGGCCGCGCACGATCACCTTTCCGCCTGGCTCAAGCTCTTCACGCACTTTTCGGGTCCAGTCCCCCAGCACCTTCATAGTGAAGCGCAAACGACCCTCGCCGGGCGCGCTTGAGATTGTAAAAGGGTGCGGCTCGGACCAACCCTTGCCTTGGATTTCCACAAAAGCGAATTGGCCTGGCTTGAAATTCATCATGTCGCCAACCGGCTTCAAGACAACTTCGGTGGCCCGTTCAAGCGCGTTCACAGCCTCAATCGTGTAGTGCTGCGCTGTACGTTTGTTCATGCCGACAGCCGTGTAGACCAAGGCAATCGTACCGACCACGGTTGCAAGGATCAGGAAGATACCCGACGCGCTAAATCGCTCAAAGAAAATGCCAGGCGCGTTCATGAAATGGCCAATCACGAGGATGTAGACCAACGCCATCACTTTGTGGGGATTACGCCAACGAGAATAGCTGATCTTGCGGTTCAACGCGACGAAGAGGCCGATCACCAGGAGCACCATGGCAGCCATTCCAATCTGGGCCGAAGGGAACGTCGAATTGAGCACTGGATCAACGCCAGCAGGCAGTTCTTTTGGAATGATAAAGAAATGCACCAGTGCGAAAACTGCTGTGAACGTGCCTGCGACGCGGTGAACCTGATACATGCGGTCCAAACCGCCAAACATTTCTTCGAAGACTTCCAGGCGTGTGGCGAGGATCACCGAGCAGGTCATCAGCAAGAAGCCGATGCCGCCTAGCAGTGTTGAGACCGTTGTTCTGAAGGTGTGCTCTTCTGGAGTTAAGGTCAGATGAAGCGCCGCGAAGACGACGATGAGTGCGATGATCGCGTTGATTCCTTGTAGGCGGAGCATGATCCTGCCTCCTTTGTAGGTGTTTGTGGAAATTCAGGCGGCCTTCTGTGACTCGTATCCGGCGCGAATCGCGAAGAAGAGGCCAATGATGCCAACGATGGTCCGGAACCAATGTATCTGCCCCCACGTCGCAAGCTCAGCAGTGATGGCATCAGGGCTCAGCTCGCCACTGGCCAAAGCGGTATTGGCTGCACCAAAATAAAGCGGCACACAGCCCAGCATCACGATTGTCGCGGCTGCACCTGCGGCGAGCCAGACGCGGCCTGGAAACTTCTGCCAAAACGCGAACCCGGCGGCGATGACCATGGAACCTGTCCCCAGGATGGTTAGAGCAATCATGGTGCCCCCTACCGTTGTCAGGCTCGGTCCGAAGGTCTGAGTGAACGCCTCCGGATCAAGTGACCGCCAATATGGGACGAGCCCGGTCGCAATCAGCACCATGCCCCCTGCGAGCAGTCCAAACAGGGTGGTTGCGGCTTGTGAGATGAGGTTCATGGTGTGTCTCCCAGTTTTGATTTCGAGTTAGGTTGAGGGTGCAAAGGACCGTCCGATGCTGAGCACCGGTTAGGCTTTGCTGCTTTGTGTTGTTTGGTGGCCTGATCGCCTGGGCTAGGCCCTATTCGATCTGCTTGTTGAGTTGCCGTCGGTAGTCAGATGGCGTCTGACCGATCCACCTCTGGAACGCACGACGAAAAGCACGTTCGTCGGAATATCCGAGCAAAAAGGCGATGGAGCCGATGTCATTGCGATTGTTCTGCAAAAGCTCCACAGCGCGGTGCTCGCGCACCTTGTCGATTAGCGCTTGCAAGGTCGTGCCATGCTCTGCTGTGATCCGTTGCGCCGTCCGCACACTCATGTATGCCGCAGCCGCAACGCTGGAGGTATTGAAGATTCCCGCTTCGGCATTGTCCGCCGCCGCCTTCCTAAGTGCTTTCAGTTCCTTCGGTTCCTTGGCAGCAGCGATCTGCTTTTTGATGCCAGACAAGTGTGTCTGGACATAGTTGAAAAGGTCAACATTGGCTTGCGCAATCCGCTCGTCGAGCTTCTCCAGCTTGATGATCAGGCTGATTTCGTCGGCATCGAAGTCAACGGGAACACCGAAGTACTCGGTATAGTGGCGCTCATCAAAATGAGGCTTATGGGAGAACGTTATACGTTCAAAGCAATCCGTTATTCCCAGAAATTCTGAAAACAGGCGCAATATGAATGCCGACCCAATTTCTGCCGAGAGGCCACCGTCCATATGGTTCATCGGATGATTTGATACGATTTTTGACTCGGTTGAGCTCTCGTGAAAGGTCAGTTCCAACTGGTCAGAGATAACAGAGCAATTCTTAACCAAGAGACTGATCGCCGCGCGCAAATCGTCTGCGTAGCGGGCACCGTCGGCAAGGCCACCGAAAAAGGAAAAAGGTGCGGCTCGGGCAATGTCCAAGGTAAACGGCTCGCCTGGAAATTGTTCACCGAGCAATGCAACAATCTTCGGGAAGACATCTTCCGGGGGCCGTGCCTCTGGGTTCATCAAAGTGCTGCAGTCGACCCCGGCTGCGTCCTGTACGGCCTTGAATGAAAGTCCGCGTGACAAAGCTGAAGCGACGACGGACATGACTGAGCCATTGCTAACGGTTGTCATCACAAGGCCCTCTCGTATCCGGTCCGGCGCAAAGTGCGACCGCTTAGGAACCCGTTATCGGCAATAGCTGGCAGTGAGCCTGTTGTTGGCGCTTGAAATATTTGTTTCATCTCAACCCCCTGGGCTTGTGTTGTTGGGATCAAGATGAATGATCGACCGCTAGTAGGGCAGGACAATTCTCGCCATATGCAGGACATTACCCGCCAATTAAGGGCAAATCCCGCCACAGCATGATAGAGAAAAGTTGCTGTGGGCGGCGCAAAACTTCCGCGTCGGTAAAGGCTCGCAAGCAGTGAGCGGACATTCCGACAACGCGCAGCATTTGGTAGATTGGGCTCTAACCCGTCATCCGTTGCGTCGCCGGGGTCTGATGTACTGTGTTCTTGCCAACGTCTGGTTGGCAGGGTGGATGGGAGCTTCAACTCGGAAGATCCATCATGCAAACACCAAACTTACCCGCCATTCGCCCTCAGCGCCCCGCCTGGAACAAGGGACGCCTTGTTGGTCAGAAACGCCCACTGATGCCGAAGCATGTCTGGGCCATCCG
>JBCAXQ010000189.1:0-5939 GCA_038534015.1 Pseudomonadota bacterium | reverse complement strand
TCCACCGGCCAGGCCAGTGATGGCATAGAGGGTGGAGAAGAGGGCGTCGTAGCCGCAACCATTGCCTCTCTCGCGACCGCCGTGCTGTCGACGCTGTACGGTGTGTTGAGCGCACATTTGGTTTTCCTTCCTCTGGCAATGGCGATCGACAGACAAGGCGAACATGAGGAGCAGGCCCGCGACCGGCTGGTCGAATGGTTGACCCTGCATCTTTCATTGAACGATATCCGCCCGGCTGCCGCAACCCAGCGGGAAGCGGCATGAAAGTGAAATCATCCCAGTCCTGGCAGCTGATCCTGGCCGATCTTTCGCTTATCCTGTTTCTGGTCGCTCTCACCGGACTGGCCAGCGCGCAAGCACGCAGGGACTCCGAGAGCCAGCTGCATGTACAGCCAGCCCAGGCACTCTATCGGCCAAGTGCGGATGGACCGGATTTGAATGAATGGCTCGCCCGCCAGGATCTTGATCCTCGCTTAACCCTGACAGTGTTTGTTCGCTACCGAAGAGGCAATCCCGAGGTGGCCTGGTCCCAGGCGCGCACTCTGGAGCAATCGGCACACGAAGCAGGTGTCCAGGTGAGAATTGTCATGATTTCGGCGGACAAGGACGACATCTACGCAAGCCTTGCCTTTGACAGTCCTGGCTAGTCGGACAGGATTTTGTTCCGGCCAGCCTCTTTTGCCTTGTACAGTGCCTGATCAGCCCGTGCGAGCGCGCTGCGCGTGTCGATATCTTCGGTGACTTCAGCAATCCCACCCGAAAAGGTGATGCGTCCAAACGGCTTTCCGGTTTCGCGATCCATCAGTCGACGACCCGCCATAGCTCGGCGCGCACTTTCGAGCTTCCGAAAAGCGCGTTCCTTCGTGAAACCATAGAACAGGAGGACAAATTCCTCCCCTCCATGACGCGCGATAAAGCACTCATCGCTCGCTATTGCGCTCAATGTGTCGGCAATCGCACATAAAATTCGATCGCCAGCCTCGTGCCCATACCTATCGTTGACGCTTTTGAAATTGTCGACATCACAGAAAGCGACGCAAAGCGGCTCTTTCTTGGCTCTTGCTTCGGCGGCTGCCGAATTCAGCCGACGCTCGAATGCCCGGCGGTTTGGCAGTCGTGTCAGATGATCGACATCTGCTTCTATCCGTGCCTTCGCCAAATCGTCTCTAAGCTCACTTGTTTCCGTCTGACTCCGCTCCATGGTCTTCTCTACTTGTTCCAGCTGAGACAGGGCAGATCGCGAGAGCTCAATAATGCGTTCAAACTCTGAACCCGTTCGACCCGACACATCACCGCGTCTCATTTGCGTGATGTGACGGTCAAGCTGGTTTCGATGACCACTCGTTTCGTCCTGCGCGTTCTTCGCGCTGCGAGCGAAACGGATTAGCGAGTGTTCGAGTTTATCCATCAATGTCTCAAGCTCGTTGAGCCGGTCATTGGATTCGAGATCGAACCGCGTCAGAGTATCCAGCCACCTTTGGTCGATGGGTTGGCCGCTCGCCTCGCGCTGTGAGATAGCGTCAGCCAGCTTGGCATTCTCGCCAGACAAACCCGCGCAGATCGCGCTGAGGTTGGCGCTGGTCACCTGCAGATGATGCTTGGATATAAACGTTCCAATGCTGTCCAGCAGATCTGGTTTGCAACCAGTCCCGTTTGTGGGCGAAACCCTGGCACCCGGCTGCGGAACTTGAACATTGATATCACTCCCTCGTCGGCGCGCCATCCGAGTTGTGTAAGGCATTGCATCCCCTTTCTTCGCGATCCGGCGCATGTCTTATCGTTTCCGCCTAAACCCGAACCTCCCGTCGCCATCGAGAAAACTGCGTAAGCGATTGGCACAGTGCTTGCTGCGTAGTCTGCGCAACAAACAAGGAGATGCGCCATGCGCCCGACCAGAACGTTTCTATGTTTTGCCCCCGTGGCCGGTATCATGTTTGCTCCGCTCTACGCGGCAGTAGCGGAACCATCATCGAGCTCACGAACCTTTACCGATCCCGCCGAGATTGACCGCGCCGTGGAAATCTTCACTGGCGCTCGAATTGGAGAAAGTGGAGGTGCGCGTTCGGAAGCGGATCGCAGGTTGCGCCTTGATGCCTGCACCTCTCCATTGGCGACCCAGTGGTATGGTCGGCCCGGAAAAACAATCCAGGTCGAATGCCCTGGCATCCATGGCTGGCGGATCTTCGTTTCGACTGTTCCCACCGCTGGGGCCGCAAAGACAGATCCAGTTGTGCGACGAGGAGACCCAATCACCGTGGCTATACGCGGGCGAGGATTCACCGTTCAGCAAAGTGGAGAAGCGAGGGAAAGTGGAGGAATTGGCGATTGGATAGCCATTCGGACTGCGCGCAAGGCGGACCCGATCCGTGCGCGCATAGAACGACCGGGGCTGGCGGTTATTCCAGCCTCGTAGCACTGCATTTCTCCGTGCCCTTAAACACCGGCCAAAGACGCCGTCCTAGGTCTTAGGAATCCATCGGGAGACACACCATGCCCTCAGTGGAATTGAACAAATTACAAGGCGTCAGCGCGCCGCGCGCGCTGCAAGAGAATGATCGACCGCAGGTCGATGCTGGCCAACGCAACGGCACTTCGAAGGCGAGTGGCTCGGAAGCAAAGCCGGGCGTCGCCGTGGAAGTCGGCGCGACCATCGACGCGGGAACCCCACCGGTCGATACTGAGCGTGTGGCTGAAATCCGGGCCGCGCTGCGCGAAGGCAGCTATCCGCTTGTGCCGACGAAGATCGCCGACGCGATGATCGCGGCGCGCATAGGCCCAACCGTTGCCCAAGGCTGATTGAGATAATGGCGAACACACAATTGTCTGATGACCTGCGGCAGATGATTGCCGTTCTTGAGCAGGAGCGGCAAGCGCTTGCCTCGCTTGATCGCGACGGGCTGATCGAAGCCGCACGCGAGAAAGAGGCGCTGTGCGAGAAGCTTGCGCCTGTGGGACCAGACATGCTTGATCCGCAGACGCGCGATCTGGCCGAAACGGCGCGGCAATTGAATGAGGTCAACCGCCGGGTTCGCAATCTGCTGGCCGCAAACGTTGCCACGCGACTTGAGGCCATTGGCGGGAAACGCGCCACTTACCAGCCCGTCAGCATCGCGCACGCTTAACCTCTTGTTAGCAATAACAACCCGTCTGGCACGGCGGTTGCAGAGGCCCTTCGAACGAACGCGCCCACCTGGGGCAGCAGCAATCGAACGGAGCGTCTGTGAGCGAGAACTCTTCAATCGGACAGGTACAGCCAGCAGAAGGCCTGCGAGCCGAGAGGGCGACAAGCGTCCAGCAGGCGATCGCCAACGCAGCCGATCGCACATCGGTCGAGTTCGATTTCCTGTTGGCCAAAGCACAGCTTGAATCAGCACTGGATCCCAAAGCGAAGGCCCGCACATCCAGCGCCAGTGGTCTGTTCCAGTTCATCGAAAGCACTTGGCTGGAAACCATGAAGCGCCATGGCCCACGCTTCGGCCTGGGCGATATTTCCGCGCAGATCAGCGTTTCTTCGACCGGGCGCGCTTCTGTCAGTGACCCGGGTCAGCGTCAGGCGATCCTTGCTTTGCGCAACGATCCGCAGATTTCGTCCTACATGGCGGCGGGCTTTGCAGAGGACAATCGCGCGCAATTGCTGCCCGTGCTTGGGCGTGAGCCGCACAGCAGCGAAATGTATCTCGCCCATTTCCTGGGTGCGGGCGGCGCATCGAAGTTTCTCGGCGCGATGCAATCAAACCCGAACCAGAGTGCAGCCGATCTGTTCCCGCGCCCTGCAGCAGCGAACCGCCCGGTTTTCTACAATCGCGACGGAAGCGACCGCAGCCTGGCCGAGGTGCTGCAGCTTTTTGATGGCAAGCTGGACCGTGCCATGGCGCGTACGCCTCAGGACATCCCGATAAGCCCAGGTATTCCGACAGGCAGTCCGCCCACGATTGCCTACACCAACTACCCCCGCATCGAACCGCGGGCCACATTGGCCATAGGGCAAGGCGCAGGTCCAGCGCCTGAATCGACCCGCCCCAGCATGTCGCAAGTGCTCGCCAACACCTTTGGTGCCAGCGAAACGGGGGCTGCGGGCACGCAAATCAGGCGCGCTTATGATCAGTTCAAGGCGTTCGGCCTGTGACTGAGAATTCAACCCTTTCGCGCGCGATGAGCGTTCCAGCGGCGATGGCATTGCCCGTCGGTATCTTCGCACTCTTCGTGCTGATGGTGCTGCCCATACCGACTACGCTGCTCGACATCTTTTTCGTGCTCAACATCGCGATTTCGGTCGCCGTGCTGATGGTCGCACTGAATGCGCGCCAGCCGCTCGATTTCTCTTCCTTTCCCAGCGTGCTGTTGTTTGCGACGCTCCTGCGGCTTGCGCTCAACGTCGCATCGACACGGATCGTGCTGGTCAACGGACATCAAGGTGGCGCGGCAGCCGGGGACATCATCGAAAGCTTCGGCCAGTTCCTGGTTGGCGGCAATTTCGCTGTCGGGTTGTTCGTCTTCACCATCCTGCTGATCATCAACATGATTGTTATCACCAAGGGAGCGGGACGCGTGTCCGAAGTCTCGGCGCGGTTCGTGCTCGATGCCTTGCCTGGCAAACAGATGGCAATCGACGCCGATATCGCTGCAGGGCTTATCTCATCGGAAGAGGCCCGCGAACGCCGGTCTCAGGTCACCGTCGAAGCCGATTTTTACGGATCGATGGATGGTGCATCCAAATTCGTCAAAGGCGATGCGATTGCGGCACTGCTGATCCTGGGTGTCAACGTGATTGCGGGGCTTGCCCTTGGCATGATCAGCCATGGGCTGAGCGCGGCGGAGGCTGGTGAGCTCTACATCACTCTCGCCGTGGGAGATGCGCTCGTGGCTCAGGTTCCCGCTCTGCTGCTGTCGATAGCGGCGGCAGCGATCGTGACCAGGGTATCGGACACTCGCGACCTCGCCGGCCAGATCGGCGGCCAGTTCTCCGATCCACGCGGATGGCTGCCGGTGGCGTTGATCCTGGGCGCAATTGGAATGGTCCCGGCCATGCCGCAAATCATCTTCCTGCCAGCCGCTGCAATAGCCGGGGCGATCTGGTGGAGCCTGCGTCGCAAGGCCAATGCACCAGTCATCGCAGCATCACCAGACGAGCCGGTTTCGCCGGAAAAGATCACCATCGACGACGTCAGCGACCAAACGCTGGTGACCATTGAGCTTGGCTATGGACTTGTGCACCTCGTCGACGAAGCGAAAGGCGCGCCGCTGATTGCGCGGATCACGGGCATTCGCAAACAGCTGAGCCGTCAATTCGGATTCGTGCTCCCGCAGTTCCGCATTCGGGATTCGCTGGATGCGGGGGCGCAGGATTATGCGGTCCTGCTTGGCGGCGTGACTGTGGCTGGCGGGGCCGTCCGACCGGAGAAAGTGCTTGCGATTGACGCTGGCGATGTCCGTCAAGGGCATGGCCTCGCCGGCGAGGCGACGCGCGATCCCAGCTTCGATTGTCCGGCGCTCTGGATCGAACCGGCGATGCGGGATCATGCCATCGCCGAAGGGTTTCTGACAGTCGATCCCAGCACCGTGATCGCAACCCACGCAAACCAGACACTTCTGGCGCATAGCGACGAATTGCTGGGACCGGAGGAGGTCCGCGCGCTCATCGATACGCTAAAAGAGAACGCACCAAGCCTTATCGAGGCGGTCCATCCAGAGCCGCTTTCGCTTGCCGCCCTGACCCGGATTTTCCGCGTTCTGATCGCAGACGGGATAGGGCTGAGCCACCCGCAGCCGGTCTTCACCTCGCTCGCCATGGCGCTGCAAAAGACACAGGAATTCGAGGCGTTGGTCGATGCGGTCCGCGCGGATCTGGGCGCGAAATTGGTCGCCCGTATTTGCAAGCCGGGCATGCGGTTGAGGGTCGTCACCCTAGATGCCGGCCTGGAATCCGCGATCCTCGGCAG
>JBCAXQ010000188.1:0-5940 GCA_038534015.1 Pseudomonadota bacterium | reverse complement strand
TCCGAAACTTGAGTTTCGGACCCGCTGTTTGACTTCAAGGTGGCATGCACCCACTCATCCCGCCGGTCTCTCTCCCAGGCGAGAGGGACGCGCGTGGGACGAGGTTCGCTTCGCCGGCGAAAGCAGTCATCGCGTGTCTGAGCGCGACTGTTCACAAAGGGCCAAAATTGACCGGATCGGGCGCGATTCCTTATGTCTGCATTTGCGCCCGTTGTTGCCGTCCGATTGCGGAAGCGTATCCGGCAACTCATCGCCGAAGGCGGACATTCGGCGCCTCCCGGTCCATAGTCGTCCCCAGTCCCTTTTTGAAAGCATGGACGCGGCAGCCCGTGCAAGTTCGCAAGTCAAGATGCGGAGGCTTGGCATGGAGATCTGGGTCAAGGGGGCATGGGCGCTGCTTGCGCTCGTGCATCTGTCGCCGGCCGCGGCAGCATTTTCGACGGGTGTGGTCAAACGACTCTACGGCGTTTCGCCAGAGGGCGACCTCGGCGTGCTGCTGGCGCACCGCGGTGCCCTGTTCCTCGCCATCCTCGCCGCCTGCCTGTGCGCAATCCTCGACCCGTCTGCCCGGCGAGCGCTTAGCCTCGTGGTGTCCATCAGCGTCATCGGGTTCCTGATCCTCTATGTACGAGCGGGCGCACCGGTCGGCCCGCTCAGGGCAATCGCGATCATCGACGCTATCGCTTTGGTCCCTCTGTTCCTTGTCGCCGTCTCGTCCTGGCGGGCAAGCTAGGAGCGGGTTGATCTCGGGAGCGGCGCCATGATTTGCCCCTTCAGGCACCCCATAACAACATCGTCGCCATGCCCGCCTCCAGGAAGAGATAGAAGAGTGGATACCGGCCGATCTCCCGATCAATCAGCGCCGAGAGCACGCGCCCGCCCGCCATACCAGCGAGCGCGGCACCGGTCGTGTAGCAAATCCCTGCGCGCAGTTCCGGCCGCAGCAGCGCCACCAAGAACATGATCGACATCGCCACTCCGAAGCCGCCATACACTGAGCGCACCTCGTTCCGGCCAGCCGCGCTGAGCTCGGGAGTATCGAATTGACGGGTGACAAGCGTAGGGGCCACGATAGCGCCAAGCCCCATCAAAAGAGAGAGAATGAGGGCGATGAGGACAGGCGCGTCATGCAACGTGATCATGCAGGTACGCTAGGCGATCCGTCCGCTCCGGGCTTTCAAGCAGCGCCTGCGCGGGTCTCGTTGCGGAGCGCACGCGCCGCCTATGTCGGGCCCGGACTGGATCTCGAGCCGCATCGCAACGCCGTGGCCGTGGTCGCCTTCGGGCTGGACGCACCGTTTGACCTTGCCATGCTGGAAACCGGGGCGACAGTGCCTGCCTACGTCTCCCGGCGCGCCGCCCTCATCCCGCCTGGTCAGTTGCATCACCTTCGCGCCCATGGCCCCATGGCATTTCTGTATCTTGATGCGCTCAGCGACGACCATGCAGCCTTGTCCGTTGCTGACCTCCATCGGCTCCAGGGCGGGTTGCTGGACGTGACGGCAGGTGCGATGGACGTGGATGACCTTTGCGAGCGCATCGGTCTTGCACGAAGGGCCTTCACGGACCCGCGCATCGTCGCGCTCCTGCGCGCGATCGACGATGCGCCGGAAGCGTTCCCGAGCCTCGCCATCGCCGCGAATGTGGCCGGTCTGTCACCCTCACGCTGCCGCGCATTGATGCGGGAGGCTGTCGGCATGCCGTTCAGCCGTTATCGGCTGTGGCGCCGGATGGCCCGGGTCTGCCAGGAATTCGCGGCGGAGCCATCACTGACAAATGCGGCCCATGCTGCAGGCTTCGCGTCATCTGCGCATCTCAGCACGGCGTTCAAACAGATGTTTGGCCTGTCGCCCTCCACACTGATAAAGGCAGGCGTACAATTCGACTGTGACTCCTGTGCAACGGCTGCTTAGCGCCAACTAAGCCCGGAACGCTGCTCAATCCCTAACGTCTGGAAATGCGCCCATTGCTGCCAGCTGAGTGGTGGACTCCGACCGGCAGAATCTCGCCAATTGCAGACGCTTAGTCCAGAAAGCCGAATGTCCATTTTCGACGGCGAAGAAGATACCAAAGGCCAACAGGCGTTGCGGTTCCTCAGTAGGACTGGATTTGTCCCACTGAGGTGTTAAAGGCTTATCGCAAAACCCTATTCGGATGGCACGAGCCCGCTCAGAATGGCATCGACGGCGTCTTCAATGATCTCTCCGCGGCGATCGCGTGGTGGCGCCATGAAGTCCTTGTCGGCCCAACCGGAGTAGACACGCTCGCCCGTATCAGCATCAAACACGTCTATGACGAGACTACCCTCCATGTGATCGTAATCGGTCACATAGATGGACCTTACGCCACCAAACCGGTTCGTGTAGACATCCACATACTGCTCTTCGACCTGATTGACGCCGATCATGTAGCCGACAATCAAATCGGGATGAGCCGTGTCGAACGTGATGCCCGCCTCGGCCATTTCATTTTGGATCGCGCCGCGGATTTCCATCTCCGCATCTTCAACAGGGAACGCTGGAAGCGCCGGAATCGATTGCATGAACTCCTCCTCGCTAAGGAAGGCGAAGGTTTGCGCGCTCTCGATCGGCCCGCGATCAACCGCTTCGATGGTTGGCTGCACGCCGGTCGCACAGGCCGTAACGCCGAAGAGAAGTGCTGCGCCGATCGCGCTTTGGGTGATTGTTTTCAACATGGGAAGTCTCCTTCAGATCTTCGGATTGGGGTTCAGTCGGAAAAGACGTCGTCATACTCGCAGGGCATGTCGCGCCAGTTTGCGAGCGAGGATTCAGCGGCCATCACTTCGTACTCGGTGAGGCTCGAGAGGGCGTCGCTGGCACGGGATACCGCGCGGTCCTCACCCCCATCTGCAGCCAGTTGAAACCAGACGTAGGAGCTAACGGAATCAGACTTTGCCGTCGCTGCACGGATCACCTTCTGGCCCGGCGCAGGCGTGCGCGACACCTCGCCTGCATAGATGCGACCGAGTTCGTATTGGGCCGGCGCATAGCCCTGTTTCGCGGCCTGGCAGAGCCATTCTGTGGCAGTTCGCGTTGAGAAGCCCGGGCCCATACAGCAATGAGACAGACCCAGTTCATATTGAGCTTGCGCATCACCGGCTCTGGCCGGTCCTTGCAGGTCTCCGCGTTGGGATGCTTTGACAGCGTAGGTTGTTCCGCCAATCCCAGCGGCGACACAGCCGGGTAAAACCGCGACGCCGAGTGCTGCAATGGCAGCGGCGAGTTTGCGAGATGTGGACATTGTATGGGCCTCCTTCGATGGTAACGAACGCCAATCCAAGCTGGCGCGGTGTCTTTCGAAGCTGGCCTAACGCAGGGGCAGATTTCCTTGCATTTTTCTGCATGGAACGGCTTGATGAACGCACGTTTTGCAACTCGTGCGGCTCAAGGGGACTTCGTGATGCACGGACGGACCCGTTTGAATTTTTGGCAGCAACACGCGCTGACAACGATGCTGGCTGTGCCACTGCTTGCGATTGCACGTAGCATCGGCCGATTGGCAGACATCGGGGACGCCCCGAACATCATTCTTCATTCAGCGATTCTCGTTGCATTAGCGCATCCCATGCAGATTGCTTGTGCATATGCATGCATGCGATACCTTCCCAATCGCATACCGCTATCGTATCGAGCGATTGCGGGATGTATCCTTATTGCCCCAATTGCTGCGATACTCAGTCCTATATTGAGTTGGTTCGTGGGCGTAGGACCGCCACCAATCGTTGCCGCAGCGACCCGTGATGAACTCGCAGCGATTATCTCGGCACGATATCCATTTATCCTCCTGGGGTATGCGACGCTCGGCCCAATCATCTGGATGACCTTGAATTTCTCCTGGTGGCGAAAGGAATTTCAGGACCTGGAGATGAGTGATCGTCCAAACAGCGAAAAAACACCAATCGGCAGTCCAGGCGACCCAGAACCAGATAAAGACGGTCCCAAATTCATCGACAGACTACCTTTCGCCAAACGCGGTGACCTTTGGGCGCTTTCGTCTGAACTCCACTACGTCCGCGTCTACACCTCTCTCGGCGATGATTTGGTGCTCATGCGCTTGTCAGATGCCATTGAGCAAACGGACGGAGTAGATGGATTGCAGGTTCATCGGTCTCACTGGATTGCACAAGGTGGCGTGCAGCGGATCCAGAATTCTGGTGGCAAGATGCTGGTCGTACTCAAGAACGACATCGAGCTGCCTGTTTCACGCAGCCACCAGGGCGCGGTGCGCAACATCCTGGGCCACCTCATCGAGTAACCTCCTCCATTCGTGCCGCACGAACGGTATTCGTGCGGCTTCAGTGCTGGATTGTGCAACGGAAGCGGGCGTCGGTGCAGACGCTGTATCGCCAGCACAACCGCATCGGCAGTTTGCCTTCAATTCGTTCAGCCAAGAACCGATTGGAGGCCCGCTGTGTTTCGTTCGAAGTCACTCGTTTTCTCTCGCCAAGCGCTATGCGCGGTGAGCTCACTGGCGCTGATGACCTGCCATCAAGCCACGGCTCAGCCTGCCGATGATCAACCGAACATCGTCATCATCGTTGCAGACGATCTTGGCTACTCAGACATCGGCAGTTTCGGCGGTGAAATCCGCACGCCTAATCTCGACCGGCTCGCTGCCGAAGGAGTTCGGTTCACCAATTTCTATGTCGGTGCGAGCTGCTCTCCCACACGGTCGATGCTCATGAGCGGCATGGACAATCACCGTGTCGGCATGGGCAACATGTATGAGCGCACCGCACCTAACCAGATCGATCAGCCGGGCTATGAAGGCGTTTTGAATCTGGATGCGCCAACATTCGCCGAGCGACTCAAGGAAGCAGGCTATCGGACCTACATGTCGGGCAAATGGCATCTGGGCCATGAACCCGACTTCATTCCGGCAGCACGCGGCTTCGACCGCGATTTCTCCCTGCTGAATGCCGCGGGCAGTCACTTCAACACCACCGGAAGCCGGATTGAGAACGAGGAGAACGAGTTCACACGTGATGGTGAGTACACCCAAGACTTGCCGCGCAACTATTACTCAACCCGCACCTTCACTGAGGAAATGATCGGTTTTCTCAGTGAGGACCTCGGATCCGACAAGCCGTTTGTCGCCTACCTCGCCTACCAGGCGCCGCATGATCCCCTGCAGGTGCCAGACGATTGGCTCTGGAAATACAAAACGGAGTTCGATACGGGCTGGGACCGGCTGCGCGAAGACCGACTTGAGCGTATGAAGGCGATGGGATTGGTCGCGCCATCAGCGGATAATGCCCCACGACTTTGGTACGTTCCTGAGTATGAAGACCTGACCCGGGCCGGTCGTGTTGCCAGTTCACGAAAGATGGAAGTTTACGCGTCGGTCGTCGAATACCTCGACTGGCAGGTCGGGGAATTCATCGACTATCTCGGAGAGAGCGGTCAGCTCGAAAACACCATCATCCTGTTCTTCTCGGATAATGGCCCGGAAGGCGCCGATCCGATCCCGGCTGCTCGTCGACAAACGGGCCTCGATGCATCGATGTTTTTCGCCAACAATTACGACGCACAGATCGCCGCCTGGGGTCGGGATTACGGCTTCTTGGCTTATGGTCCGCCTTGGGCGCAGGTCTCGGCCACGCCGTTCGATGGCTACAAGGGCTCACTTTACGAAGGCGGTATACGATCTCCCTTGATTGTTTGGCAGCCTGGCAGAGAAAACGCCGGGGCGATCAATCGAGACGCGCTTCTACACGTCATGGATGTGGCGCCGACGCTGGTTGATCTGGCGGGGGGAGACCCGTCGGATATGCAAGGTCGATCCTGGGTCGAATTGCTCGACGGCGAGGTCACCCTGGCGCACCATCTTGGCACCAAACATCTGCATCGCGATAATGTCGTCTGTATCGCGGGGAGAGGTGACCTCGCCGTCGAGCAATTCGACCCAGGATCGACCTTG
>JBCAXQ010000187.1:0-5967 GCA_038534015.1 Pseudomonadota bacterium | reverse complement strand
GCTGCAATTGCTCGGTCAGATCAGCAAAACTCTCTGGCGCGCCAGCGCGTGGCACAACGCGGCTCATCACGCTATCGTCATTCTGCGCGACCTGGGCACCCGCAGGTTGTCCCGTGATCAGTGAAACTGTCGCGCCGCCGACCAGCAGCGCGCTCGTCAATCCATAAGCATACCGCACGTTTCTCACGTCCTCTCGTTCCTCATCTTGACTTTCCAAGACCCTATTCAGGCCCGGTTTGCGATTAAGTTACGCCTGCACCATGTGACGAGACGCACTTAACTGCGATTGAACGCGCCAGCATGGCAAATGTCGCTCGCAGCAGCAGAAAAGCGGTTCGTCGGAACCGTCAGCCCTGATAATCGCCTATTGCCCGCGGAATTGACGGAAATACTCGTTATCCTCGGACAGGATCATCGAGCTTTCGCCCTCGGCGTTGATAAAGGTCGTCCGATAGCTCTGCATCGCTCGATAGAAATCGTAAAACTGTGGGTCCTTGCCATAGGCTGCTGCATAGGTGTTGGCCGCATCGGCATCCGCTTCAGCGCGGATTATTTGGGCATTCTTGCGACCCTGAGCGCGAATCGTTGCTGCCTCTTCCTGCCGTTCGGACTGCATCCGGGTAAATGCAGCCTGGAGCGGCGTGCCCTCGGGAAGGTCAGCGGCCTTGATCCGCACATCAATGATCTGTGCGCCGTATTCGCGCGCTTGACGATCAAGCTGATCGCGAATGTTGGTCATCGCGTTGCCGCGCTCTGCAGTGAGCAGGCTGGCAAAGGTACGGCGACCAAGCTCCTGCCTAAGGACCGACGTAAGAATCGGAGAAAGTTGGGAAATCAGCCGTGTCTCATCGCCCGCACGTTCGACCATGATGCGCGGCTGAATGATCCGGAACCGGGCATAGGCATTGACCTGCAGACGTTGCTGGTCGCTCGTGAGCACCTGCTGATTGTCCATGTCGAGATCGAGCACGCGGCGCTCTACCATCTGTACCCTCTCGTAGAGCGGGATCCGCCAATAGAAGCCTGCGCCCGTCTGGCCATAGGGTTCATCAGGGCGATACATGTTTACGATTTTTGTCGGATTACCAGCGGAAATAATCACGGCCTGTTTTGTCTCTGGGACAACGAACAGGCTCGCAGCCGCGGCGACCGCTGCAATCGCTACGGAAATGATCGCAAGCCGATAGTTTTGCCATACGTTTTCCATCTTACTGGCCTCCCTGCTGCGCTTGCGACGCGGCCTGCTGGCTGCGACGCTGCACTTCGCTGAGCGGCAGGTATGGTGTCACACCGTCTGCCTCGATGAATGTCTTGTCGGTGTTTGCGAGCACGGCTTCCATTGTCTCATAGTAAAGGCGGCGACGCGTAACCTCAGGCGCTAGCCTGTATTCTTCATAGATGTTGTTGAATGCCGCGGCATCGCCTTCCGCACGCGCGAGCAATTGCTGGGCATAGCGACGGGCCTGGTTTATCTCTTGCTCGGCGTTCTGCTGCGCGGCCAGCACATCGTTGAACGCTTCGATGACCTGCTCAGGCGGGTCGGACTTGTCGATCTCGATACCCTGCACGTTGATGCCGGAGCCATAGGCATCAAGAATGCCCTGCATTCTTGTCAGCACGTTCTGCTCGATGTCGGCGCGGCCTTCACCGGAGATCACGGCATCGAGAGTCTTTTCTGCGACCGATGACCGCATGGCGGTCTCGGCAGCCTCAAGCACTGTTTCTTCAGGATCAGCAAGCTGGAATTCAAAAAGCGTCAAATCCTTGATGTTCCAGCGAATGAGATAGCCCAGATCGACCAGATTCTGGTCGCCGGTCAGTATCAGTTTTTTGGGAACATCTTCGGACCGAATTTCGCTCACATCGGTCGCCGTAACCTGTTGCACGGGCCACGGATATGTCCAGTTGGTGCCGGGATTGAGAGTGTCCTGATACTTTCCGCCGAACCATGTCACCACGGCCTGCTCGCGCGGCTGCACAAAGTGTACGGAAGTGAGGCCGATCCAGATAAGGGCCACGCCTACGATCAGGATCGGAGCCCAGCTCTTGCCGCCCGGACGTTGCGGCAGGCGGAAATTCGGCCCGCCAGGTCCACCGCGCCGCGGTCCTTCGGGACCGCGGTTCTTGAAGAGATCTTCTATGTTCGGGGCCCGTCGTCCCTTGCCGCCCGCCCCATCACCGGAGCCGCCGCCGGGGAGCCAGGGATTGCGAGGTCCTTCGCTTTTCTCACCGCTAGGCTCGTCGCCCGATTGGCCGCTGGGCTTTTCACCCGACGCTTCATCACCGCCCTTGTTGCCTGCGCCCCACGGGTTCTTCTTACCCGCCATGGCAAGGCCAATTGCTGACTGACCGAAACGCTGTTTGAATCCATCAAAAATCTGCATGACTACCTTATAGGAACACTAGCCACGAAAAACAGGGGCTGATCGAATTCTCACTTTCAAAAAAGCTGCAGAAAAGACGTGGCGCGCTCGAATTTGCTGCTAGAGGCGTTGGCACGATGAGCGATAACCGACTGCTTGATGCCCTGCCGGATGCGATTGCCACGCGTGTTTCTTCGGCGCAAATGGTGGCAGGACGTGCGGTGGTGGTGGCCGATGCAGGCACAATGAATGCGCGCGAGCGCGCTGAATTTGAAACAGCAATCGAGACGGCCTTATCCCAGCTCCAAGAGGTAGAGGAAGTGCGCGTTGCCTTAATGGGGGAACGGGTAAAGCGGCGGATGATCGCAGTTGGATCGGGCAAAGGCGGTGTCGGCAAGTCCACATTAGCGACGAACCTTGCCATCGGCCTCTCCCAAACCGGCCATAAGGTGGGCGTAATCGATGCCGACATTTACGGACCGTCTCAGCCTCGGCTGCTCAAGACCGAGGGCGAAAAGCCGGTCGCCAAGGATGAAAAACTGATCCCGCTGGAAAGTCCGCACGGGGTCAAAATGTTGTCCATGGGCAATCTCGTTAATCCCGGTAAGGCACTTGCATGGCGTGGACCAATGGCAGGCAATGCTTTGGGGCAACTGGTCGATGCCGATTGGGGTGATACGGATCTTTTGGTCCTTGATCTGCCGCCCGGTACCGGAGACGTTCAGCTGTCCATGATGCAAAAGCACAAGCCCGACGGGGCAGTGCTGGTATCAACGCCGCAAGATCTGGCGCTGATGGATGCGGCGCGTGCGGGGCAATTGTTCGACCAGGGCAATATTCCGATTATCGGCTTGATCGAGAACATGTCGGGCTATGCCTGTCCACATTGCGGCGAAATCAGCGATCCGTTTGGCAAGGGAGGTGTCGAAACCTTTGCTGAAAGGCTCAATATTCCGTTTCTCGGTCGTATTCCATTGTCGATGGAAATTCGCAAGAGCGCGGACACCGGCGCACCGCCAGCTGCCGGTGACACTGAGGATGGAGAGACTTTCCGAGCGATCGCCGCCAAGCTATCCGACTGGTTGAGGGGCTCTGATCCTGGAAGGAACGGCGGATAGATGGAGGTGACCAGGCGCGGTTTGCTGGCGGGAGCGGCTGCGGGTGGCGGTCTGGTGGTCGCGTGGTGGCTGTTTCCGCGCAGTTATCCCAACCCGCTTGAACCAGCCGAGGGCGAACACGCATTTGATGCATGGCTGAAAATCGCCGATGACGGTGTGGTTTCGGTCGCTGTCCCGCAGCTCGAAATGGGACAAGGTGTGACTACAATACTGCCGCAGATTGTTGCGCAGGAACTGGGCGCAGACTGGCGTCAGATCGCAGTCGAACCAGCGCCCATCAGTGGGGCCTACGCAAATATTCCGCTTGCTGAGCGGTGGGCACCCTTGTGGGACCCGCAAACGGCAGGAATGTGGGAAGCGGCCGACACCTATTTCGCCGAACGCTTCGCCCGCCAATCTCGCTTTTCCGCAACCGCCGACGGTTTGTCGTTGGCCGCATTCGAAGACCCATGTCGTCGTGCTGCCGCCGGTGCGCGATCGATGCTGGCTCAAGCTGCGGCTTCTCAATGGGGCGTTTCCTGGGAAGAATGCGAAGTTAAAGACGGTCTGGTTCGCAACGGAGACAAGCGGGCGACCTTCGGAGAATTGGCAAGCGCAGCCGCGCGCTACGATCCACCAGATCCTCCTCCGTTGCGGACGGAGGCTCCCAAAGAAGAAATTGTTGCAGGAGAATCCTCTCCCGAAAACTCACTGGCGCGGATTGATCTTCCCTCGAAAGCGGATGGCTCGTATCAGTTCGCTGGCGATATTCGTTTGCCCGGGATGGTCTATGCGGCCATTCGCCACGGCCCAGTTGATAATGCCGAGCTGACGGAATTCGATGCCTCCGGTGCAGCCAGAATCTCCGGCGTGGTCGGTGCGGTGGAGGGGAAGAGATGGCTCGCGGTGGCCGCTTCGAACTGGTGGGCAGCAGAACGCGCTCTGGAGGCGATGAAACCGCAATTCTCGGCCCAGTTCCTCGCGGATAGCGATGCGATTGCCGGGCAACTTGATACGATGGTCACCGGCGGCCCCTCGTTCCGGATTGCGGAAACCGGGTTTGGTGAAGAGGGCATGAGCCGGATCGACATTGCGCGTCGCTATGATGTTGAAGCGGCGTCTCCTGTTCCGCTTGAAACTGCGTCGGCGACTGCCCGCTACGAGAATGGCACGCTCGAACTGTGGATCGCTAGCCAAGCACCCGAACTGGCACGGGCAGCAGCCGCAAGAGCGATCGGCTTGAATGCCGAAGACGTTATTCTCTACCCCATGCCTGCCGGCGGCAGCTTTGATGCCCGACTTGAACATGAGCACGCAATCGAAGTGGCGATGATCGCTTTCGAGCTCAAAAAGCCGGTTCAGCTTGTCTGGTCCCGGCGGGAAGAGATTTTGCGGACGCGTCCGCGAATGCCTGCTGCCATACTCATTGGCGCGCAGGTTGCTCAGGACGGGCAGGGCGGACTTGATGGACTGCGCACCAGGATCGCATGCCCGGCGGGCAATCGCGAGTTTGGCCAGAGACTGTTTGAAAACAAGACGAGCTGGGCGGCGGTTCGCGACACCACTGGACTCAAAGACCCGATGGCGTGTGAAGGCGCTGTGCCTCCGTATGCAATCCCGTCGGTTGTCGTCGAGCATGTCCCGGTCGAAGTTGGACTGCCGGTGGGTCGGATGCGGGGCAATGCCCACACTTACACGGCGTTCGCGACGGAAAGCTTCATCGATGAATTGGCAGCTGAAAATGGGCGAGAGCCGCTCTCATACCGGATCGCTATGCTGGGCGACGATGTGCGCCTCGCCGCGTGCCTGCAAAGGGCAGCCCAGATGGCCGAATGGGGTGGCGGTCTTGAACAGAGCGGCCAGGGTCTGGCCTGTCACAGGATCGGTGATGCATTGACGGGTGGTCGTATTGCCTGCGTCGCAACGGCCAGACCAGGCGAAGGAGGGGTGCGGGTGACACAGCTGTTCGCAGCGGTTGATATTGGTCGGATCATCAATGTCGATATTGCGCGGCAACAGATCGAGGGAGGGCTGGTTTTCGGGATAGGCCTCGCGCTGGGGCAGGCTGTCCGCTATCGCACGGGAATGCCGACCAACTTCGAAATGGGGAGCATGAATCTGCCCGCTCTGGCCGATTGCCCGGAGATTTCTGTTGAATTCATGGCAAGCGAAGCGACAGCGGCTGACCCAGGTGAATTGGGAGCAGTCGTGGCAGCCCCCGCAATCGCCAATGCATTGTTTTCGGCTACGGGCTTGAGACTGCGTCGTCTGCCCCTACTTTCAGGCGGATTATGACCGCGATCCTCTCCCGACCGGCGGCCGCGCAATGACGTGGCAGAACCAGCATCTTCCCAATGACCACCCGCCGGTATCGAGTGGATCGATTGGCGTGCTTTTGATCAATCTGGGTACGCCTGAGGCACCAACGCCCAAGGCGGTGAAGACCTATCTCAAGCAATTTTTGTCCGATCCTCGGGTCATCGAAGTTCCCAAGCTGATCTGGCAAC
>JBCAXQ010000186.1:0-5985 GCA_038534015.1 Pseudomonadota bacterium | reverse complement strand
GGCTGAAAGTCGGCGCAATGCTCGCCGAAATGCCCAAGAAATACTGGAAGAACATGCCTGAGGCTGAGCTGATCCCCGAGCTGATCGCCGGGGCGCAGGCGCGCGAGGCGGGGATGGTGACGGCAGGTGCAAGGAAGGAACGCGAGCGGCCCGCCAGCCTAGAAGCCATCGTGCAGGGCATTACCGGGTGCCGCGATTGCCCCATCGCCGAATGCGGCACGCGCCCGGTACCAGGCGAAATGATGGGCGAGGGCGCTCGGAGCGCGGCCCTGATGATCGTCGGAGAGCAGCCGGGCGATCAGGAGGATGTGGAGGGCAGGCCCTTCGTCGGGCCCGCCGGGCAATTGTTCGATGCATGTCTGGAGCGCGCCGGGATCGATCGCAGCGCGGCCTATGTCACCAACGCGGTCAAGCACTTCAAATTCGTGCAGAAGGGCAAGCGGCGGCTGCATCAGTCACCCACCGCCAAGGAGATCGACACCTGCCGCTGGTGGCTTGAAAGCGAACGCGCGCTGGTGAGACCAAAGCTTGTGCTTGCACTGGGTGCGAGCGCGGCGCGCGGGCTGCTCGGCAAGACGGTGAGCATTTCGAAAGCGCGCGGGACCTCGATTCCGCTGGAAGACGGTGCTGAGCTGTGGGTCACCGCACACCCTTCCTACCTGCTGCGGCTCGAAGGCGATGCCCATGAGCAGCAGGCGGCCCTGTTTGCGCGCGATCTGGCAGCAGTGAAGGCGCGGCTGGCAGAGTTGAGTGTGTGAGATGCCCGATGCACCGCTCACTCCGGACAAGCGCACGCTGGAGCTTGATCCCGACCTGATCGATGCGCCCGAGCGTAGCGCCTTTGTCGAGCTGGGTCTGGTGAGCTGCTTCAGCTTCCTGCGCGGGGCTTCGGATGCTGTTGACCTCGCCATGACCGCGCGCAGCCTCGGCTATGACGCGATCGGGATTGCCGATGCGAACAGCATGGCGGGCGTGGTGCGGCTTCATTCCGAGGCGACCACGCTCAAGCTGCGCCCGGTGATTGGCTGCCGGATCGAAACGGTCGAAGGACTGACCTTTCTCGCCTATCCGCGCGACCGCGTCGCCTATGGTCGCCTCTGCCGCCTGATCAGCACCGGGCGGATGCAGACGCTTGAGGGCGAATGGCAGGAGAAAGGCGTGTGCGAGATTTCGCTGGCGATGCTCGCGGGCCACGCCGAGGGCGTGCAGCTGATCCTGCTGCCGCCGGGGAAACTGGAGGCAGAGTTTACGATTGCGGTACCGAGCAATGTTGTTTCTCTGCAGTCACGGGAAAAGAGACTAGACACAATTTCGCTCACCGCTCCGTTCCCCGAGATACTTCCGCACCTCATCCAGCAACTCTCCACCCTTCGCCATCTCGGCGCCAGCTACCTCTATCGCGGCGATGACACTGCGCGGATCGGGCAGCTTGATGCACTGGCTCGCGAGAACGGCCTGACCCTGCTCGCGACCAACGATGTGCACTATCATGCCCCGCAGCGCCGCCCTTTGCAGGACGTAATGACGGCGATTGCGAACAAGACCACCGTCGCCAAGGCCGGGCACCTGCTCCATGCCAATGCCGAACGGCACCTCAAGTCCCCGCAGGAAATGCAGCGCCTGTTCGCGCGCTGGCCGCATGCGATTGCTGCAGCGCGAGAGGTGGCGGACAATTGCGGATTCAGCCTGGAAGAGCTGCGCTACGAGTATCCCGAAGAGATCTACCCGAACGGGATGGACCCGCAGGAATATCTTGAGGTCGAAACCTGGTATGGCGCTGAATGGCGTTACCCCAATGGCGTGCCGGACAGTGTGCTGCAAACGCTTGAGAAAGAACTTGCGCTGATCGGCAAGATGGAGCTGGCGCGGTACTTCCTCACTATCAAGGAAATTGTCGATTTTGCCCGCTCGGTCGAGCCGCCGATCCTGTGTCAGGGGCGTGGTTCGGCAGCCAACTCGGCTGTGTGCTTTTGCCTCGGCATCACCTCGGTCGATCCGGCCAAGCATGCGCTGCTGTTTGATCGCTTCATCTCTGAGGATCGCAAGGAGCCGCCTGATATCGACGTCGATTTCGAGCATGAGCGGCGCGAGGAGGTGATCCAGCATATTTACAACAGATATGGCCGTCACCGCGCGGGGTTGACCGCGACGGTGATTCATTATCGCCCCCGCATGGCGATCCGCGAGGTGGGCAAGGCGATGGGTCTGTCCGAGGATGTGACGAGCGCGCTCGCGCGGACCGTGTGGGGCGGCCATGGGCGCGAGATTGGCGAGGCGCATGTCGAAGAGATCGGGATGAAGCTCTCCGATCCACATTTGCGCCGTGTGTTGGCTCTGACAGAGCAGATGATTGGGATGCCGCGCCACCTCTCCCAGCATGTCGGCGGGTTCATCCTGACCGAAGGCGCGCTGACCGAAACGGTGCCGATCGGCAATGGCGCGATGCCTGATCGCAGCTTCATCGAGTGGGACAAGGATGACATTGAGGCGCTCGGTATCCTGAAAGTGGATGTGCTTGCGCTGGGCATGCTGACCTGCATCAAGAAGTGCCTCGATCTGCTGGAAGATCACCACGACCGCACGCTCACGCTAGCCACTGTCCCGCGTGAGGACCCAGAAACCTATGCCATGCTGCGCAAAGGGGATTCGCTCGGAGTGTTCCAGGTGGAAAGCCGTGCGCAGATGAATATGTTGCCACGCCTGCGCCCGCACGAATTCTATGATCTTGTGATCCAGGTCGCGATTGTCCGACCCGGTCCGATCCAGGGCGATATGGTGCACCCTTATCTTAAGCGGCGTCGGGGTGCAGAGCCGGTGCGCATCCCCGCGCCATCGCCCGAGCACGGCCCGCCGGACGAGCTTTCGAGCATCCTAAAACGTACACTCGGTGTGCCAATCTTTCAGGAACAAGCGATGAAGATCGCGCTCGATGCGGCGAAGTTTTCCAGCCAGGAAGCCAATCGCTTGCGCAAGGCGATGGCGACTTTCCGTTCACGCGGGATGGTCGATGAGCTGCAGGACATGATGGTCGAGCGGATGGTGAAGCGGGGCTATGAACGCGACTTCGCTCAGCGCTGCTTCAACCAGATCCGGGGCTTTGGCGAGTATGGCTTTCCGGAAAGCCATGCGGCGAGCTTTGCACATCTGGTTTATGTGTCGAGCTGGCTCAAATGCCATTTCCCGGCAGCGTTTGCGGCTGCGCTGCTGAACTCGCAACCGATGGGTTTTTACGCTCCTGCTCAAATCGTGCGCGATGCGCGCGAGCACGGGGTTACTGTGCTGCCAGCGGACGTCAACGAAAGCGCATGGGATTGCACTCTTGAAGAGATCGGGGAGGCGCAGGAGGGTGAAACTGGCCGCTTGGACAAGCATATCGCCCTGCGTCTTGGCTTGCGACAGGTCGATGGGCTCCATGAACATGTAGCGGCTAGCTTGATCTCTGCACGCGAGGAGGGCGGTGCATTCAACGATGTTGCCGAGGTACAGGACCGGGCAGGCCTCTCGCCTTCGCATATTGAGCGGCTTGCCAGCGCGGATTGCTTCACCTCTATGGAGTTATCACGCAGGCAGGCGCTTTGGGATGCACGCAGTCTGATCGCCGCACCTGATTTGCCGTTGTTCAAGGCTGCTGCCGAGCGGGAAGAGGGCGCAGAGAAAGCCGCGATTCAGCTCCCCAAGATGCCCCTGTCTGAAGAGGTGGTGGCCGATTATCAGACCACGAGATTAAGCCTCAAAGCGCATCCGATGACATTCCTGCGACCGGAGTTGGCAGAGCGCGGCTTTGTGCGCGCCTGCGATCTCAGGAGCCGCAAGCTCCGCTCCATGGTACAGGTCGCGGGCGTGGTGCTGATCCGCCAGCGGCCCGGGAGCGCCAAGGGCGTATGCTTCATTACCCTCGAAGACGAAACCGGGGTCATCAACCTCGTCGTGTGGCCCGATCTCAAGGAAAAGCAGCGCAAGGTGGTGATGGGGGCGCGGCTGATGGAGGTGCGCGGCCGGGTCGAATATGATGACGAGGTGATCCACGTCATTGCGCAGCACATGACCGATGCGACCGGTAGCCTCTATGGCCTGTCCGACGATATGCTGAATGCGCCGATCGCGCGCGCAGATCACGTAAATTCTCCAATCACCAGCCATAAGATGCCAGCCAGCCGGGCAGATATAACCAAGTCGGAAAAAGCGGTTCGGCCTAGAGACATGATTGATGAGCTACCCGTAGGCCAGGTGCCTAATGTCACAAGGCATCCGCGCAACCACCGGATCATCCCGAAATCGCGCGACTTTCATTGAGGAGCGGTATGGGGCGCAAGCGCAGGAAAGGCAGGGGAGTGCGGCTAGCCCGGCGCTTGATCATAGTCGTGCTCCTGGCTGTCGGCGGAGTATATGGTTGGTCTTGGTTGCAGGACCACCCCGAACACAATCCCTATGCCCCATTTGACCTACGTCATCCAATCGGGTGGGCGACTGCGAAAAAGCTTGAAGTGTTGAAAGATGACGTGCCCGAATGTCGGGCGGCACTTAATCGAAGTGCAGTCGAATTCACTGCTCTCGAAACAATTGGCAGCGGCGAATGCAGGCTCAATGATCGAACACAGCTTCCCGATTTCCCGTTCGACCCAGACACTCCCACAACAACTTGTTCCGTTGCGGCAGGGCTGGAGCTCTGGCGCGAGCGCATTGTTACACCAGCAGCCCGAGACATCCTTGCAAATGAAATTGCCTCAATCCAGCATCTTGGGACCTTTTCCTGTCGCCGGATGTACGGCGATCCAGATGCTCCCTGGAGCGAGCACGCCAGCGCAAATGCCATCGACATCGCGGGATTTGTTCTTGCCGATGGTCGCGAGATCAGCGTCCTTCGCGACTGGCCCACTGATAGCGCAGAAGCCAAATTTCTGCGCGGAGTCCGCGATGGAGCGTGCGGAATATTCTCAACCGTGCTTTCACCAGACTACAACGCAGCCCACGCGGATCATTTCCACTTTGATCAAGCGACACGCTGGGCTGGCGTCTGCCGATAAACCTCAGATCGCTTCGAGCGCGTACCCTGCCGAGCGGACCGTGCGAATCGGATCCTTTGCGCCTTCAACCCCAATAGCTTTGCGCAGACGACGGATATGCACATCGACAGTTCGCAGCTCGATATCCGAACCAGTGCCCCATACGCCATCAAGCAGTTGGCCTCTGCTAAAAACGCGACCCGGACTTTCCATGAAGAATTTCAGCAGTCGATATTCGGTCGGTCCAAGCTGGAGAGACCGACCACGGCGTTGAACCTTGTGCGCCACCGGATCCAGCTTGATATCGCCAACCTCTATTGTCTCACCGGCAAGGGCAGGACGAATGCGTCGCATGACAGCGGCAACGCGGGCCAAGAGCTCGCGCGGACTAAACGGTTTGGTCAGATAGTCATCGGCACCGGTTTCCAGGCCGCGAACTCGATCATCTTCTGCTTCGCGCGCGGTCAACATTATGATCGGAACGTGAGCTGTTTCCTTGTCGCGGCGTAGGCGGCGACACACTTCGATCCCACTGGTGCCTTCGATCATCCAGTCGAGAATGATCAGGTCTGGCACATCCTCGCTCGCAAGGACCAGGGCTTCATCCCCATCACCTGTCGAACGAACATTATACCCCTCATTCTGGAAACGATACTCGAGCAATTCGGAAAGCGCCGGATCATCTTCGACCAGCAACAATTTTGCGGACATGACTGCAAGGTCTCCCTAACCCCTGGGGAATGCATTGGCGTATGTTTCACTTTGGCTACGGTTTGATGAAATTGGACGGTGCAACTTATCCACATGCCGTCCACACACACGCACAAACGCTCAGCGATCACTGTCTGGCGGATATGTACCAGTCGCCGCAAAGTGGACCATCTCAGCAACATTTGTCGCATGATCACCGATCCGTTCAAGATTTCGGGCTACGAACAATAGCTGTGCGGCGCTTGAGATCGTAGCTGGATTTTCGACCATG
>JBCAXQ010000185.1:0-5987 GCA_038534015.1 Pseudomonadota bacterium | reverse complement strand
AAGAAACCTTTGTCGAATCCTATGGCGACACCTCAGGCATAGCGTTCTCTGGCAACCATGTGGCGGCTGGAGGCGTTGTCGAGCAACTATCGTCTCAGTTGGAGGCGGGTCCGGTGGAATTCGAACGTGCTGAGAACGGTCTTCTGTACCCTTCCAGCGCAGCGCTGACAGGTATTGGCGCACCCCGCGATCTCAAGGTGGTTGCGCTCGATCAGGTTGGCGCCCGCTGGTACCCCAAACCTGACGATGGCGGCGTTTTCGGGATCAGTGGCACAGTCCACAAGGCCTCGCCGGGCGATGACACACTTGTCGACATTGTGGCGGCTGCCAGCGATGGCGATGTTATCGAACTCGCGCCCGGGATCTACACAGTCAATCGCGCTATCCAGCTGGATAAGTCACTGACAATCAAAGGCGCGCCATCGCACGAAAAAGGCGAAAAGGCAGAACCGGTGGTCATCCAGTTTGCCCGCCCTACTCTGTTCGAACTTCGCGAAGGCGGCAATCTTCAGCTCCAATTTCTGACGGTGGATGGCATTCTTGCCCCGGATTCGGTCGGCAATTCGATGATCCGCACAACCAGCTATCCGATCCAGTCCAACCTGCAGATTGAAATGGACGGCGTCACCGTCCGCAATCTGGTCGTCAACAAGTCCTTCAATGTGCTCACGCTGGGCAAAAGCTCGATGGCGGACCGGGTTGAAATCAAGAACAGCCAGTTCGCCGACATAACCGGCGCTATCGTTTCAGCAGCAGCAGAAACAGAAGACTACGGCCAATACAACGTCGAGTATCTCGACATTGTCGACAGCAAATTCGCAGACGTAGGAGGCCCAGTCGCCGATATCTATCGCGGTGGGCGCGATGAAAGCACATTCGGCCCCTATGTCAAAATTACCGGGAACGAGCTGGCCAATGTAGGTCTTGCGGTCACGAATGCCTCGCAGGCCTCAATCAACCTCCATGGTGTGCAGACTACGGATGTGCGACGCAATCAGGTGGTTGAGTCAGGCGCTTTCCGGTTCGTGCACACTGTGGGCACACCCAAGACATCAATCACAGAAAACCGGTTTATCGACACTCCAGACTTTATCCTTGAAGAGCTGATCTACGAAGGCGACCATCGCGCTTCCAAGTCTGGAAATCAGTTCGCATACTCCGAAGCGGCGGTCGACGAGATAACCGAATGAGGTCTGCACTGTTCCTGTCAGCGGCTATGGCGGCATTTGCGATCCCGCATACTGCCGATGCCCATGATCACGCTTCTGAGGCCCAGGCAGAGCAAGCGATGCCGCCGCTTTTCGCTGCAGAGCTAGGCCGTGGAGAGGCTTTTGTTGACGAGATGATGACCGAAGGTGTGGTTGTTCCACAGCCCAAGGATCCAGGTGGCGGCTACACTCACGAACAGCACAAGCGTAACTATAAGGCGATCTACCTGTCGGGCCAGATCTATCGCATCACCGGAGAACAAAAGTACTCCGATTATGCGCGCGACCTGCTCCTTGCTTATGCCGAGATGTATCCGACCCTGGGTGATCACCCGGCAAAGGCCAACCAGAATGTCGGGCGGATATTCTGGCAGGTGCTGAACGATGCGATGTGGCTGGTCCACGCAGTGCAAGGTTATGGCGATATTCGTGAAGGCCTTTCCACTGCCGAGCGAGAAAAGATCGATGACAACGTGTTCCGTCCAGCGGTGCATTTTCTCTCAGTGGAATCGCAGGCGACCTTTGATCGCATTCACAACCATGCAACCTGGGCGACAGCCGGGGTGGGTATGACGGGCTACCTGCTGGGTGATCAGGACATGGTCGAGCGGGCCCTTTTTGGCTCAGACAAAGGCGGTGCTGCCGGCTTTATCCGCCAGTCCGGGCTGCTTTTTTCGCCAGATGGATATTACACAGAAGGCCCATATTATCAGCGTTTTGCGCTGCTGCCCTTTCTCGTGTTCGCCGATGCGATTGAGCGCAATGAACCCGAACGCAAGATCTTCGAGCACCGCGATGGCATCCTTTTGAAGGCTCTGCGCACCACCATCCAATTGAGCTATCAGGGGTACTTCTTTCCGTTCAACGACGCGATCCGTGACAAGAGCCTCAAGACCGCCGAACTCTATGACGGGGTAGCGATCGCGTATGGGCTAACGCGTGATCCAACACTCCTGTCGGTAGCGGAGTTTCAGGGTCGAACGGTCCTGAGTGAAAACGGCAAGCTGGTCGCCGAAGACCTTGCAGCAGGAAAGGCGAAGCCATTCCCGTTCCAGTCGCTCCTGCTGAGTGATGGGCCGGACGGCGACGACGGCGCAATAGCTATCCTTCGACAAGGAAAGGGGCCAAAGCACACGGCCCTCGTCGCCAAGAATGCTTCACAAGGCATGGGCCATGGCCATTTCGATAAGCTCGCCTGGCAACTCTACGACAATGGGAATGAGATCGTCCGCGACTACGGAGCAGCGCGCTTCCTTAATATCGAGGCAAAAGAAGGCGGTCGCTATCTTCCGGAAAACGAGACCTGGGCTAAGTCGACGATCGCGCACAACACGCTTGTAGTTGATCAGAGCAGCCATTTTGGCGGCGATGTAAAGGTCGCGAGCGCAATCGCGCCGCAGCAGCTCTATTTCTCAGATGCCCCGGACTTGCAGATCACCAGCGCGCAGATCGAAGGCGCGTATCCCGACGTGGTGATTAACCGAACGCTCCTGATGCCGAAAATACCCGGATTGGAGGCCCCACTTGTGGTCGATCTGGTTCACGGCATCAGCAAGGGCGAGCACCTCTATGATCTACCGTTGCACTATAGCGGGCACATCATGGAGTTCGACTTCGCCGTCGAGAATGCTGTTGCAGCGCGGCCGGTGCTGGGAGATGCAAACGGCTACCAGCATATCTGGATGGATGCCGAAGCGCAGCTCCCCGAAGGCAAAGGCGCGCTGACCTGGATCCTTGATGGTCGGTTCTACACCTACCGGTTTGCAGGCAATGGCAAGACCACCGTGGGTCTGGGCGAAAGCGGAGCGAACGATCCCGACTTCAACTTGCGGCGCGAACCTCTCATACTCTTGCGAGCGATACGCGAGGGCCGCGCAAGTTTCGCAAGCATCATTGAAGCGCATGGCAGATATGACGGCGCTTCAGAACAGACGGTCGCCAGCCGCAGCCGTATTTCGGACCTGTCGCATATCCGCGACGGCGCCAATGATATCATCACGCTGACCCTTAAGACCGGGCAGCGCTTTGCGATCACGATCTCGCACAACCCCGATCCTGACATTGCGCATAGCGCTGCGTTGAATGGCGAGACGCTCGCCTGGACTGGGTTTGCGCAGGTCATCGCACTCACCGGAGAGGAGAACTGACTATGGCAACACTGGTGAGCGAGGAAAGCCCGCCTTTCATCGAGGCGAGCAGCACACCCAAAGAGGACCTGGGTGGCGGCATCACACGCCAGATCCTTGGCTTTGGGCCCGAGATCATGATCGTGCGTGTCTGGTTTGAGAAAGGCGCAGTGGGGGAAGTGCATGCACACCGCCACAGCCAGGCGACCTATGTCGAATCCGGCAAATTTGAGGTTTTTGTAAACGGAGAGAAGCGCGTTCTCGGGGCGGGTGACAGTTTCTATATCGCCCCACATCTTGATCATGGTGCTGTGTGCCTGGAGCCCGGTGTGCTGATCGACACATTCAGCCCGGCGCGCGAAGATTTTCTCGGGCAGGAGGACTGAAGATGTTCAAGGGAAACCTTAGATACTGGATCGTCGTCCTCGTCGCCGTTGCGACCGTCATCAACTATATTGATCGCGGCGCACTCGGCTTTCTATGGCCGGAGATCTCGAAAGAGCTCGAACTGACCGAGTATGATTATGCGATCATTCTCAATGTCTTTACGTTTGCCTATGCGTTCGGCCAGTCGATTTTCGGCAAGATTTTTGACTGGATCGGAACACGGTTGGGCTTTGTGCTCTCGATTGTTGTCTGGTCGGCAGCAACCGTCCTCCATGCATTCGCTCAGGGCTTGCTGTCGTTCGCGATCTTCCGTGCCATCCTTGGCGTTTCCGAGGCGGGCAACTGGCCAGGCGCGACAAAGGCCAATGCGGAGTGGTTCCCGATAAACGAACGCGCGCTGGCGCAGGGCATCTTCAACTCCGGCGCAGCCATTGGCGGGATAGTGTCCGCCCCAATTATCGGGCTCCTGTTTGTATTCCTGGGAAGTTGGCAGGCGACCTTTGTGGCCATTGGCGCGCTGGGCTTCCTGTGGCTTATCCCGTGGCTGATTGTCTACAAAAGCGGTCCCGATGCACACCCCTGGATCAGCGCGGAAGAGCGCGAATACATTTTGACCGGACAGCGAAATGTCGAAACCAATGAGGTGGCTGACTACGCTCCTGACACCAAGGAAATCCTGAGCCGGAAAGAAAGCTGGGGTGTCATCATGGCCAGTTTCTTCCTTGATCCAATCTGGTGGCTGTTCGTTGGCTGGCTGCCCATCTATCTGCTCAACACCTACGGTTTCGGCGTCGAAGAGATCGCCGTCTATGCCTGGATACCCTATGTTGGCGCGATGTTTGGCGCGTGGTTCGGCGGATTGCTTGCAGGCAACCGGTTGAAGGCGGGCTGGACAGTCAATCGCACGCGCAAGACAGTTATAGGTCTTGGTGGTTTGATCATGCTGGTATCGCTGCTCCTAACCACACAGGCGGCCACGCCACTCACCGCAGTCCTTATCATGGCGGTCATTCTGTTTGGGTTCCAGACAGCAGTGGGCAATATCCAGACGCTGCCCAGCGACTTTTACAGCGGCAAGTCAGTCGGTTCGCTTGCTGGTTTTGCCGGTACGGCTGCGAAGCTTGCTGTGGTGCTGCTCAACTTCCTCATCCCGGTCATAACCGTGGACAGCTATACGCCGGCCTTCCTGGTCGGGGCTGGACTCGCGATTATGACCGTACTTTCGGTGCTCATTCTGTGTCCCGAAATCAAACCTCTCAAACCAAAATCCGCTTGATTGGCGGACAGCTTTAAGACGGGAAAAGCGAACATGAAATTTGCAGGAAAAGTAGCTGTTGTAACCGGAGGCAGCCGCGACATCGGGCGCGCAGTGTGCGTGAAGCTTGGTGGCGAAGGTGCGAGCGTGGTCGTCAACTACAACAGCAATGAAGCCGATGCCGACGCGGCGGTTGCAGCGGTCGAAGCCGCTGGCGGCAAGGCAATAAAGGTGAAGGCTGACGTTACCAAACCAGCCGATGTGGATGCTTTGATTGCTGCTTCGCGTGAAGCCTTCGGTGATGAGATCCATATCCTGGTCAACAATGCCGGCGGCCTGGTCGCGCGCAAGACGCTCGAGGAAATGGACGAAGAGTTCTTCAACTTCGTCTTGCAGCTCAACGTCACGTCGACCTTTCTGGTCTGCAAAGCCGCCACGCCTCACATGGGCGAAGGCGCGGCAATCGTGAATCTGGCCTCTCTTGCGGGCCGCGATGGCGGCGGCGGCGGAGCGATCGCCTATGCTACTGCGAAAGGTGCGGTATCGACCTTCACACGTGGCCTTGCAAAGGAGCTCGGTCCGAAAGGCATTCGGGTGAACGCGCTATGCCCCGGCATGATCGCAACCACGTTTCACGACAAGTTCACGCCAGACGCTGCACGTGAAAATGTAGCCAATTCAACACCCCTGCGTCGCCAGGGCCGCGCCGAAGAAACTGCCGATCTGGTTGCCTACCTCGCTTCTGACGAGGCGTCTTTCATCACCGGCGCGAACATCGACATCAATGGCGGCCTCGCCTTCTCCTAACCCCTATCAGGAATGTGAAAGCTCCTCCCCATGTCTCAATTTCTTTCATTTGGCGAGATTATGCTGCGTTTGAAGACGTCTGGTCACGAACGCTTCTTTCAGTCGCCTGGGTTTGAAGCGACCTTTGGCGGCGGCGAGGCCAATGTTGCAGTGGCGCTGGCGAACTATGGCCTTGATGCAGGGTTTGTGTCCGCGCTGCCCGAT
>JBCAXQ010000184.1:0-6018 GCA_038534015.1 Pseudomonadota bacterium | reverse complement strand
TTAAAGGCGCAAGCCATCAACTGTTCGGACAGATCGGAAATCACGCCTATGTCTTCTGCGATCGGGATGAAGGTTTCCGGGCTCACCATGCCGAGCTGTGGTGATTGCCAACGCGCCAGCATTTCGAACCCGACCAGTTCTCCGCTGCCAAGGTCGATCTGTTGTTCGTAGTACGGAACAAACTCGTTTGCCGTGAGGCCTTTGCGAATTCCCGTTTCGAGCTCATTCCGGAAGCGCAGCTCATTCTCCATCGTAGGCTCGAACCAGTAATAGCAGTTCTTGCCCTGCTTCTTGGCGTGATACATTGCGATGTCAGCGCGATGCATCAACACATCAGCGTCGCAAACCAAAGGATTGAAACCCAGCTCGTCATGATCGGTCGCAATGCCGATAGACATCGTCACGTCGATCGAATTTCCTTCGGCTTGGAACGGCGCTGAAACAGTATCAAACAAACGGATGACCTGATCGTTGATACGCTCGGAGTTGCTCGCGTCAAATGGCATGACAAACGCGAATTCATCGCCACCCAGTCGCGCCAACAAGGCATCTTTTGGCAGTTTGCTACGAAGCCTCTTGGAAAGTTCGACCAACACTTGGTCGCCCACTCCATGGCCTTGCATATCATTGATTTGCTTAAAATTATCGACGTCAATCATGACGTATGCCAAGGCTTGGCCGCGGGCGTTGCTGCGCGTCCGTAGCTCGTCTGTCGCTTGCTCCATACTGCGCCGGTTGAGGCAGTGTGTGAGGGGGTCAATCTCTGCCAGCTGTCGCGCCTGGGCTTCTGCCTTGCGCCTTTCGGCGATCTCATCGGTTAACTCGCGGTAGCGTCGCCAACCGAAGATAATCAAAGCTATGTTGAGCAGCAGAGCGTTGACCAGAATTACGTCTGGAGTTTTGCCTGAGCCAATCAGGGCATCGACAACTTTGGGCAGCACTGTGCCACCAGTGCCGACGAACAGGATTATCGCGGCCGTGGCGATACCGAGCGCGAGAACATCGCGTTCAGCTCGACCAATAGGGTTTTGCTCGTTTTCTTCAGTCACAGTGCTTTTTTGTCTGACCTGAAGCGGCCATGTCCCCCACTTGCGCTAACCTCGCATGTATGCGCGAGGCCAATAAAGATCAGGTTAACTCAAAAAATCGGCCATTGTCGCCCTAGTCAGAAGTATGCACGTTGGGTTATCCGCTCGCTCAAAGGTCGAAAACATGGAGAAAGCATTTGCCTGGCTATTGGCTGATCAAATCGGAGCCATTCAAGTATGGCTGGGATGATCTTGTCGCTGAAGGAGAAGGCGTCTGGGATGGCGTGCGCAACCATCTCGCCAAGAACAACTTGAAGGCGATGGAAGTCGGTGATCTATGCTTCTTCTATCACTCTCGCGAGGGACTTGAAATTGTCGGCATCGCAGAGGTCACGGTTTCCGACATTCTCGATCCGACGGATGAAACTGGGAAATGGGCCGCGGTCAAGGTGAAGCCGCACACCAAATTCGATCATCACGTTACGCTGAAACAGATCAAGGCAGAGCCCCGGCTCGCCGATTGCGAGCTTGTAAGGCTTTCACGCCTGTCGGTTGCCAAGATCAAGCCCGATGAGTGGAAGCTTATTTGCGAGATGGCGAAAGCGTGAAGGTCAGGTTCGTTCCCGCAATCCGCTGATCGACGCTCCACTGGCCGCAAGCTGCTCAATGTCGATTGCGAGATGGATCAAACGCAGGCCCGAGCGTGCTTTCGCCTGGGAAAGTGCCGCTTCGAACTCGGCATTCGTAGCCACCGACGCGGACCATGCGCCGAAGGCGGCACCGAGGGCGGCAAAGTCAGGGTTTGATAGCTTTGTCGCAGATACGCGTTCCGGATATTCGCGCTCCTGATGCATGCGGATTGTGCCGTATGCGCCATTATCCACGACCAGGACGATCAAGTTACAATCATATTGCGCGGCAGTCGCCAATTCCTGGCCGTTCATCAGGAAATCTCCGTCTCCTGCGACAGCCACGACGGTGCGTTCGGGATGCCTGAGGGAGGCGGCCACGGCTGCCGGAACACCGTATCCCATCGCACCAGATGTCGGAGCGAGCTGGGTCGGAAAACCATCATACCGCCAGTATCTGTGCCACCAGCCCGCAAAATTCCCTGCACCATTACAGATGATCGCGTCGTGCGGGAGGATCTGACGCATGAAGCCCACTGCCATGGCCATATCGAGCGCATGGCCGTTTGGCCCACCAGGCGTCGCCCATGATCGCCATTCGGCGTTCGCTTCAGCTCCGGCGTCGAAAGGTATGATCTCGCTGTCTTCCCATAGCGCAGCGGCTTCCGCGAATTCATCGACCGCGCTGCAGACTGGCAGGTCAGCACGATAGACACGATTGAGCTCATCGGGATCAGGGTGGATGTGGATCAGTGTTTGATCGGAGCCATCGACGTTTGGAACTTCATATCCGTCCGTGGTCGCTTCCCCCAGTCGGGCTCCAACCGCCAGCACAAGATCTGCGGCTTTGACTCGTTCGATCAACTTTGGATTCGGTCCGTAGCCAAGGTTTCCAGCGTAAACGGTTGATTGCGGAGAGATGGCGTCCTGCCGTCGGAATGCGGTGGCGACGGGCAGTCCGATCCTTTCCGCAAACATCTGGAAGTGCTGGCGGGCTTTCGTATTCCAACCCGCCCCTCCGATAATCGCTATCGGACTTGCTGCATCGCCGAGCATTGCAAAGATCGCCTGCATAGCGTCCGGACATACGGCCTGGGCTGGACGTGTGACCATCGGCCTCGACTTGAGGTTGGGGGTCAGCTCTTCGCACAGCATGTCCTCGGGCAAAGCCAAAACCACGGGGCCCGGCCGACCGGAGATGGCGGTCGAGTAGGCACGCGCGATATATTCGGGGATACGCGCAGGATCATCGATCCTTGCAGCCCATTTGCAGATGGGCGCGAAAAACGCAGGAAAGTCGATTTCCTGGAACCCCTCGCGATCTCGCATGCCGCGTGCAACGTCGCCAACAAACAGGATCATTGGCTGCGAGTCTTGATGGGCGACATGCACGCCAATGCTGGCATTGGTTGCGCCGGGGCCGCGGGTGACGAAAGCTATCCCCGGTCGTCCTGTCATGGCTCCATCTGCACAGGCCATGAAGGCGGTTCCGCCTTCCTGACGGCAGGTGACAACGTCAATCGCGCTTTGGCCATGCAAGGCATCCAGGACAGCCAGAAAGCTCTCGCCAGGCACGGTAAAGATGCGATCGCTCTTTTGCGCAACGAGGCAATCGACCAACAATTCCGCCGCGGTTTGTCGGGCTTTTTCCATGTTCAGCTCTCCCATTGGCGCGGCGATTAGCTAGCCTCCCAAAGTATGGCAATTGGCTTCGGACAATCCGCCTGATTGCGTCAGCCGGGGTCAGCAAACACGCTAACTGTCCCATCGCGGGAAAGAGCAAATGTGCGGCTGTCAAAAAGTTAAGAAAGTCTTAACGCCAGCGTCATGCGCAGATCGCTTGTCCTATCCGATGAAACCGCCCGACACCCGTTCAGGGCTTCGCTCCCGCCCCATATTCGCAGCGATGAATATGAAGCACCGGCAGAGAGCCTTTGGCGGCTCACACGAGACGATGTGAAAGGTTTCACCAGCGTGTATGTAGCGACATTCGTCGCGATAATCGCCTTCATCGCCTGAGCGGGTAGGGCGCTACGCGCTTAGCAGCGCACCATCCTTTTCAGCGTCAAACAAGCGCTTGCCCAGCCAAGCCGATATCAGACACATGCCTGCACTCATCAGGACTTGTTCGACCACGTCCACACCGAGCAGACCCAGAAGCAGTGAAAAGACCGACCCCAAGACCATCGCCCCGGCATTGACGATGTTGTTGGCTGCAATCGTACGCGAGGCCTCATCAGGTGCGCAGCGTGTCGTCAGAAATGCGTAGAGCGGAACAACGAACATCCCGCCTGCAACGGCAATCCCCAGAAGACAGAGCAGCAGTGGAATAGCCAATGGCTGGGCGACGAAGTCGGTGACGCCAAGCAAGCCATTCGACGTGTCACCGTTCCAAAACCTGAGCAACAGGTAGAAAGCGACAACGAACGCACCCATCACCAGCACCGACAGAGGCGAATATTTCGCGGAGACTTTGCCCTTTAAAAGGGCGTTAATGCCAACGGATCCGATCGCAACACCCACCGAAAACATCACCAGGAACAGGCTCGCTACCCTTGGGCTTGCGAACAGCACATTCTTTGCGAGCGGGGGGAACTGGATGAACAACACCGCACCGATGGTCCAGAAAAAGCTGATCGCGATGATCGCGAAATAGATCTGGCGGTCATGCATGGTCGAGCGCACCAGTTCGATCGAAGAGCGCCACAAGTTGAGATCCAGTTTTTTGACTTCACCGAGAGGCGGGGCGGGTGGAACAGTGCGGCTGACAGAGTACCCGACCACTGCCGTGACCAGGATCAGCCAGGTTGCCGTCTGGACTGTGATCCAACCGGCGAGGATCGTGCCAAGCAGGATCGCGACATAGGTGCCGGCTTCGACCAGTCCTGTGCCGGACAAGACCTCTTCCCGTTTCAAATGCTGTGGCAGGATCGCGTATTTGATCGGCCCTAGGAATGTTGACTGAATTCCTGCCAGGAACAGCGCGAACATCATCACATAGATGCCCAGCCAATCCGGCCCATATCCAGACCAGGTCAGGAACAGGCCGATCGCGCCGATCGACATCAAGCCGATCTCGCAGATCTTCACCGTGCGGATTATCGCCGCCTTGTCGCGCATGTCGGCAAGCTGCCCGGCCAATGCGGAAAACAGGAAGAACGGGAGCATGAACAGCAGCGTCGCAATCGCGCTGACGATGAATTCCTGTCGGGGATCATTGTACACCTGGTAGACCACAAACAGGACCAGCGCGGTCTTGTAGAGATTGTCGTTGAAGGCGTTGAGCAGCTGTGTGCAGAATAGTGGAAGGAAGCGCCTGCGGCGCAGCAAATGCGTTGAAGTTGTCATGCAGAATGCTCGGCGTACCGCTCCCCAAGGGTTCCAAATAGGGCATACGCCGCCGTTAACAAGCCGAAAGCTTTGTCTTTTGCGCCGGGCCGTTGGCGGTTAAGGGGAAAGGGATCATGCTTACGCTTCCCAACATTCTCACGTTGTCGCGCATTGTTGCATTGCCGTTGCTCGCATTCTTCCTGTGGTGGCCGGAATGGCGGCTCGGCTTTGCCATCGGCTTCGTCCTGTATTGCCTGATTGCCATTACCGACTTTTTCGATGGGTATCTGGCGCGTGCGCAAGGGACGGTTTCCAAGCTCGGCATCTTTCTCGATCCGATTGCGGACAAGATCATGGTCGCGACTGTGATCCTGGTGCTGACCGCTCAGGGGTATCTGCGTGGGCCGTATGTCGGTGACTTTCACGTGATCGCCGGTCTGATCATTTTGATGCGCGAAATTGCGGTGAGCGGCCTGCGCGAATTCCTCGGCGGGATTCAGGTGTCGGTGCCCGTGTCCAAGCTGGCCAAATGGAAGACAGCGTTTCAATTGATTGCGCTCGGCGCCCTGATCGGTGGCGGAGCGCTTCACGGGCAACCCTGCCAGGAACTGGGAGAGCAGTGCAAGACAGTCGCCGAAAGCTGGGCGCATGTGATCGGATTGACGACCCTCTGGGCCGCCGCGATTCTGACATGTGTTACCGGCTGGGATTACCTGCGGGTTGGCTTGAAGCACATGGATTGATTTGTTGTTTGTTTTCCGCACCCCATCCGGCGTGCGACATCCTCGCTGATGCGACCTAAAGGTTGCGTCGCTGCGGGAGGCCTCGAAGCGTCCTAACGCTTCGCTTCTTGAGGACAGTCGCCTTTGCGGACCCGGTTGGCCCGAACGCCTTCGGTTCGTCTCAGCTGGGGAACGGTTGAAACACCTGAGACACTGTTCAAAGAGGAAAATCCAATCGATTACAGGCCGCTCGTTTGATCGATTTTCACGATTATGATGCGGACAGCGTGGCATGGTGCAGAGAGCGTA
>JBCAXQ010000183.1:0-6087 GCA_038534015.1 Pseudomonadota bacterium | reverse complement strand
GCTCCGAGCCGAACGCCGTCATTATCTTCATAGTCGCGATCTTTTGGAAGCTGCGCCGTATGGTATGCGCGGATCCTTGTGGCCGCAAGATCGAGCGCTTCCCTTTGCTCCGTCTCGATTTGGCTATAGGCTTCTTCGCAGCGTTCTCGGGTCACAACCCAATCAGCGTCATCGATCAGTGAATAACCATCAAAACGCTGGGTGTATTCGACCAGCGCCGCATCACCGCGCGACTTTACGGTTCGCAGGATGTCCATCACTTGACCTGAAACACCGCTATCGCTCTCGCGACGCGCGTTCACGATCTTCATGAATTGCCGTGAAAAATCGGCATCCGAGGTTCTCAACTTCTGCATTATGCGGCGTCCCTGCATTCGCTGTCTGCGCGAAATGCGGCAACGAGTTCGGCAACCCGCACATCCGTTTTCAATGCAGCCCGGTTAACGATAAGCCGCGCGGAGATATCAATGATACGGTCGGTTTCGATCAGTCCGTTCTGCTGCAGTGTCCGACCGGTAGAAACCAGATCGACAATCTGGCTTGCCAGTCCAAGAGACGGAGCAAGCTCCATAGCGCCATTAAGTTTGACGCATTCTGCCTGGATGCCTTGCCGCTCAAAGTGGCGGCGGGTCAGGTTGGGATACTTGGTCGCGACACGCAGGTGGCTGGCGCTGTCCGGTGCGGCTGGATCATCGGCTAGGCGCGCTACGGACAAACGGCAATGGCCTATGTCCAGGTCCACTGGAGCATAGAGATCGGCATAGTCGAACTCTTCGACCACATCCGAACCGACAATCCCGATTTGTGCCGCTCCGTGAGCCACGAATGTGGCGACGTCGAATGCGCGGACCCTGATCAGGCGCATATCGTCGCGCGTGGTGGCGAAAGAAAGGCTGCGGTTGGACTTGTCGTGAAACCCATCCTCGGGCACGACGCCCGCACGCGCCATTACCGGAAGAGCCTCTTCGAGGATCCGCCCCTTAGGCACGGCAAACGTAAGTTGGCCGGTAGTTTCGGTCGTGGTCGTCATTGCGCCGCGGCACTTAGGGTGTGGAACGGCAAAGGGCAACACGCCCTTCGGTGGATCGCTACGTCAGAAAGGGGGCAACTCTATGAGTGAAAAGGGGATAATGCAGCTTGAGGAATTCACTGCTGCGATTGAATGGCAGGCAAATCACGCTCTTGAGGCCGGCGCACCGTGTACAGCCCGAATAGTACGCTCTCTCGACAAGGTCAGGGAGACTGAAACCGCGACCGGTCGGCGAATGGCCAACTGGCAAGGGCTGACGCTCAAGGATGCGATGCCACTCAGGATTGCAGGTGGGCTGCACCATCTGGTGTTGTCCGGCGCGGATAATCGCTTGGCCAGGGTTTATTCCGGTCAGATCACTGATCAGGGGCAGGTTGATGCGCTGGTCTGCGAATTGGTCGAGACGTTCGATGCGCAATTGCTTCCCTGGCTGGATGGCCCGCCGCAAACCAATGAAGCCGGGCGATCGGCCAGTCTGATGGCGGGGCTGTTGTGGGTCGCGCAGCATGTCGTGCCCAGGTTCGAGATGTTCGAGCTGGGTGCTAGTGCTGGTGTGAACACGATGATGGATCGCTATTTCTTTCGGCTCGGCGAAACCGAAACCGGACCGGCCAATTCACCGATGCAGATCGTGCCCGAATGGAAAGGGAAGTCACCGCCTGCCTCGGAGCTCGAGATTGTCTCGATTGGCGGCTGCGATGTCGCGCCAATCGATCTGTCCGACCCTGCCAGCGCACTCAAGCTCAAGAGCTATGTCTGGCCCGATGCCAGCGCAAGGATGGTCCGCATTGATGCGGCGATCTCGCTCGCCAGCGAAAACCCGCCGTATCTGGTCGAAATGGATGCCGCTGATTTTGTAGCCGAGCAGCTCACCAAGCCTCAGGCCAAAGGCACCACGCGCGCCATGTTTCATTCGATCATGTGGCAATATATGCCTGCTGAAACTCAGGCAGCGATCGAGCAAGCTTTCGGGGAAGCCGGTGTGCAAGCGACTTCGGATAAGCCGCTTGCCTGGGTGTCGCTCGAGACCAACCCCGAGACTTTCCGCCACGAACTGCAAGTTCGCTATTGGGATGGAACCGCGCAAGGGGAGCCGGTGCTCCTCGCCCACGCTCATCCGCACGGCGCATGGGTCGAATGGCTTGCGGGCGAACAGCGAGCCTAAAACAGCAGGCTTACGACCTCTCCGCACTCCACCGTATCGGGCATATGCGCGAGGTCGCAAATCGTCCGAGCCTTGGCCGACGGAGCGCGATATCGCACTTGAAGACGCTCGCCCGACGCTGCCGGATACTTTTCGCGCGCCTGCATGAGCAGCTGGATCACAGCTGCGTTCCCACCTGGAAATTTGGCTTCATCAATCGCCATGATCCGTCCGGGTGCATTGCCGCCGCGGCCGCAGAAAAAGGCGATCCCGCGCTGGGTGTAGACGATGTTCAGGTAGCGTTGGCAGGTCATCGTTTCCTGACCGGGTATCTCTTCGGACTGAAATGTCGTCGGGCCGGTCGACGATGGCTGCATGCGCTCGGCGCGGATCTGTGCAGCCCCCGGGCTAGCAAGTGCAATAGCTGCCGCTGTTCCGAGCGCGATGGCGCCCAGGTTTTTGATGGTCGGCATTGAGATTCCCCTTCGCGTAGATTGAACTGCGCGACCCGGATGCAGTCTATGCGTGTATTGGCTTGAGGGGCAACTGAACGCGCTCGTTAGGCGCGATTAATCAGTCGTCGCCCTCGTCGGTGCGCCAGCGGAACTGGAATTCGAGTTCGTGCATGGGCCCTTCCTGCTCGTGTTCAATCGAAAACTCGGTCCCTGCTGGCACGTAGAGGCGCTGGTTGTCGACTTGGATTTCGAACGCTTTGTTCTCGCGCAGGGCCTCTACCAGTCGCTCCAGCTTCTGGATGTTTTGTTCGTTGGTGTAAGTCTTCGTGACGTCGCGTCCGCGAACAGTATTGTCGTCCGTCATATAGGGGGCTCCTAAATTGAGTGGGTCCCCACCATAGACAGTCAAGGTTGCAGGAATTTTTCTATCGCATCGATTACTTTGTCCGGCGCTTCCCATGTGACGAAGTGACCGCAATCATGCACGGGCTCGATCGTTAGCTCATCGATTATCTCTTCGAGGCCTTCGAGGTTTTCTGGCGGCAATGCGAGGTCGTCCATCGCCCAGATCACCAGCGTTGGAATGGTAAGCTGCGGCAATGTCGGCGGCGAATACCCGTCAGGCAAGGCGTAGGGCGCATCCATCGGGGGCACATGCATTGTGCTCGCTCGGTAATAATTGATCATGCCGAAACAGGCATCGCGATTGTCCCATTCGCGCAGCAGGCGATCCCGTTCCTCGGGTGGCATCGCATTTGGCCGGTCCCAATTGACCTCCTTCAGCAGAATTCCGGTGATGCCTTTCTCGCGGATCAGGTTATCATTGGCTGTATCGCGGAAACCGCGAATATACTGGCTGGCTTCGCGTTGACCCGCATGGGTGTAGAGCAGGTTCTGGAAGATGGCCGGGTGCGGTGCGTTGGCGATAATCGCCCGCTCGACCCGCATATGCTGCCCGCCTAGCGCGACGCCCCAGGCTATCGCTCCGCCCCAATCATGGCCAATAATTGTGAATTTCGGGATCGAAAGCGCATCTGCAAGAAGGAACACATCACCGATCAGCTTGTCTGGCGTGTAGGCCTTGACCTCCTGCGGCTTGGATGATCCGGCAAAGCCGCGCTGGTCAGGCGCGATGCAGCGGAATCGGTCGCTGAAATACTTGATCTGATGCCGCCAGGTGCGATGGTTTTCGGGGAAACCATGAAGGAAGATCAGGGCCGGGGCGTCGACTGGTCCTTCATCGACCACATCGAGTTCAATTCCGTTGGCGAGCGTGACGCGTTTCTGTTCGAGGGAGGCCATAGGGATATCAGTCCTCGCCTTCCATGCGTTCCATGTAGCCAGACGCGACCATGGCCGCGACCTGGTCAAACAACGCGTCGGGCGTTCGGCGCATTTCGCCCATGCCAGCTTCCATGCCCTGCGCTACTATTATCTCACGCTCGCCCTTGGCGATGCCATCGAGCATGGCCATGGCTGCATCGTCGGCGGGTATACCTTCGTCAATCACCTTGTCGCTGCGGCCGCGCTTGCTGCCATCGCCGACCATAGCGTTGCGCGCGACATTGGTCGCAACCGAGCCTGGGTAGATCATATGGACGTTCACGCCAGTCTGAGAGAGTTCACCGCGTAGGGCGTCACCATAGCCAGCCAGGCCGAACTTCACGGCGCTATAGGCAGTTCGCATGGGCACGCCCACTTTCCCGGCGATGGAGGAGATGAAGGCCAGCCCGCCCGATTCGCGCTCAACCATATGTCCGATCAACCCCTGGCTGAAAGCAATCTGGGCCGTGAGGTCGATATCGATGATGTCGCGATAGACCTGCATATCGGTTTTGAGCGCACGGCTGCGCTGAGACACGCCAGCATTGGCGAATGCGAGATCGACCCCGCCTTTCCAACCAATCGCTTGGGCAGTGGCGTCGGCCAGAGCAGCGTCATCGCGGACATCGAATGGAAGGAGCAAAGTCTCCCCGCAATCCGCCGCCACATCAGAAAGACGCGCTTCGTCTCGTCCCGAAAGCACGACATGCGCACCGCGCCCGGCCACATCGCGTGCCAAAGCTGCGCCAATGCCGGATGATGCGCCTGTGATCCAGACGACCTTGCCCGCATAGTCCATATTCTCTCCCGAATAATCGTTTACAGATTGCTGATCGTCTTTGGCACTTCGGGCAAGGGTATAAATTCGTCCTCATCGCCGGGAACGATCGGAAAGCGCCCATCACGCCAGTCCCGTTTAGCCTGACTGATCCGCTCACGATCAGAGCTGACAAAGTTCCACCAGACATGGCGCTTCGTGGTGAAAGCCTCACCGCCCAGCAGCATAACCCGCCCGCCATCATTGCTAGTCAGCGTCATGCTGCGGCCGGGTTCGAGCACTGCGAGTTGGTAAGGCTTCAGCGCGATGCCATCGACCTTGGCTTCACCTTCAACCAGCATGACCGCTCGCTCATCCGCGCTGTTCTCCAGCGGAATCGCGCCGGTTGGGGCAAGCTGTATCTCAGCATAGATTGTGTCGGCATAGGTGGTGGTCGCAGCCTGCATGCCCCATAACTCCCCCATGATGACATTGGCTCTGACGCAGGTGTCTTCGACCACTGGCAGGTCCGAGACCGCTTCGAAGGCAGGTTCGATCTCCTCTCGACCGTCAGGCAGAGCAAGCCACGTTTGCATGCCGAACATCCGGCTGACACGGTCGCGCTCATCCGCCGGGCTCCGTTCCGAATGGACGATGCCTTTACCCGCCGTCATCAGATTGACCTGGCCTGGGCGGATCGTTGCAAAAGTGCCCAGACTATCGCGATGATCGATAGCCCCTTCGAACAGCCAGGTGACCGTGGCGAGATTGATATGCGGGTGAGGGCGCACACCCATTCCCGCACCCACAGCCAGATCGGCCGGTCCAAACTCATCGACGAAGATAAACGGGCCAACCATGGTCCGTTGCCGTGAAGGGAGCACTCGACGAACTTCGAACTGGCCCAGGTCGTGAGTGACCGGCGTGATAGTTTCCGTGATCAAGGCATGTTCTCCTCGATAATCTCCGCGAGAATTTCAGGGTAGATCGCTTCGTGCCAATCGGCCAGCTCCGCCAAGGTAAACCAGCGGTGCCGCGTCATAAGGCGTTGCTCAAGCTCGGTGTGACGCGAGGTATCGACCGCATCATTTTCCACTCGGAGGAAGTAATACCTCTCATCCGCTTTAACCGGTTCGCCTTCCACGGTCACGAATTCCGGTTCGATTCTTGCGATCTCGGGTCCTGGATTGGCAACGATACCGGTTTCCTCAAACAGTTCGCGGCGAGCCGCGTCACTGAAGCTTTCGCCCGGATCGCATTCCCCTCCCGCGGTGACCCAGAATGGAGGGCGGCTTTCGACATCGAAACGAAATAGAAGTGTTCGGTCCAGTGGATCGAGAAGTACAATGCGCGCAGCCCGGCGCAGGCGCTTTTGAGT
>JBCAXQ010000182.1:0-6096 GCA_038534015.1 Pseudomonadota bacterium | reverse complement strand
AGCGGTCAGCCCGATAAAGGCACCCAGAACACTCCACCACTTCATACCACCTCTCCATAGTGAATTACTGTATTAATACACCAAGGTGAGGCGACGTCAATTCTCCGCGCCGCTCGTGTTCACGACCAGAACGTCTGGCTTCAGAAAACGAAGCAGGTCGCTCGTGACGCTTCCAATGGTCGCCTGCTTGAACCCGCTGGCGCCATGGCTTCCGAGAACGACCAGACGTTCTGGTGGTGAACACGAGCGGCGCGGCGAATTGACGTCGCCTCACCTTGGTGTATTAATACAGTAATTCACTAGGGAGAGCTGGTGTGAAGTGGTGGAGTGTTCTGGGTGCGTTTGTCGGGCTGACCGCTTTCGGTTCGCAAGCCATCGCACAAGAGGAACCCGAGCCGGAGCCCATACAGCTGATGGTTCTGGGCGTTTACCACTTTGCCAATCCCGGGCTGGATGCGGTCAATATCGAAGTAGACGATGTATTGGCTGATCAGCGACAGCGTGAGATCGAGGTCTTGGTCAACGCTCTGGCCGGCTGGGCTCCAACCAAGATCGCGGTTGAAAACGAAGCTGCGCCGCCGACGCTCGCAATGCCCGATTATGGTCAGACCGCGGAATTGCTTGAGACAACCCGCAACGAGAGTGTGCAGATTGGCTATCGGCTTGGCAAGCAACTCGGCCATGGTGCGGTCTTCGGGTATGATGAACAACCGGCTGAGGGTGAGCCGAACTATTTCCCGATGGGTAAGGTTCAAGCCTTCGCTGAGATAAATGGTGACATGGAGCTTCTCGGAGAGCTCTTCGCCGAGGTGCAAGCCATGGCGAAGGAGGAAGAAGCAAAGCTCGCCAACCAGTCAATCGCCGAATCTCTGATCACGCACAATGACACCGCGCGGATCGAAGCGATGCATCACAAGCTGTATTATTCGCTTCTGAAAATCGGCGATGGTGACCAGCAGCCTGGCGCTGAACTCAACGCCTATTGGTACATGCGCAATGCCAAGATGTTCGCAAAGATCGACATGATTGCCGAGGCTGGAGACCGCGTGCTTGTGGTCGCGGGCAGCGGCCATGCGACCTGGCTAAAGCACTTTGTTCGAGCAATGCCGGGCTACGAGCTTGTCGAAGCGCTGCCCTATATTGAGAGGGCTGCAGAGACATCGGAAGTCCTGACTGACTAGCTAGTCAAACCCCACGAACCGCACGGCGTCCTCTGGGTCTTTGCGGGGTGTGTACACCGCGTTGGCGGGGAAATCCGGGTCGGGCCAGCCCATCGCGACCGCTTTCATGATGACCTGATCATCGGGGATGCCAGCATGTTCGCGCACGACCGGACTTTGCATGATCCCTTGTGAGTTGATCACGCAGCCGAGTCCGCGTGACCATGCCGCATTGACGAGCGCGGTGGTTGCCGCTCCACAGTCGAATGCGGTGTCGTCGCTGGTTCCGAGCTCACGGTCGTAGGCTACGATGACACAGACAGGCGCGTCGAACTGACGGAAGCCGCGCAGCACCCAGTCTTGCCTTGCGTCCTTGTCGTCGCGCGCGATCCCCATTTCGGCAAACAATTGCTTGGCGACTTCTATCTGCCTCTCGCGGTGGACGCCTGCAAATGGCTCTCCACGGCGAAACTCGCGGCTGTCAGGCTCGCCGGCAAGAATGCGTTCGGTGTTGCCCTTGCGAATGCGGTCGAGCGGCTCACCGGTGATCACATGAAAGTGCCAGGGCTGGGTGTTCATCGAAGTGGGAGAGCGCATGGCGAGCGCGAGGACTTCCGCGATCAGCTCCCTCGGAACAGGCTTGTCGAGATAGCCACGGATCGATTTGCGCCCGCGCACGACCTCTTCAAACGTCTGGTTCTCGTTACCGCCCACTGATGTCTCTCCGAGTTTGTTCCAGAGCAGAGCTAGCCTACCCTTTGAGCTATGCAAAATCCGCTACGGCGAGGCTGTTCGTTCAATCATCGTCTTGCGAAATGAAGAGAAAGAACGTGCATTCCGTCCATGCGTATGCAGACTGCTGCTTAACCAAACCACAGAAAGGCGCCGATATGAAATGCATAGGACTGATTTGTTCGCTTTGCCTTATGGTGATGGGCTTTCAGGCAAATGCAGATTCAGGTTCCGATGGCGCGGGTGGGGACCTCAAAGACAAGGTCTGGACATTGTCCGAAGGCCGTGAGCCAACGCCATCTACGCTTGATGACCTTGCTTGGATGGAAGGTACCTGGGTTGGCTCGCGGGGACCCGGGCACACTGTTCAGCATGTTATTCTGGCGGAAGAAGTCGGTCACATGCCGGGATTCGTCCGGTCGTGGCAGGGCGATACCGTCCTGTTCTACGAAATCACCACGTTTGCAGAGGTGGGAGACCACGTCGCCTATCGCGTGAAGCACTTCAACTATGATCTAACCGGTTGGGAAGAGCGTGAGCAGGTAATTCACCGCCCGCTTCTGGGGAAGGGCAAGGGCATGCTGAGGTTCAATGGGATCACGTTCGAGCAAACCGATGAGGATAGCTTTACCGTCTATTTCCGCATTCCCGAAGGACCGAATGAGGGCGAAATACTCGTCATTCCGTTCGAGCGGTTGAAGTACTCAACTTAACGAAAGCCGTTTGTTGAGCCGAAGGGGAGTTGCTTCTCGGCCCGATAACTTTACGCCGCCTCGGCGAGCTGCAATTCCAGCCGGTCCCAGATTTCAACCAGCGCATCGGTCAGATCCGCCATCATTTCCTCGGTATGCCTGGGGCCAGGCGTGAACCGCAGGCGTTCGGTTCCGCGCGGGACAGTCGGGAAGTTGATCGGCTGCACATAGGCACCGTATTCGGCCAGCAGAATATCGCTGATCTTCTTGGCGCGCACCGGATCACCAACCATCAGCGGCACGATATGCGTCACCGTGTCCATCACCGGCAGCCCAGCGTCTGCAAACTTCTGCTTGAGCATAGCGGCGTTGGCTTGCTGGGCATCGCGCTCTTCCGAGCTTTTCTTGAGATGCTTCACCGCTGCCAGCACGCCGGCGACCAAGACAGGGCTCAGCGACGTGGTGAAGATGAAGCCCGGTGCATAGGAGCGGATGCAGTCGATCACGCGGGTGTCCGCAGCGATGTATCCGCCCATCACGCCGAATGCCTTACCCAGAGTGCCTTCGATAATGTCGATGCGGTGGGCGGCTTCATCACGCTCTGAAATGCCGCCGCCATGCTCGCCATACATGCCGACCGCGTGGACCTCGTCGATATAGGTCAGCGCATTGTATTTCTCGGCCAGGTCGCAAATGGCGTGGATCGGCGCGACATCGCCATCCATTGAATACACGCTTTCAAACGCGATCAGCTTGGGTGTGTCTGCGTTTTCGGCAGCAAGCAATTCTTCGAGATGGTCAAGATCGTTGTGGCGGAAAACGCGCTTGTCACAGCCCGAATTGCGGATGCCCGCGATCATGCTGGCATGGTTCAACTCGTCTGAGAAGATCACGCATCCGGGAAGAAGCTTGGCCAGTGTCGAAAGGGTCGCGTCGTTGGAAACATAGCCCGATGTGAACAGCAGCGCGCCTTGCTTGCCATGAAGCTCGGCCAGCTCGTTTTCCAGCTCGACATGCAAATGTGTGTTGCCGCCGATATTGCGCGTGCCTCCAGAGCCTGCGCCAACATCATGCAGCGCGTCTTCCATCGCGCCGATGACCTTGTCGTGCTGGCCCATGGCGAGGTAATCATTCGAGCACCATACGGTGATCGGCTTGGGTCCGTTGTGCCCGTGGAAACAGCGCGCATTGGGATAAGAACCCTTGTTGCGCATGATATCGATGAAGACGCGGTACCGCCCTTCCTCGCGGAGGCGATCGATCGCCTGGTCGAAGATTTGGTCGTAATTCACGTAACGAAACTCGCGCTGCTTTGCCCCGGGGGTCGAAATCAAGTCGGGCGGATTTAGTGATTCTGTTCGACTATTTCTACTGCGATCTTTGCGAACGACTCGCGAGAATGCCAGCGATTAAAACCGCTCAATCTGATCGATCCCGTAACTCTTAAGGACAGGTGCAAGTTCCTGGAACGGTTGGAATTCACCTGTGGTGATGGCGCGATCAGGTCCAATGCGTTCCAAAGATTGGTCTTCGAGCAAATGCGCGATCCGCCGCGCTATGCCGGCCGACCCATCGACATATCGGACATCGGGCGACCATCCGAGGTCGAACACCGCCACATTCTCAAGGTCATCCTTCAACAACGGGAAATGGGTGCAGCCCAGTATGACATGGTCCAAGAACAACCCTCCATGATGTTCTGTCAGGCCATTCAGCGCAGCCGCCAGCACTTTGCGATCCGGACTGCCGCCACGAAGTTTCTTTTCGGCCTCGTCTACCAGTTCAGGGGCTGCATGGCGCAGCAAGGTTTTATCCGAAGCAAAGTCGCGCTCAAGATCGTCGATATAGCCCTGGCGGATCGTGCCGGCTGTGCCCAGCAATCCGATCACACCGGTCCTGGTCGCCTCGGCGGCTGGCTTGATGGCTGGTACCGTCCCGACAACCGGGATCTCCAGCACGTCACGGACATTGCCCAGCGCTATCGTGCTTGCCGTGTTGCAGGCGATGCAGGCCAGGCGAGGGCGATACCGCTCGGTCATCCGCCCTAGCAATCCGGCGACACGGGCGGAGACCTGCGCCTCTGTCTTCTTGCCATATGGCTGGCCGGCATAATCCGCTGCGAAAATCACCGGAGCCTCTGGCAAAACCTTGCGCAGCTCGGCCAGGACGGTCAGGCCGCCGACGCCAGTATCGAACAGCAATATCGGGGAAGTTGCCTCGGTAATGGTTGTTTCTGCCCGCCATATCCTTGTGGAGGCGCGGTCTATTACTTAGGCAGCGAGAAAAGAAAAGCCGTCTGAATGGGGTGAACCGCCGAAATGGAATCGATTTACGCAGCACTGCTTGGCTACGCGCTCGGCTCAATCCCGTTTGGCCTGCTGCTGACCAAAGCGGCGGGTATGGGCGATGTGCGCCAGATCGGCAGCGGCAATATTGGCGCGACCAACGTGCTGCGGACCGGTAATAAAGGTCTTGCGGCGGGCACGTTGCTGCTTGATTTGTTCAAGGGATTTGCGCCGGTCTTTATCGCTGGACAGCTTTGGGGCAGCGTCGCCATGGCCTTCGCCGCCGGTGCTGCGGTGATCGGGCATTGTTATCCGGTCTGGCTCGGTTTCAAAGGCGGTAAGGGCGTAGCGACGAACGCAGGTGTGGCTTTCGGCCTCGCCTGGCCGATTGGACTTGCCTATGCCGGGATATGGCTCAGCATGCTGGGCATTTTTCGTATTTCGTCACTCGCGGGGATGAGCGCGGTGGTGGCTGCCGCCGCAGCGGCTCCGCTTTTCGGTTACCCGCAGTTCTTCCCGGTTCTGGCGGCGATCGCTGGCCTGATTGTCTATCTCCACCGTGAGAACATTGGGCGTCTGCTCAAGGGTGAAGAACCCAAGATAGGCGGCAAGAAATGACGGATGCGTTGTCGCAGCAGGAAGCGTTTGCGCGCATCCGCCTGTTGCGGTCACCCAATATCGGTCCAGTCAGTTATCGCCAGCTCTTGGGTCGGTTTGGTACTGCCGCGAAAGCGTTGGACGCTTTGCCCGAGCTCGGGGCACGCGGAAAGCGCTCGTATCAACCAGCACCAAAAGACAAGATCGAGCGTGAAGTTGAGAATGTTCGCGGAGCCAGCGCACGGTACATGTTTCATGACCAGCCGGACTATCCAGCGCTATTGGGAGAATTAGAGAGCGCGCCGCCCATCCTGACCTTTCGGGGCAATCTCGACCATGCGAATAGGCCCTGCGTCGCGATGGTCGGAGCTCGCAATGCATCGGCAGCGGCGACTAAGCTGGCGCGGGAGTTTGCGAGCACGCTGGCTGGCGAGGGGTACACGGTCGTTTCGGGGCTTGCTCGCGGGATCGATGGAGCCGCCCATGAGGGCGCGTTCCCTTCAACTATCGGCGTGATCGCAAGCGGGATTGATATTGCCTATCCCCCGCAGCACGAGGATCTGCAGGAAAGGATCGGAACAGAGGGATTGCTGCTCGCCGAACAGCCGCCGGGCACGGAACCACGCGGGC
>JBCAXQ010000181.1:0-6097 GCA_038534015.1 Pseudomonadota bacterium | reverse complement strand
CTTCCTCACGGTTCAGGAAGGGTGCGACAAGTTCTGCACTTATTGCGTGGTGCCCTATACGCGCGGAGCCGAAATTTCGCGACCATTCAGTGATTTGATTATTGAAGCTCGCAAACTGATCGAGGCTGGCGCGCGCGAAATCACGCTTCTGGGGCAGAACGTGAATGCCTGGTCTGGTGAAAACGAGAAGGGCAGGGTGGTGGGCCTCGCCGGTCTGATCCACGCGCTGGCCGATCTCGATGGGCTGGAGCGCATCCGCTACACCACCAGCCACCCCAACGACATGGATGATGCGCTGATCGCAGCGCATGGCGAAGTCGACAAGCTGATGCCCTATCTCCATCTGCCGGTGCAGTCTGGCAATGATCGCGTGCTTAAGGCGATGAATCGATCGCACACGGCGGAGAGCTATTTGCGGCTGCTCGAGCGGTTCCGTGCGGTGCGCCCTGATATTGCGCTGTCTGGTGACTTTATCGTCGGCTTTCCCGGCGAGACCGATGATGAATTCGAAGACACTCTGCGCATCGTGGATGAAGTCCGCTACGCGCAGGCTTACAGTTTCAAATACTCGCCGCGTCCCGGCACGCCTGCGGCAACGATGGATAATCAGGTTCCGCGCGAGGTTATGGACGAGCGGCTCCAGCGACTGCAGGAACGGCTCAACCGCGACCAGATAGCGTTCAATCGGGCCAGCGAGGGCAAGACGTGCCGCGTCCTTATCGAGCGCAAAGGCAAGTTTGACGGGCAATGGCTTGGCAAGTCACCGTGGCTCCAAAGCGTCTGGTTTGAAGGGGCGGCGGAGATCGGCGACCTTGTCGAGGTTGAGCTCGCTGAAGCGGGGCCGAATTCGATCAAAGGCGCGCTTCGCCAGTCTGTTTCAGCCTGACCACGCTGTTACATCATCGTGACTTTCCACCACTGTGTGGAGGCCCACAACTTGCTTTGCTCCCGCGCCTGCTTACCTTTCCGACTCGAGGAAAAGGCCATAGGTCAATGACCGAGAATAGGGAGACGCATGGGCCGTAGACCATCAAGTGCAATCGATCCGGCGGTCGTGCCAGACCCGATCCAGTCCAATGCTTCGGGCAGCGATGTTCGCCCAAACCAGATAAGAAGGGCCAAGGCCGAAGTCAGTTTCGAAAACCAGTCGCTGCTCGGCGCGCTGTTCGGGCAATTCGACGCCAATCTGGTCCAGGTCGAAAACAGGCTCGGCGTGTTCATCCACGCCCGCGGTGACAAGGTCATGATCGAAGGTCCCGAAGATGCTGTCGCCCGTGCGCGCGATACCCTTCAGACGATGTATGACCGGTTGGCAAAGGGGCAGGATCTCGATGCCGGTGCAATCGAGTCTCTCATAGCCATGTCTAACGAACCAACGCTGGAAGGGATCATCTCGGGCGAAAAAGAAGAACCCCCGATCATGATCCGCACGCGGCGCAAGACGATTGTTCCGCGATCAGCCAACCAGATCCCCTATATGCGCCAGCTTGCGCGTGACGAGTTGATCTTCGCGCTCGGACCTGCCGGCACGGGCAAGACCTACCTGGCGGTCGCCCAAGCGGTTAGTCAGTTGATCAGCGGCAGCGTTCAGCGCCTGATCCTCTCGCGCCCGGCGGTGGAGGCTGGCGAGAAGCTGGGATTTCTCCCCGGGGATATGAAGGAAAAGGTGGATCCATACCTGCGTCCGATTTACGATGCGCTGTATGATTGCATGCCTCCCGAGCAGGTCGAACGACGGATTGCTTCTGGCGAAATTGAGATTGCGCCCATAGCTTTCATGCGGGGACGGACGCTTGCCGATGCTTTTGTAATCCTCGACGAAGCGCAAAACACCACGCGCGAACAGATGAAAATGTTCCTCACCCGTTTTGGCCAGAACAGCCAGATGGTGGTTTGTGGCGATCCAAGGCAGGTCGACATTCCCGGTGGTGACCGGATGAGCGGACTTGCAGATGCGGTCGACCGGCTGGAAGGCGTTGAAGGCATTGCTGTTACACGCTTCACTGCTGCGGACGTTGTGCGCCACCCGATCGTTGGCCGGATTGTTGAGGCCTATGAGGGACCGGACGCGTAGGGTTGGAACTCGATTTAGACATAGAAAGCTGGCCTGCAGGTGAGTGGGAAGTGCTAACGCATCGCGCGGTCAAGGCAGCAGCCAGCGGGGCACCAGAGCTAGCCAACAAGCGTCTGACAACCAGCCTGGTGTTCACGAGCGACGCCGAAGTTCACGCGCTAAATCGCCAATGGCGTCGGCGAGACAAGCCGACAAACGTGCTCAGCTTTCCCATGCTTGCGCGCGACGAACTGCTCGCGCTCGAATCTGAAGGGCCGCCGATCATGCTAGGTGACCTCGCATTGGCCTATGAGACTTGTGACCGCGAGGCCGAACAGAAATCTATCCCACTCGAGCACCACGCAGGCCACCTGATCGTTCACGGGATGCTCCACCTCGCCGGGTACGATCATGAGACTTCGGACGCGGATGCGGAAAAAATGGAAGCTTTGGAAACGCGCATACTTGCAAAAATGGGTATCGCTGACCCATATGGTGATCGTGACCAAGAGGAGTAATCACTAAGGGGCCATGCCCGATTCCCAACCTGCCGCAGGAGAAGCGGAGAGTAGCAGCGGCCTGTGGTCAAACATGGGTCTCGCTCTTAGAAAACTGGTCGGTGCCGGCGACGGTGATCGTTCTTTGCGCGCGCAGCTCGAAGAGGCAATCGACGTTCACGAAGATGAGAACGACGACAATCACGAGGATGATAACGGCAATGGCGGCGGCGATCTCTCCCCTGTCGAACGCCAGATGCTGCGCAATCTCCTGCACTTTTCCGAGCATGACGCCGATGATGTCGCCGTCCCGCGCGGAGAGATAGTTGCTGTTGACGCCACTCTAACCTGGGAAGAATTGGTTGCGGCGTTTAGTGAGAATGGCCACTCGCGCATGCCTGTGTATCGCGAAACGCTCGATGATGTGATTGGTATGGTCCACATCAAGGACGTGTTCCCCTACCTCGCGAATGGCAAGGCTCCGCCCAAAGACTGGACGACTTTGATGCGTCAGCCGCTCTATGTCCCGCAGGCACGCGGCGCGCTGGACGTGCTCGCCGATATGCGAGCGCGGCGAGTGCATCTGGCGATTGTGCTTGATGAGTTCTCCGGCACCGATGGCCTGATCACCATTGAGGACCTGGTTGAAGAAATAGTAGGCGAAATCGAGGACGAGCATGACGAAACGCCAGAGGCGTTGATCGTACCTATTGGTGAGGGGATGTGGGATTGCGATGCCCGCGCGGAGTTGGAGGATGTCGCAGAAATGGTGGACCCGCGGCTCGCCGAGGTCGAAGAGTCCGTCGATACACTCGGGGGGCTGGCATTCGTTCTCGCCGAACAGGTTCCCCCAGTTGGAGCTTTGGTGGAACATTCCAGCGGATGGCGGATTGAGGTGACGGCTGGAAACGAAACGCATGTGACCCGGCTGAGGTTGCACGCTCCAGAAAATGTGGAAATTGCAACTTAATCGCAAAAAGAGATTTTTTTCTTCGATTTTTTGCATCCAAGTTTCTCGACATTCGTAACTCCTCCAAGCAAGGAGTTGATCATGCCATCACGTCGTCTTCCGCCTCTTCGCGCGCTTGAAGCTTTCATGCGCACGGTGCGCCTTGGGTCCGCGCGCGCAGCGGCCGAGGAAATTGGTCTAAGTCCGTCCGCCTTGTCGCGTCGGATCACCAATCTGGAAGAGTTCGTCGGGAAAAAACTGTTCACTCGTGCACGCCAATCGATGCAATTGACCGACGAGGGACAGGCTTTCTACGAAGCAGTCAATCCACACCTGGAAGCGCTCGCGCGTGCGGTGGAGAGCCAATCGGACAACATTTCTCTGCTGCGGTTGCGGTTGGGTGTGTTGCCGTTGTTCGGCAGCCAGCGTCTGTTCCCGCGATTGGGTGAACTGCGGAAGCGACACCCGCTGCTACACATCGATATTGATACAGGGCCCCACCTTGAAGGTCGGGTCGGCGATACGTTGGATGCTGCAATTATCCTGTCACGCGGACCAGACACCGGGCTCCATGCGGTTCGGCTGGATCACAATCTTGTCCATGCGATATGCAGCAAAGAGATTGCAGAACGGGTTGGGCCAAGCGTCGACCGCGAAGCGTTGGAGAAACAGACCTTCCTGATCCACAATGAACTTCCTGCGAGTTTTGAAGCCTGGAAACAGGCGCTAAACTTGGCAGATTTCGATCCTTCGGCGATCGATCACTACGATTCAGGTCAGCTTATGCTGGAGGCCGCAGCGCAGGGCTTGGGCATCGCCATCATGCATGATGATCACTTGCGCAGAGCAAATGACAACCGCTTGACCGACCTTTTCGGCCTCGAGGTTGAAAGCCCATACAGTTATTGGTTCGTGTGCAAGCCGACCGCACTTGAAACGCGCCCAGTCCGGCTGTTCCACGACTGGCTGGTACGCGCAGGGCTCTAGCCAGCGTTTTCGGACGCGGATCTTTTTACTGCGGCTACGCCGTCAGCGTCTTCTGGAGCCTCGTAGCGGACCGGCGCAACGTCGTGGGCGAAGTCACGCAGCGGCTTGCCCAGCGATTCCAGCAATGCCTCTTCGATCCGGCGGCGGGATTCTTTGCCGATCGCTTTGCGGCCGCGGAAGTCTTCGGGGCTGAAGGGTTCAAGGAAGTGAACGCGGAGCCTGAAGGTGCCTTTGCGTGCAAGAACTCGCTTGGCGTTGTTGAGGCCGCTTTCGTTTCCAATCCAGCCAATCCATTCGGCGACTTCGCCATACTCCAGGAAGACCGGCTGGACGAGGACCCCAGGTGGTGGTGGTTCGAGCACGCTGAGCATGCTCGTCTTGAACGGCAGAAGCGACTGGCCGTCTGTCGTCGTGCCCTCGGGAAAGACAGTAACAGACCAATTGTCGGCCAGGGCCTCTTTCAGGGCATTGATCTGCTCCGCGACACCCAGCCGGTGTTCGCGTTTCACAAAAACAGTCCGATTAAGCGATGCAAGCCAGCCCACCATCGGGGCGGTCGCCAATTCGGCCTTCGCGACAAATGCTGTCCCGCAGGCCCCGGCCATGGACAATATGTCGATCCAGGAGACGTGGTTCGCAACATAGAACACGTCTCGTTTCAGATGCGTACCGGCAATTTCGACCTTGGCTCCAGAGACCCGCGCTGCATAGCGCAGAAACAGCATTGGGAACGGAGAGCCATAGGCGAAAATGCGGTAAAAATAGTGCAGTGGCACGAAGACAAGAATTAAAGCCAGCAGAGCCAGCGTTCGCATCGTTATACGAAGCCAGCCAATGGCCGATATCGGAGTATCTTCACCTCGAGCGGCTGCGACGCGCAGCGCCCATTTTTTGTCTTCCTGCTCAGTTGTCACGGGAAAGCCGCACACCATAGAGTTCCATCCGATGGTCCACCAGGCGATAACCCAGCTTCTCGGCAATCTGGCGTTGCAACTCTTCGACTTCCGGATCGACGAATTCGACCACATTGCCGGTTTCGACATCAATCAGATGATCGTGGTGTGCCTCGGGCACGGGTTCGTAGCGTGATCGACCGTCACCGAAGTCATGGCGATCGAGAATGCCGGCTTCTTCGAACAGGCGAACTGTGCGATAAACTGTCGCGATCGAGATCTTTGGGTCGACCTGCGACGCACGTTCATGCAGCATTTCGACGTCTGGATGATCATCGCTCTCCGACAGCACACGTGCAATTACCCGCCGCTGTTCGGTAATCCGCAGACCCTTTTCCGCACACAATTGCTCAAGATCGATTTTCTGGACCAACACTCACCCCAATTAGAAAGATGCCCTGCCTCTTTACCGAGACAGGGCTCTTATCTCAAGTTGACGGCTTCGATCAGTGAGATCGCGCCAGCAAACCTATTTCTTGCGGCGGCCGCGACGGGCGCCAGGCTTGCGTCCCAGACCGATCTTCTTAGCCAGCTCACGGCGCTTCTCCGCATAATTGGGAGCAACCATTGGATAATCGGCTGGAAGATTCCTGCGCACCAATTACGACATGACTCCCGAAGAGTATCGGGCGCGCTGGAATCTTCCAGCCGATTATCC
>JBCAXQ010000180.1:0-6175 GCA_038534015.1 Pseudomonadota bacterium | reverse complement strand
GTTTCAGGAAAGTTGTCATGGCGTGGACCGCATCGAGCAGCCCTTCATCCATATTGACGTCAACCACCTGCGCGCCGTTTTCGACCTGCTGGCGCGCCACCTCGACTGCGGCGGCATAATCGTCGGCCATGATAAGCTTCTTGAACCGCGCCGACCCGGTCACATTGGAGCGCTCACCGATATTGATGAAACGCGCAGAACTCGATTGCTGATTCATGGTCAGGCGGCCACCACAAACGCTTCAAGGCCGGAAAGACGCATAGCCGTTTCGGGTTGCGGGACTGCACGAGGTGTCAGCCCCCGGACCGACGCTGCGATCTGGCGAATGTGTTCAGGCGAAGAGCCACAACAGCCGCCGAGGATGTTGACCTGACCGTTCTTCGCCCATTGTTTGACCAGTCCGGCAGTCGTTTCGGGCAACTCGTCATACTCGCCCAGCTCGTTGGGCAGGCCGGCATTGGGATAAGCCAGAATCAGCGTATCGGCGATGCCCGACAGAACCTGTACATGCGGTCGAAGTTGGTCTGCGCCAAAGCTGCAATTGAGGCCAATGGTCACCGGCTTTGCGTGGCGAACCGCATACCAGAATGCCTCGACCGTATGGCCTGAAAGGTTGCGCCCGGAAAGGTCGGTCAGCGTCATAGAAATCATCACAGGCACTTCGCGGCCCGGTTCTTTTTTGGCCAAGTCCGCTTCGAGCTGCTTCACCGCCATCACGCCAGCCTTGGCATTCAGCGTATCGAACACGGTCTCAATCAGGATGAAGTCGCATCCGCCTTCAATCAGAGCGGCGGCCTGCTCTTTGTAGATTGCTGTCAGTTCATCAAAGTCAATCTCGCGAAATCCGGGGTCCTCGACATCGGGACTGAGAGAGAGCGTCTTGTTGGTCGGGCCGATCGCACCTGCGACGAAACGTGGTTTCCCGTCTCTGGCTTGATACTCATCCGCGAGTTCGCGCGCGATCTTGCCCGATGCGACGTTGATCGCTGCCACCTGGTCCTCAGCGGCATAGTCAGCCTGACTGATGCGATTGGCGGAAAACGTATTGGTCGAGACCATATCCGCACCCGCTTCGAGATAGGCGCGCGTAATGTCCTGAATTACATCAGGTCGGGTGAGCGCAAGGATATCATTGTTACCCTTTTGATCCGCCTTGAGTCCGAGATCGCCGGCATAGTCTTCCTCCGACAGCTTGCGCTCCTGGATCTGCGTTCCGAACGCGCCATCAAAGATCAATACGCGCTCTTTGGCCGCCTCTTGCAACCTTTGGCGCGCATTCATGTCTTGTCTCCGGCAGGTCGTTTCCCGAGCATGTGGCAGATTGCATAGCTCAGCTCGGCACGGTTGAGTGTGTAGAAGTGGAAATGGCGAACGCCCCCCGCATAGAGCTTTCGGCAAAGCTCCGCAGCGATGGTGGCGCTGACCAATTGACGCGCGGCCGGGCGCTGATCGAGACCATCGAACAGCCCTTCCATCCATTCAGGGATCGCTGTTCCGCACAGGCCAGACATGCGCTGAACTGCGGCAAAGCTCATCACCGGCATGATCCCCGGGGTGATCTCCCCCTCGATACCGGCCGCTGCCGCGCGTTCGCGAAACTCGAAAAAGCACTCCGGATCGAAGAAGAACTGCGTGATCGCTCGGGTCGCGCCCGCATCGAACTTGCGCTTCAGATTGTCGATATCGGTCTGCGCATCGGGCGAGTCCGGATGGACTTCGGGATAAGCGGCAACCGAAATCTCGAACGGAGCGATTTCCTTTAGACCTGCAATCAATTCAGCCGCATTGGCGTAGCCGCCTGGATGCGGCGAGTATTGGCTGGCTCCGTCAGGCGGGTCGCCGCGAAGGGCGACGATATGACGGATGCCGCTTTCCCAGTAATGCTGTGCAACCTCGTTGACCTCTTCGCGGGTCGCATTGACACAGGTCAAGTGTGCAGCAGCAGGAATGCCAACCTCGTTCTGCAATTTCACAACCTGCTCATGCGTGCGCTCGCGGGTCGATCCGCCGGCACCATAAGTGACAGACACGAAGCGAGGCCCAAGGGGTCCAAGCGTGGCGACACTATCCCATAGCGTCTCAGCCATCTTGTCCGTTTTGGGCGGAAAGAACTCGAAGCTGATCTCCACATCTCCGGGCAGGCCGGAAAACAGAGGCGCATCATGCGCCGTGCGCTTTTCGCGCTGCTGATCGAGAATTGAGGTCACGCGGATTTCTCGCTGTGGGAAGGCGCTATAGCGGCATCAACAGGGCCCGCGCTGCGGCGCGCGCCAATCCAGATCTTGACCACGAGTTCGCCCCCATCAAGTGCGATAGGAGCCTTTGCTGAGAACCCAGCGCTGCGGAGAAGGTCACGCAGTTGCCGGTCCGAGAATCCCAGCCGCGCATGGGCATGACGCGTGCGGAGCTCCTCCCGGTCATGTGCTGCAAAGTCGACAATTGCGATCCGTCCGCCCGGTCGGGTAACACGGGCCGCCTCTGCCAGCGCCTGCTCCGGTTCCTGCGCAAAGTGCAAAACCTGATGCAACAGGATCGTATCAAAGCTGGCGGCATCAAACGGGAGGTCCCCAAAATCTCCTTGAACCAGTTCGATCCGGTCGGCCGGCAGGTGTTGAAGCTTGGCCCGGGCGACCCGCAGCATTTCCAGGTTCTTATCGAGAGCGACAATTCTCTCGGCGTTCGGGGCGAACAGTTCCGCCATACGCCCTGTGCCGGTTCCAATATCGAGCAGGCTGCCGAGCTGGGATGCCCCCAACGCTTCGATCAAGGCCTCTTCGACGAGTGTGTCCGGGCTGTGCATCGCGCGCAGTTCATCCCACTCGCCTGCATGTTCGGCAAAGTAGTCCTCAGCGTTGGCTTCGCGGGTATTGCGGATGGATGCGAGCTTGCGCCGATCGTCTTCACAGGCCTTCGCAAAACCGGCATCTTCGCGTTCGGCAATCGCCAGCAACCGCGCCACAGCTTCGACTAAGACAGAGATATCGTCGCCCGCTGGCGCGCGCAGAAACACCCAGCTGCCCTCACGGCGGCGCTCCGCCAGACCCGCATCGCACAAAATACCAACATGCCGCGACACCCGTGGTTGACTCTGCCCCAGCACCTGCGCGAGCTCACCCACGGCGAGCTCCATGGTTCCCAGCAACCGCGCAATACGCAGCCTGGTTGGATCGGCAAGGGCCCGAAAGATGGTATCGACGCTCATCGTCCGAAGGGATATAAAGATATTTTTATATGTGTAAATGGATCAAATGGAGCCATTCTTCGACGTTGGCTTTAGACATGTTTCAACAACTGGCAGACTTGCATTCTTATCCTTTCAGCGTGAAACGCGTGCGCCGCTTATTGTGAAGGATGTGCCCGATGAAACTCGGCTGCTGTTACTACCCGGAGCACTGGTCCGAAGAAATGTGGGCCGACGATGCGCGGCGCATGGCAGAAATGGGACTGTCGCTCGTGCGGATAGGGGAGTTTGCATGGAGCCGGATCGAACCTGCACCGGGACGTTATGACTGGATCTGGCTCGATCGGGCAATCGAGACACTGCATGCGGCAGGACTGAATATCATCCTCGGAACGCCGACGGCTACGCCGCCGAAATGGCTCGTCGATCAGATGCCCGACATGGTCGCGATCGGCGAGGACGGGCGGCCGCGCGGGTTCGGATCGCGGCGCCACTATTGCTTCTCACACTTGGGCTATCGAGGGGAATGCAGCCGGATCGTAACTGCGCTCGCTGAACGCTATGGCGCGCATCCAGCAATCGTCATGTGGCAGACCGACAACGAATACGGATGCCATGACACCGTGCTCAGCTTTTCAGACCATGCCGCTTCTGCCTTCCGTCATTGGCTCGCTGAAAAGTATGGCGATGTCAGCGCGCTCAACACAGCGTGGGGCAATGTCTTCTGGAGCATGGAGTATCGATCTTTTGATGAGGTCGATCCGCCCAACCTCACAGTGACCGAGGCCAATCCTGCGCACTGGCTCGATTATCGCCGTTTCGCATCGGACGAAGTGGCCAGCTTCAACCGCGCTCAAGTCGAAATCATCCGCAGTCACTCGCCCGACCGTGACATCACGCACAATTTCATGGGGTTCTTCACCGAGTTCGACCACTATGATGTTGGGCGCGATATCGATATCGCTTCATGGGATAGCTATCCGCTGGGCTTCCTCGAGCAATTCTGGTTCGGCGAGGAGGACAAACGAGCCTATCTGCGACAAGGACACCCGGATATCGCGGCCTTCCACCATGACCTTTATCGCGGTTGCTCAAACGGTCGCTGGGGCGTGATGGAGCAACAGCCCGGTCCGGTGAACTGGGCACGTTTCAATCCCGCTCCGCTACCCGGAATGGTCAAGCTCTGGACGCTGGAAGCGATGGCCCACGGGGCGGAGTTCATCAGCTATTTCCGCTGGCGGCAGGCTCCGTTCGCTCAGGAACAGATGCATGCTGGCCTGCTGCGTCCCGACAGCGCGGACGCGCCCGCCGCCAAGGAAGCGCGCGAGGCGGCGGAGGTGATCGCCAAGCTTGGTCCGCAGGAATTGAGCCAAGCACCGGTCGCGCTGGTGTTTTCCTATGAAGCGGCATGGGTGTGCGGGATCCAGCCACAGGGGAAGAGCTTCCGCTATCTTGAGCTCGTCTACGAGTGGTATTCCGCTTTTCGCCAGATCGGCCTCGATATCGACATCATCGGCCCGGATGCCGATCTGAGCGATTACAAGGCAGTAATAGTCCCCACGCTGCCAATTGTTCCGGATGGCTTTGCCCGGAAACTCGCTGAACTTGATTGCCCGGTTGTGCTCGGACCGCGCAGTGGCAGCAAGACCGAGAGTTTCTGCATTCCCGAAGAACTGCCGCCTGGCGACTTGCGTCGGCTCATTCCGCTTACCGTTTCGCGGGTCGAAAGCTTGCGCAATGGCGTTGAAGAACGCGGAAACCGTTTTGCGGTTACGCGCTGGCTCGAAGAGATTGAGACGGAACTGGAGCCCGAGACCGTTCTGCAAGATGGCCGTGGCGTCACCTACAAGTGCGAGAATATCCGATATCTGGCAGCCTGGCCCGATCGGGCGCTCCTCAATCAGATCATTCCGGCCATCATTGCAGAAGCAGGCATATCAGCGCGCGGCCTGCCATCCGGATTGCGCATACGCCGGACGAGGAGCCATGCTTTCGCATTCAACTATTCAACCAAGCCGATCAGCATCAGGCCACTGGCCGGTGATTCCGATTTGATCATTGGCGACATTGATCTTCCTGCGGCAGGTGTTGCAGCGTGGAAGCGCACCTGAGGCGGCTTGCCATTGAGAGCGCCGTCTCACATGAGCGCCCGCAATGAGTGAAGCACGAACCTACGCAATCATTGGCTGCGGCATGATGGGCCGCGAGCACATGCAGAACCTGGCCATAGTGCCGGGCGCGGAGCTGGTCGCCATTGCTGACCCGGATACGGGATCGCGCGAGGCTGCAGCCGCGCTTGCTAAAGAGCTTGGTCAGACCATTACGTGCTATCATGATAGCGCCGAGATGCTCGCGATGGCGAAGCCGGACGCAGTGATCATCGCTTCACCGAATTTCACGCATTACAGTGTGGTCAAACCGGTGATGGATGCAGGCTGCGCGATCCTGCTCGAAAAGCCGATGTGCACGACCCAGAACGATGCCAAGGCGCTGGCCAAGGCTGTGCGCGATTATTCCAACCTGTTCTGGGTCGGGCTCGAGTATCGCTACATGCCGCCGGTGACGCGCTTCATCGAGCGAGTCCATGCGGGCGAGGCTGGCGGCGTCAAGATGCTCTCCATTCGCGAACATCGCTTCCCTTTCCTTCGGAAAGTTGGCGACTGGAATCGCTTCAATCGCAACACGGGCGGGACTTTGGTCGAGAAATGCTGCCACTTCTTTGATCTCATGCGACATATCCTGAGAGACGAGCCGGTGCGGGTGTTCGCCAGCGGCGCGCAAGATGTGAACCACCTGGATGAAAGCTATGGTGGCGAAGTGCCCGATATCATCGACAACGCCTTCGTGCTGGTGGATTTCAGGGGCGGCGCACGGGCCGTGCTGGACCTGTGCATGTTCGCGGAAGGGTCCGAACAACAGGAAGAGATCAGCGCCGTTGGGCCCCTCGGCAAGATGGAAGTGAAGCTGCCGGGCGGCGAAGTCGTCTGGTCTCCG
>JBCAXQ010000179.1:0-6210 GCA_038534015.1 Pseudomonadota bacterium | reverse complement strand
GTTTGTGTCCATCACCTGTCAGGCGCATGGCAAACAAAGAAGCCTGGTAAAGAAAAAGGGCCGCCGGGAGTGATTGCTCCCGACGGCCCTCCGTCAATCCATTGGTGTATGGCTTAGGCGGCCTTTTCACCGGTCAGTGGCATCGCGCCGAACGCACCAGCATTGACATTGCCTGCCAATGTGTCGCCTTCAACCGTTGCTTCGCATTCGAGCGTCATCGGCATCGGCACGGTCATGTTCATTTTCCAGGTCAGGGTGTTGCCATCGACTTTGCCTTCTTCGACGTCCATCGAACCCATTCCGCCGGCCATGTTGCCGCTGAAAGTGCCATCGCCATTGTCGACAACCGTAAAGGTGCCGGCCTGATCGCCCATCGGGCTCTTGACGGTGGTGTTATAGCTTCCTGATAGTGACATTCTTTTGCTCTCCGCTTGGTAGTGATTGGGGCCTTTTGCATCACGCCCAGTCCCCGAGAAGATGTGGTTGCGTTTACACGGGTGTCAGTAAGACTCAACCACATATCGGCGTTTCGCATTCGCCATAACATCCTCGCGCCAGAAATGGACCGGCTTGAGTCTGTGATCGACGAACAATTGCATTTGATCGGTGTAATGCGGGCTTTCCGGTCGGGTAATAGCAGCGCCGAAGGGCTGGATGGACCGCGAGGACACACGGCCACCATCAGAAGGCCACTCGACCCACTGGATGAAGCTGTCGCCGTGGACCAGGCTCAGGCGGCCATCATCATCCACTTTCCAGGTTGTCGCAGCGCGCAGAGTGTCCGATCCGCCATCGAGCGGAAGGTCCCTATCGCCCTGGCGCAAACGGATCAGTTCGGACATTGGCGGATCAAGCCTGCCAAAATGTTTCATCAGATGACCTGCAGCTTCATTCAACTTGTTGCGGACGTTCGGCCACGGCTTGTTCTGATATTCGGCGGACATGAAATCCCGGATGATCAGATAGGCCAGAGCATCTGCTGCGCCTTTGCTATCGGCGGTAAAGTCCCAGGTGAGGAGCAGATCTCTCGCTTGCCTGATGCGGCCACCGGTTGCGCCGCCATCTTTCATTCGCGGCGGAAATTCGAGCGCTTCTAGTTCGTCGAACATCATGTCGATATAGCCCGCACGTTCATATCCGGTGTCGTACTTAATCGCCTCGAGTGTTGCACGGTCGAGCACACCTGCCTCGCTGAGCAGTTTATAGGCCCGGCGCGACCGGTTGGTTTGTTTGCGTTCCACGCCGAGGACAGGAGAGAATTCTGCTGGATCAACATCGTCGCCCGCGCCAGCAGCAGTGTAGGGCTCGTTGTTGGAATTGTAGACCCAGCCAGAGCCGGGATTGATGACCTTGGGTATCTCATCATATCCGACCGCGCCTTCCCAAATCAGGTCGCTGCGATTGCCGGGGAGAATTCCACGCCAGTTGGCTTGAACTTCCTCGAGTTCGGGCCGGTCCGGGATTGCCGCGTTGTAGACATAGGCGATGTTGCCGGTCTCGTCGGCATAGATGAAATTGGTGCTCGGGATCGCCATCCGCGCGATCTGGTTCTGCCATTCCTCAAGACTGGTCGCCTTGTTGATCCGGTAATAAGCATCAAGCTGGTCGATGTTGTCGATCCCACCATAACGGATCGCGAAATGGCCTTTGTCGTTCTGGATCACTGGCCCGTGGGCGCTTCGCAGCACCTCGCGACGGATTGGCAGGGTGAGCGGGCCGAGCTTGACCGGCAGGGTTACGGTCTTGCGCTCCAGATCGCGCCACTCTCCATCGAGCCGGTATTGCGTGCCCTCCGCGTTCATCTCTAACTCGTAGATATCCGCCATGTCAGGGCGGTTGACCGTGTTGGTCCAGCCCAGGTGGCGGTTGTGGCCAAGGAAGGGGAAGGGTGATCCTGGGAAGTTGGCCCCGGCGAAATGCCAGCCCTCGCCGCTCTCGACCACCATCTCATACCATGCGACACCGCCGCGCAGTGGCTGGTGCGAGTTGGAAACCAGAGTGGTGGGTCCGCCAGATTTCTCCGGCGTCACAGCGAAGGCGTTGGAGCCAAGAAGCGCCGCATCCTCGCCAATTGGCAGAGGGTGGAGCAAATTCGCTTGTTCGGATTCGCCGCTCTCGTCTGCGTAAAGAGAGACCTCGCGCGGAAATCCGGGTATGTCGGGGCCAAATTCGCGCGGCAGGTCGCTGCCTTCGACCAGCGGCCCGATCACATTGCCGAGGCCAAAAAAGAACGGCTGGCGCAGTGCAAATCCGGCAGCAACGTCAATTCCGGCAACGGGAAACAGCCGCGCCAGCTTGATCTCTCCGGGATGATCGGCTGCGTAAGTGTTTAGCCCGCTGGCAAAAGCCTCAAACAGCGCCCGTGTATCGGCGGGCAGATTGTCATAATGCCGCTCTGCCGTGCCGCGCGCATCGAGCAGGTGGTAGACATAGTCGAAGGTTGCGCCGTCCTGTCCGGCGATCGCACCATACCTGCCGCGCGACATCGCAACCACATCCTGCATGGTGAAGAAATCATCTTCGGATTGCGCGATGGCCACGCCAAACGCGACATCGGCGTCGGTATCACCATAGATATGCGGCACGCCGTATTCGTTGCGAATGATCTCGGCGCGATAGGTGCGCTTTTCCGTCCCGGACGGTCGGTAGGATTGCTCGGCGAAGAACGGCTCCCATGTTGCCAGCGCTGCGAAACCTGCAATCACCACCACAAGCAGCGTCCAGCCGCCGCGCTTTATCCAAACCATTTCCGTCTCTCTCCCGGAACTCTCTGTGCGCCTGCATCGCGCGTGGTCGCAGCGAGGTCAACCATGCCGCAACGTCATGACGGACAAGTCTTGCAAAGCGGCTTGCCGAACCCACCTAGTCGAGCAATACACCTATTTGCACACCAGACCTTGTGTTGCCAATCTGCAACACTACATGAGGGCGGTAATCCAGTGAGGGCTCAGACATGAATCTCGAGAAGTTCACCGACCGCGCCAAAGGCTTCCTGCAAAGCGCGCAGACCGTTGCCATCCGCATGAACCACCAGCGGATCACGCCATTGCACCTGCTTAAGGCGCTGCTCGAAGATGAAGAGGGCATGGCAGCCGGGCTGATCCAGCGTGCAGGCGGTGAAGCGGGATTGGCCGTAAGTGCGGTTGATGCGGGCCTCGACAAGATTCCGTCGGTTACCGGTGGCGGCGCGCAGCAAACACCCGGCTTGGACAATGATGCGGTGCGTGTGCTCGATAATGCCGAACAGATCGCCGAAAAGGCGGGTGATTCCTATGTGACGGTCGAAATGCTGCTGGTTGCGCTCTCCCTGGCCCCAGGAGCAACCGGCGAGGCGATGAAAGCCGCGAGCGTTACGCCGCAGAGTCTCAATTCGGCCATCGACCAACTGCGCGGCGGTCGCAAAGCGGACAGCGCCAACGCCGAAAGCTCCTATGATGCGATGGAGAAATATGCCCGCGATCTGACCCAGGCTGCGCGCGACGGCAAGCTCGATCCAGTTATTGGCCGGGACGAGGAAATCCGCCGCACGATCCAGATCCTTGCCCGCCGGACCAAGAACAATCCTGCCCTGATCGGTGAGCCCGGCACTGGGAAGACCGCGATTGCCGAGGGGTTGGCCCTGCGGATCGCCAATGGCGATGTTCCCGACAGTCTCAAAGGGCGCACTCTGATGAGCCTCGACATGGGTTCTCTGATCGCAGGGGCAAAGTATCGCGGTGAATTTGAAGAACGGCTGAAATCAGTGCTCGACGAGGTGAAAGGCGCTGACGGCCAGATCATTCTGTTCATTGACGAGATGCACACCCTGATTGGGGCGGGTGCGAGCGAAGGCAGCATGGACGCCTCGAACCTGCTCAAGCCAGCGTTGTCGCGCGGCGAGTTGCATTGCATCGGCGCAACCACGCTCGATGAGTATCAGAAGTATGTCGAGAAAGACCCGGCGCTGCAGCGCCGGTTCCAGATGGTCTATATCGATGAGCCGAGCGTAGAAGACACCATCTCGATCCTGCGTGGCCTCAAGGAAAAATACGAACTGCATCACGGCGTGCGGATCACCGATGGCGCACTGGTCGCGTCTGCGCAGCTTTCTAATCGCTACATTCAGAATCGCTTCCTGCCCGACAAAGCCATCGATCTGATGGATGAGGCCGCCAGTCGTATCCGCATGGAGGTTGAAAGCAAGCCCGAAGAGATCGACGAGCTCGATCGCCGGATCATTCAGCTCAAGATCGAAGAAAGCGCGCTCGCTAAAGAGGATGATGCGAATTCTCGCGATCGCCTAAAGACTTTGCGCGAGGAATTGGCCAATCTCGAGCAGGAAAGCGCCGAACTGACCACGCGCTGGCAGAATGAGCGGGACAAGATCGAAGCCGAGGGCAAGATCAAGGAGCAGCTCGACCATGCGCGGCTGGAACTCGAACAGGCCCAGCGCGAAGGTGATCTCGCCAAGGCGGGGGAGCTTTCTTATGGCACCATTCCCGAACTGGAAAAGCAGCTGGAAGCGGCTGAGGAACTGTCCGACGACGCGCTGCTGCGTGAAGAAGTGACAGAGGAGGACATCGCCGGGGTGGTCTCGCGCTGGACCGGCATTCCGGTGGATCGGATGATGGAAGGCGAGCGCGAAAAACTGCTCGAAATGGAAGAAATCCTCGGCAAGCGAGTGATCGGCCAAGTGGAAGCAATCGAGGCAGTTTCGAAGGCGGTGCGCCGCGCGCGGGCCGGTCTCCAAGATCCGGGCCGTCCGCTCGGAAGCTTCCTGTTCCTCGGCCCAACCGGCGTCGGGAAGACCGAGTTGACCAAAGCGCTGGCAGGATTCCTGTTCGACGATGATCAGGCCCTGGTCCGCATCGACATGTCTGAATTCATGGAGAAGCATTCGGTCGCCCGGCTGATCGGTGCGCCTCCCGGCTATGTCGGCTATGATGAGGGCGGGGTGCTGACCGAGGCTGTCCGCAGGCGGCCCTATCAGGTCGTGCTGTTCGACGAGGTCGAAAAAGCACACACCGATGTCTTCAACGTGTTGCTGCAAGTGCTCGATGATGGGCGGCTGACCGATGGGCAGGGTCGCGTTGTCGATTTCTCGAACACGCTCATCATCCTTACCTCAAATCTCGGCAGCCAGTTCCTTTCGAACCTGCCCGACGATGGGAAGGTTGCCGATGTCGAGAACGAGGTAATGGATGTGGTGCGCGGACACTTCCGCCCAGAGTTCCTCAACCGGCTGGACGAGATCATCCTGTTCCACCGCCTGGCGATGGAGCACATGGCACCAATCGTCGCGATCCAAGTCAAGCGGGTTCAGAAATTGCTTGATGATCGCAAGATCAATTTGGACCTCAGCGACGCTGCGCTTAGATGGCTTGGGCGGGTCGGGTACGATCCCGTATATGGTGCGAGGCCACTCAAACGCGCGGTGCAGAAATACCTGCAGGATCCGCTCGCCGAGATGCTGATCGAAGGCAAAATTCCCGATGGCAGCGGTGTTGGAATCGACGAAGGTGATGGAGAACTGCAGATCAAAATCGGCTGATTCTCTGATCAAGGCTGTCCGGTTGATGCAATTGCGTTGATGTTAGTTTTTTCGCTCACGTAATAATATTACCGTAAACTAAGGTTTTCGTAACTTCCAGAAACCTGAACACTCTATTAATTTTTGGAGCAGTCCTTCTTTGTGGGATTCGCGCAACAGCGCTCTGAAAATTTCCTTCGAGATGCAAATTTCGCCGAAGCGCTTTGACAAGAAAACGGCTGTATTGCAGTTATTGGACATCGCAGGGGCTTAGTCTCAACCGAGTGGGGTGATTGATCGCGCATAGGGGTATGTGCATCGATCAGGTGTTTGGTTGCCTGGCTAGAGTTCCGGTTGTCGCAACTGGAGTGATCATGAAAAAGTTTAACAGCAATCACGCGAAGGCGCTGGCCTTCTCTGCATCGGCGCTTGCATTTGTCGTTGCAGGCCCGGTGGCCGCTCAGGATGAGCAGCCCGAGGGTGAAGAGGAAGAAGAAGTCGTAGACGTTACGGAGGATGACACTTCGACATCTGACGGCGCGCCGATCGTGGTGACTGGTTCGCGTATTGTGCGCGACACCTACACATCGATTTCGCCGTTGCAGGTTTTGACGACCAGCGACTCGCAAGAGGCTGGTCTGTTCGATCCTTCGCAGATCCTGCAGCGCTCGGAAAGCGCCTCGGGTACCCAGATTGACGCA
>JBCAXQ010000178.1:0-6245 GCA_038534015.1 Pseudomonadota bacterium | reverse complement strand
GGCTGCCCAGCGAGCTAGCTTGAGATCATCTCGGCGTATTTGACCTCGAGCGCCTGATCGATCACCCAGAAATCCGATTGCCGAGGTCCAACCAGCACTTCGGCCAAGAGGTCAAAATGGGCATGCCAGCCGGCAAACACACCGATCAGCATATCGCGCCCGACCACGCCCCTGTGCACGAGGTGCATCTCGGTCGCGCTCTCGCCAAGTGGCCTGAGGGAGATTTCGACCGTGCTCGAACCCTCATCCTCAGCTTCAAACCAGGTGAATGCAAACCGTTTTGGCGGATCATATTCAAGGATCTCGCCATAATGGACCACCACTTCTTCCGAAGCGTACTTTTCGGGCGGTGAAGTCTCCGAAATGCGGCGATGGTCGAACGCGAATTCGATCTTCCCGCCCACATGATCGTCTGTTGAGCCGCCGCAAAACCACAATTTTCGCTTCGCCGGATCGACCAGAAACTGCCAGACTTTCTCGGGCTTCGCATCAAAGTGTCTGACGAACTCCAGCCGCTGTGGTCCGGTTTGCTTGCCATACTCACTCATCGCCATCCTCCTTCAGTGCTCGGTCCAGAGCATCAAGCCGTTCGGTCCAGAATTTGCTGTAGCGTTCGACCCATCCTCTCACCGCGAAAAGGGCATCATGACGCAGGCGGCAAAACCGTTCTCGACCGCGCTTCTCCCGGCTAATCAGCCCTGCCTGTTCGAGCACCCCGACATGTTTTGATGCCCCGGCGAGCGTCATATCCAGCGGGGCAGCCAGATCGCCAACGGTTCGTTCCCCGTGGGCGAGCTGTTCGATCATGCGCAATCGAGTGGGGTCGCCCAGTGCTCGAAAAACCATATCGACGTCATGCTGATTATCAACCATATGGTTGAGTATATACGATCGATCCGCAAACTCAACCTTTCAGTTGAGTAAACGCAATCAGCCGATAAGCATAAGCTTTGCATTCAACAACGATTGAAGTCCCAAGTGGCGCGAGTGACGAGACTTGAACTCGCGACCTCCGGCGTGACAGGCCGGCGCTCTAACCAACTGAGCTACACCCGCGTATGTGGGTTTGCACCGCTTGGGAGCGAGGCCATTAGGCCCCGCATTCTTGCCTGTCAACGGCACTGAGAGGCATTTTCTGGCATTTTTGTTGCAATCTTTCGAGCAAGCCTTTCGGATCAATCCGAAAGCAGCAAAACCGGCGTTTCGATAAGCTTCTTGAGCTCTTGAATGAAGCTCGCTGCATCATAGCCATCGACCACACGGTGATCGCAACTGATCGAGATATTCATCAGCTTGCGCTTCTCAATCCGTTCAGTCCCGTCCGGCCCGGTGACGAACATCGGGCGCTCGACTATCCGATTGGGGCCGATGATCGCAACCTCTGGTCGGTTGATGACTGGAGTGGTGGCAACGCCGCCAAGCGGTCCAAGCGAGGTCACCGTCAAGGTCGATCCCGAAAGCTCATCCGACTTGGCCGAACCGTCCCGCGCTGCCTCGGCCAGACGCCCAATTTCTCGGGCCAGTTGCCATACATTGCGGCTCTGCGCGTCTTTGATGACCGGCACCATCAGGCCACTATCGGTCTGGGTTGCCATGCCGAGATGCACGCTTCCGTGCCGGGTGACCACGCCCGCTTCATCATCGAAGCGCGCATTGATCATGGGATAATCGGGCAGCGTCTTGCAAATCGCCGTGATCAGCATCGGCAGCATTGTGAGTTTTGGCTTGTTGCCCCGCGCGGCATTCAGATCGGCGCGCATAGCCTCCAGCGCGGTGACATCGCATTCCTCAACATAGGTGAAATGCGGTATGTTGCGTTTGGCCACCGACATATTGGCCGCGATCCGCTTGCGCAGACCGATGACTTTGATCGCCTCATCTGCACGCGGAGCGCCCGCCGGCGAAAACCCGTTTCCGCCGTTGTATGCCAGGAATGCATCGAGATCGGCATGGCGCACACGGCCATCCGCAGCAGGTTTGACCTCGGACAAATCAACGCCGAGATCGCGAGCCCTCTTGCGGACGGCGGGTGATGCAAGCACTTTGGCAGTCGCTGCTGACGATTGCCCTGTCGGCGCCGTTGCTTCGGCGGGCTCAGCGCGAACAGGCTCCGGTGCCGGCGGGCTTGCAACTGGCTCTGGCTCGAATTCCTGCTGATCTTCTGATTCAGGCGCTTTCTCTCGCACCGGCTCAGGCGCGTCCGAGGTGTCGACACCTTCCGCTTCGATCACCAACAGCATGGAACCAACGGCAACGATATCACCCACTTCGCCAGCAACTTCGAGCACAGTTCCTGAAACCGGGCTTTCAATATCGATTGTCGCCTTGTCGGTCATCACATCGACCAGGTGTTGGTCTTCCTCGACACGGTCGCCAACCTTGACCTGCCATTCGACGATTTCCGCCTCGGCCACGCCTTCGCCCACATCGGGCATGTTGAATGTGAACTTGCTCATCGCTGTTAGTCCTTGAGGATCTTGTCGATGGCCTCGCCAATGCGGACCGGACCGGGGAAATAGGCCCATTCGAGGCTGTGGGGATAAGGTGTGTCGAAACCGGTGACCCGCTCGACTGGCGCTTCGAGATCATAAAAGCAGCGCTCTGTCACCAGCGCCGAAAGCTCGGCACCAAAACCGGACGTGCGGGTCGCCTCGTGCACTATAAGGCACCGCCCGGTCTTCTTCACCGAAGCCTCTATCGCCTCAATATCGAGTGGCATCAGCGTGCGCAGGTCGAGGATATCGGCATCGATGCCTTTCTCCGCACAAACGGCCTCTGCCACATGGACCATGGTGCCATAGACCAGCACGGTCAGTTCTTCGCCTTCGGTGACTTGCCGCGCCTTGCCCAGCGGGATTTTGTAATACCCCTCTGGCACCACGCTGTCCTTGTGCCTCTTCCACGGCTCGACCGGTTTGTCATAAAAGCCTGTGAACGGGCCATTGTATATCCGTTTGGGCTCAAAGAAGATCACCGGGTCATTGTCTTCGATCGCCGAGATCAGGAGCCCCTTCGCGTCATAGGGCGTCGCTGGAATTACCGTCTTAAGTCCTGCCACATGGGTGAAGATCGCCTCGGGGCTTTGCGAATGCGTCTGCCCGCCGAAAATCCCGCCGCCAAACGGGGAGCGAACCGTCATCGGTGCGATGTAGTCCGTCGCTGAACGATAGCGCAGCCGCGCCGCTTCCGAGATTAGTTGATCGAGACCAGGGTAGATATAGTCGGCAAACTGGATTTCCGGCACAGGGCGCAAGCCATAGGCGCCCATCCCCACGGCGACGCCAATGATACCGCATTCATTGATCGGTGTATCGAATACGCGGGTCTTGCCATGCTTTTCCTGAAGCCCGGCGGTCGCGCGAAACACGCCGCCGAAATAGCCGACATCCTCGCCCATCACGATCACATCATCATCACGCTCCAACATGATGTCGAGCGCATCATTGATCGCCTCAATCATGTTGAGACGACGCTCCGCGCTCGCCTCGGCAGGCGCTTCAATCTTCGCTTCAGCGCTCATGCATCCGGCCTTTCTTCGCCGAATTTGGCGATCCGCTCACGCGTGGCCTGCGCCGCCTGCTCTTTCAGATGCCATGGCAAGTCTTCGAACACGTCTTCGAACATGGTGTGGAACGGATGGTGCAGTCCGTGACCCAAGATGCCGTTCTTTTCGGCTTCCTTGGTTGTGGCTTTGACCTCTTCGGCACACTTCAGATCCATGGCAGCCTGGCGCTCCTCATCCCATTCGCCGAGCGCAATCAGGTGGTTTTTGAGCCGCATCACCGGATCGCCCAACGGCCATTCCTCGCGCTCTTGCGCCGACCGGTAACCGGAAGGATCGTCAGAGGTTGAATGCCCCTCTGCGCGGTAAGTGAAATATTCAATCAGGGTCGGGCCCTGATTGGCCCGAGCTCGGTTCGCAGCCCATTGCTGCGCGGCGTAACACGCCAGGGCATCATTGCCGTCGACCCGCAGACCAGCCAGACCATATCCAAGGGCGCGCGCGGCAAACGTGGTTCGCTCCGCTCCGGCAAAGCCGGAGAAGCTGGAGATTGCCCATTGGTTGTTGATCACGTTCAGGATCACCGGCGCGTTGTAAACTGTGGCGAAGGTGCAGGCGGAATGGAAGTCACCCTCTGCAGTCGAGCCCTCCCCGACCCAGGTCGCCGCAATCCGGCTATCTCCTTTGATTGCACTTGCCATCGCCCATCCGACCGCCTGCGGAGTCTGGGTCGCGAGGTTGCCGGAGATGCTGAAAAAGCTGTGCTCGCGGCTCGAATACATGATCGGAAGCTGGCGACCTTTCAGTTTGTCACCCTTGTTCGAATAGATCTGGTTGATCATTTCGATCAACGGGTACCCGCGAGCGATCAGAATGCCCTGCTGGCGATAGCTGGGAAACACCATATCGTCAGAGGCGAGCGCCATGGATGCGGCAACGCTGGTCGCCTCTTCACCGGTGCATTTCATGTAGAAGCTTGTTTTGCCCTGCCGCTGACCGCGGAACATCCGCTCGTCAAAGGCGCGCACCATCGCCATATGGCCCAGCATCGTGCGCAGTGTTTCGGGATCAAGCTTGGGATCCCACGGACCATGCGCCTTGTCATCATCGCCGAGCACGCGGACGAGACCATAGGCGAGGTCACTCATATCCGCAGGCGCAGCGCTCTCGTCCGGACGGGGCTGCGCGCCTGCCTCGCCAATGTCCACGTCGGAGAAATCGACCGGATCGCCCGGCCGTGATCGCGGTTCTGGAACGTGCAGCGCAAGCGCGGGGCGATTGCCTCCGGCGCGCTCAGGAGCGTCACCATTCTTTGGGGCCTTGTCGGCCATATCAGCGCTCTCCCCAATTGAAACGCAGCAATCCATTCGTTGCTTGCGAGCGTAATTTTATGTCAACGCCCTTGGGTGGTCAAGCGTTCCACGCCCTTTGGGCTCAAACCGCAACAGGCGCCTTGATCGGGGGCTGCGGCGCGTAATCATGCACCACGAAATCATCGATCGTGTAATCGAAAATTGTTTCTGGCCGACGCGTGATTTCAAGCGTGGGGCTCCCATCCGGCTGGCGCGAGAGCTGTTCGGTGATCAAATGCTCATGGTTGAGGTAGAGATGAACATCCCCGCCCATCCAAACCAGTTCGCCCGGTTCGAGATCGACCTGCTGCGCGATCATCCGCGTGAGCAGAGCCGCCGACCATAGGTTGAACGGCAAGCCAAGCGCGACATCGCAACTGCGCTGATAGAGCAGGCAGTTCAGCCGGGCTTCCTGCCCAGCACCATCGACATGGAACTGATAGGTCTTGTGGCACGGCGGAAGCGCCATTTGATCCAGTTCAGCTACATTCCACCCTTCGATGATATGCCTCCGGCTACCGGGATTGGTCTTGAGGCTCTGTATGACCTCGGCGACCTGATTGATCCCTTCGCCCTTCTCATAGAGGCCGTCCTTGCGATACCGATAGGTCGGCCAATCCACCCACTGCTTGCCATACACCGGGCCCAGATCGCCCCAGCGCTTCGCAAAACCTTCATCATCGCCGATCCTCTGAACGAAATCGTCGAGCGAAATATTCTCGCCGGTTTCCTTTACATATCGGGCATGCGGCCATTCGTTCCAGATCTTCACGCCCTGCAAAACCAATGGCCGGATGTTGGTCTCACCAGTGAGGAACCACAGCATCTCTCGCGTCGCAGTTTTCCAATAGACGCGCTTTGTCGTGAGCAGCGGCATCGCGCCATCACCAAGATCGTAACGCAATTGCGCGCCGCAAATGGAGCGCGTGCCAATGCCCGTGCGATCGACCCGTTCGCTGCCACTTTCCCAGATCTGGCGCATCAGATCGAGATACTGCCACTCCGGATGTCCGGAACCGACAAGTTCAGACGGAATCGTTTCGAAGGTTTCCTGCGTCGCCATGGTGCAAACTATAGGCTGCAATTGCGCGCTTGCCACCCCGCCCGTCCACACTTATAGGCGCCCGCCTACCGCATAAGACCGGCTGGTTTTGTGCCTGTTGAGTCGGGAAGTAGCTCAGCCTGGTAGAGCACCGTCTTCGGGAGGCGGGGGCCGGAGGTTCGAATCCTCTCTTCCCGACCATTTCTTCAAGACAAGCAAGGAATACCTAGACGACTTGGTCTGCAACGATGCCAAGCGCGATGGTCAGCCCACCAAGCCCCAGCGACAAATGCCAGCGCAGGCGCATGAAATCCTTCTCGGCATAGCCAAGGCCCCGATCAACCAGCGG
>JBCAXQ010000177.1:0-6262 GCA_038534015.1 Pseudomonadota bacterium | reverse complement strand
AGGACAATCAGCTGTTCGCTGCCAATCCTCCCGGTGGATCGGGAATGCACGGCTACGCGCAGCGGGATCGGCATTGGCGATTTGTCCGGCTGACCCGATGTGGGCGGTACAGTCTGGGACATCGAGACCCTGAGCGAATCGCCCACCACCTCTTGCGATACGCGCACCGCTGGCGTCCCCGCCTGGCGGTACCAAAGCCGGAACTGTTCAAGATCGAGCGCGGCACCCTCTTCGACAGCCTTGACGAAATCCTCACATGTCGCCGCTTCGCCATCGTGGCGGTCGAAATATAGATCGGTGCCTGCGCGGAAGCGCTCCTTGCCTGCCATCACCCGCATCATGCGGATCACCTCGGCGCCCTTGTTGTAAACGGTCGCGGTGTAGAAATTCGAGATCTCACGGTAGCTGTCAGGGCGGATCGGATGCGCCAGTGGACCCGCATCCTCGGGGAATTGCGCGGCTCGCAATATCCGCACGTCCTCAATCCGCTTGACCGCTTCGCCCCGCATATCCTGCGAAAACAGCTGGTCGCGTAATACCGTGAAACCTTCCTTCAAGCTGAGCTGGAACCAATCGCGGCACGTAATGCGATTGCCTGACCAATTGTGGAAATATTCGTGCCCGATCACCCCTTCGATCGCATCGAAATCGGCGTCGGTGGCGGTATCGGGATCGGCCAGAACGTACTTGGTGTTGAACACGTTTAGCCCCTTGTTCTCCATCGCTCCCATGTTGAAATCGCTGACTGCGACGATGTTGTAGAGATCGAGGTCGTATTCGCGGCCAAAGGTCTCCTCGTCCCATTTCATCGAACGATGGAGCGATTCCAGAGCATGATCAGTGCGGTCGAGATCCTCGGCGCGGACCCAGATATTGCATTCGACTTTCCGGCCCGATCGCGTCGCAAACGGCTTGGAATTCGCGACCAGATCGCCCGCAACCAATGCAAACAGGTAGCTCGGCTTGGGCCAAGGATCTTCCCACTGCGCCCAATGGGATCCGCCTTCTCCTTCACCTTCGTCAACCTTGTTGCCATTGCACAGCAGGATGGGGAACTGGTCCTTTGGTCCACTCATCCTGACGCGATAGGTCGAGAGGACATCGGGCCGGTCGGGGAAAAAGGTGATCCGGCGGAATCCTTCCGCTTCGCACTGAGTGCACAGCATACCGTTCGATGCGTACAGGCCCATCAAAGTCGTGTTGGATTCGGGATCAATCTCTGTGACGATCTCAACTGTGTGAGCGTCGCCCGAAAGCGGCAGCAAAAGGTCTGGGCCGTCCATGGTCCAATCATTGGCCGGCGCACCGTCGATCATGACCGACACCGCATCCAACCCGTCGCCATTGAGCCGCAAGGCCTCTTCAGCTTGCGCGGCTGGATTGCGTTCAACGGCAAGCTTGGACGTGATCCGGGTCTTCGAGACACCCAGATCGAATTCCAGCTCCGTCTGTGGGACCAGCCACGGGAATGGCTTGTAGTCCTCTCTAAGAATCACCGGAGGTTCGGCTGGGGCGGGGGCGGCATCCGCAAGTTCGGGATTGCCTTCTGGGCTAGTCGGTGTGGTCGCAATATCCATAGAGAGATGATTTAGGTTGATTTGCGCTCGCGTCCAGCGGCACTAGGTGTGCGATGGCGCATTTGTTGATCTTCGGGCTTGGCTACACGGCGAAACGCATTGCCAGATCCATGCAGGACCTGGGTTGGACCGTCGACGCGACCGGCAGCGCGGGCAATGTCGATTTCCAGGATAAGGAAGCGGTTGAGGCCGCGCTTGGCCGTGCCACCCACATACTTTCCTCCGTTCCGCCTGATCGATCCAGCGGCCTCGATCCCGTTCTGAATACCTATGGCCGTAGCTTTGGCACGGCATGGTATGGTTATCTCTCTTCAACCGGAGTCTATGGGGACCAGCAAGGTGCCTGGGTCGACGAAAGCTCGCCTACGGGCGTCGGGCGACGCAATGCACGCTCGGATGCTGATGCTCTATGGATCAAGCTTGGTGCGCGGGTATTCAGACTACCGGGAATCTACGGCGAGGGGCGCAGCGCGCTGGACAGAGTTCTCCAAGGTAAAGCACGGCGGATTGACCTGCCGGACCAGGTGTTCAGTCGAATCCATGTCGATGACATTGCTTCTGGTGTCGTGGCAGCCCTGACCAGTGAAGCGCCCGCGGGCGCATACAATCTGGGCGATGACTTGCCGGCGAGCGGCAATGCGGTGACCGAGTATGCCTGCCAATTACTGGGTGTCGAGCAACCGCCCTTGGAATCTCTCGAAGAAGCCAACCTCTCGGACATGGCGCGTGGGTTCTATTCAGAGAACCGCCGGGTCGCGAACGGCAAAGCCAAACGCGTTCTTGGGTGGAGGCCGGTCTATCCGACCTATGTCGAAGGATTAGCGGCGCTGCTTCGAACGTAGTGCCAGCACCATTCCGATCACCGCAAGGACCATTCCTCCCGCGGTCAACCACGTCCAGCGATAGTCCTCGAACAGGGTCGAGATCAGCATCGCGACAGAGATGGTGAGAATCGAATTATAGGCAGTGCGGCCCGCGCCGATTTCGCGCACGAGATTGTAATGCAGCGGGAATGTCACGACCGACCCGATCAGCGCGAGATAGACAATCCCCGCCCAATATCCGGTGTTTGTGGGAAATGGCGGCGGTCCGGCGGTGAGCGCGGCAAAGCCGAGATCAAATGCGGTCCCATACAGCATCGCCCAGGCAAGCAGGCTCACCATCGGGACAGCACGACCTGTCGGGTTGGCCTGAATCACATTGGCGACCGACGCCGCGAGAATGCCCAACAGGGCAAGCGCAATACCCAGTCCCACATTGCCACCGACCACACCCGCATCAGGGTTGGCCTGCCATTCATGCACCAGGAGGAACGAGACCCCGATAATCGCGACCAGGCTTCCCAAGACAAATCCGCCCGGCACGCGTTCCCCCAGCAACACCCGTCCGAACAGGGCGTTGGGAACCATCAGCAGGCCGAACATCATCGCTACGATGCCTGACGTCACATAGAGTTCAGCATGGTAGACAAACAGAAAGTTGCCACTGAACTGGAAGATGCCAACCAGCGCCGCGAGCATCTGCTCAGGTCGGGTCAGCTTAAGCCGCCGCTTCATCAAGAAGGCGACGAGAAAGAGCGCGGGCGTCGCCAAGGCAAACCGGTAGAACACTGACCAGGCTGCAGGAACGCCATCAATCTGGCCGGTAATGACGAACCAGGTGGAACCCCAGATCGAACCGGTCAGGACGAACGGGACAATGACCCGCCAGCTCAACATGTTTGCCGACGCTGCGCTCAAGGATCAATTCTCATAGGGCAGCGACGGCCTTACCCAGCGCCGCAGCGTCCTCGTCGCGCGTGTTCCATGCTGTTACGAAGCGCGCGGCGTCGGTTCCCCAATCGTAGAAATCAAATCCCCGCGCTCGCAATGCATCCCGTTCGTCCACGGTTAACCGCACGAACAGCTCGTTGGCCTCAACCGGGTGCATCAGCCGCTCGCCGCAACCATCGGCAATTGCCTGAGCAGCAGCGTTGGCATGGCGCGCATTGGCGAGCCAAACATCGCCATCGAGCATCGCGAGGATTTGCGCCGCGAGATAGCGGCCCTTGCATTGCAAATGACCCGCACGCTTGCGCCGATACTTAACCATATCTGCCTGTTCAGGATCGAACAGCACCAGAGCTTCTGCACCCATGCCGCCGTTTTTGATAAAGCCAAAGGCAAGGCTATCAACCGCGCCCGCCGCAGCGCGGGCGGCCTCTTGCGCTGTGCCGCCAACATGCGCCGCCGCATTGGCAAAACGGGCTCCATCCATATGCAGGCCAAGACCACGAGCCTTTGCGAAATCCACCAACGCTGCCAATTCGTCGGGCGAATAAGTGCGGCCATACTCGCTTGCCTGAGTGATCGCGATGGCATGCGGCTGAACCTGGTGGACATCATCGCGGATCGGATCGATCAGCGCAGCAATGCCGTCTGGCGAAAGCTTCGCAGAATCTCCACTGGCCAGCATCAACTTGGCGCCGTGCAGGAAGAAACCGGGAGCCCCACCTTCGTCCACTTCGATATGCGATTCTTCGTGGCACACCACGCCGCCATGCGGCTGGCACAGAGTCGCGAGCGCCAGACAGTTGGCGGCCGTGCCTGTAGCCACCCAGATCCCTGAGCATTCACGTCCAAACAAATCGGTGAAGCGCGCATCAAGCTCCTGCGAGAGCGCATCGCCATCGTAGGGCATGTCCGGGCTATCGGCCGCATGCATCGCATCCCACACCACCGGGTGTACGGACGCCGCATTGTCGGAAAGGAAGGGCTTGCGTGTCGTCATTGCGCATTGGCCTCTAATGTCGGGTAGCGACTTGGCAAGCCGCGGCGTCGATATTTGTGGGCCACGCCACCCGCTAGGATTCAGCGCTTTCGAGCTTGGAAAAATCGGTCGCCGAGATCGATTCCAGCACAGCTTTGCGCACCGCTATCGCCCTTTCAATGGGCACTCCGGGTATGGAAAATTCGCCCCCCGCTAGGCCCAGATGCAAGGTTGCGTAGCCCCGCCGTTGCGCGATCGGGCCGCGGCTGATCTCCACGGTATGGAGCTTGACCCTCCGCGATAGCTGCATCTGCGGCGCGAAATAACCGCTTTGCGCCATGATCTGTTTTCCATCGATCGTATGACGGTGGAATTGCCAGGAATAGACGGCGATTGCAGCGCTTGCCACGGCAAGGAACAGAGGGATTGGCAAAGCCCAAGGCGGCGCGAAAATCGCCACCGGAATGGCCACCAACGAGAAGATCGCGGCATCGATCACCGCGCTGTCCAAGCGATACTTCTTGCTGGCCCGGTGCCAGTCAGCTTTTGCCTCCGGCAAATGGAAACCTGCGGCTGCGACTATCGGGTCGATCTCATCCATCTTCGCAAAGGGCGCGACCACATGGTTCGATGCACCGGCATCCTGCGCCAGGCTTACAAATTTGAGATTATGCCAACCGAACCGATAGCGGACCAGCCTGGTGCCGATTTGCAGCGCCTGAACGCGGTGGGCCGGCATCACGACATCGGTTTTCGTGAGCAACCCCCTGCGGCGCCGGAAACCACGCGCAGTCTTTTCCAGCAGGAATTCCCATTCACGCAGGAAGGTCCGCACCATGCCAGTCGCCGATCCGACCAGCAGCAGCACAACTATGCCTGCAACTGCGCCAGCTGCCTGCGCTACGAAACCGAAGCTTGAAAACCAGCTCGATTGGCTTTCGATCCATCCCTGCCACAGGTCTGGGTCCCACAGCTCGATCCCGATAAAGGTGTCGACATATTGCAGCAGACCGGCAAGCACCGCGAACACTGCAAGCGAAAATTCGAACATGCCGAATACAAACAGCCTTCGCTGATCCATCGCGAAAAGTGCATCGCCAGTCGGCTCAGCTTCACCCGCTTCGGCTGCTCCTGCGCCCGCCACCTCTCCGGATTGTGCGTCTCGTCGTTCGCGCACCACTCGGCGCAACCGCTCACCTTCTTCATTCGACAGGTAAGTGAGGCTGAGGTCCTCTCCGCCTCCCGCACCGGTTTCGAACTTCACTTCGACCAGACCGAACAGGCGCGGCAACAATTTCTGTTCCAGGCTCACATCCTGAATGCGCTCGAACGGAACCGAACGCGCCGCACGGCTCAAAACACCGCTATCCACGCGAATGTCCTGTTCGCCGACTGTGTAGGTGAGCCGCGACCATTGCAGATACGCGAACAGGAAATTGATTCCGACAACCAGCGCGATCGCCGGAACAACGAACCAGATCAGCGATAGGAAATCTCCATCGCGCAGGATTGTGAATGATGCGATCGCCAGCGGAATGACCAGCTGTGACAGGATTGAGACACCGCGAACAAGGAAGCTTTTTGCGTCCGTATGCCGGGCGTTGTCAGCGGCCTCTGCCCCGCCTTGTGCTCGAGTCACGGATGGCACCGTTGGCGATGTACTCACATGCTTTCCCGCTTGATATGAGCACGAATTTCCTCTCGCATTTCGCTCGCCAGGCCATGCTCCAGGCCGGGCAGATGCACTGAAGAATTGTGCGTGCCAGCGGTGTGAACAGTCAACGTCGCGATATTCAGGAAACGCTCGATCGGACCCTGATTGACATCGATATGCTGGACCCGCCCGAACGGCACCACCGCATCGGATCGCCAGAATATGCCGCGCACCACACGCAACCTGTCATCGCTCATGGCATATCCCCGCGCTGCGAACCGCC
>JBCAXQ010000176.1:0-6291 GCA_038534015.1 Pseudomonadota bacterium | reverse complement strand
AAAAAAGCGGGGAAATTGGCTAATCGATGGGCGATGCAGGCCGAGCAGCTGATCTCTGGCGCAGGTGAAGGTTCGGCTAATCCAGCCATCTGCCTGGCGCTTGCAAGGCCAGACATGATTGCCCGGCGTAGGGACGAAACAGGTGAATTCTGGCTTTCATCTGGGGGGCGCGGGTACACGCTTGATCCTGCTTCGCCACTGGCCCGATCTGAGTGGATCGTGATCGGAGACGCGCAAGGACAAGCTAAGGGCGCCAGAATTACGGCAGGGGCAGAATTGTCGCGTGAGGAGATTGAATCCCATTTTCAGAACAGGATTGAGGGTCGATCCATAACTCACTGGAATAATGATAAAAACAGGGTTGAAGCTCGTCTAGAACGCTGGCTGGGAGCGATCAGGCTAACCAGTGCCCCGGACCCAGATCCTGACCCTGTGGTGATTGTGGACACCCTTGTGGACAAAGCTCTGGACAGTCTGGGGGAAAGATTGCCTGATGGGTTTCTGGCAAGAGGGCGCTTCGCCGGCGTTTCCGCGCTTGATTTGCAGGCTTTAAAGAGGACTGCGGATGTCTGGCTTGTTCCTATTCTGACCGACCGGCGCGACCTGAATATACCGCCGGGTACTTTGGCGGAGACCATCCTCGGCCAGCTTGATTGGAACACGAGGCAGTCGTTCGAGAATGACGCGCCGACACACTTTCTCTCGCCAGCGAACACCCGGCACGCGATTGATTACAGCGGAGATGATGCGCCCAGCGTTGAGGTTCGGGTGCAGGCCCTCTTCGGCCTCGATTCGCACCCAATGATTGGCAACACGCCGCTCTTGCTCAAGCTAACCAGCCCTGCTGGCCGTCCCATCCAGTCCACGCGGGATATTTGCGGCTTCTGGCGAGGGTCTTGGGCCGATGTCGCCAAGGAAATGAAGGGCCGGTATACCAAACATCGTTGGCCCGAGCAGCCATGGCTGGAAAAACCAAGCCTGAAGACGAAGAACGCCTTTTCTCGTGACGAGAGATGAATTACACGCGCCTTCATGACGGCGAGAATTTATCAACAACCCAAGAGTGCGATGCAGTCTGGCAAAGCCAAGACCGAGACGTGGGTCCTCGAATTTGAGCAAAGCGAGGCGCGCAAGCCCGATCCGCTGATGGGATGGACCGGCAGCGGCGACACGCAATCGCAGGTTCGCTTGACGTTCTCGACCAAGGATGAGGCGAAAGCTTATGCTGAACGCTATGGAATTGCGGCGCGTGTGCATTTGGCACCAGCGAAGACACTAAAACTGCAGGCTTACGCTGATAATTTCAGATAGTTTCGCCCAGCCGCCGGTGCTCTCCAGATCGCGGATAAACGGCAATTGATTTTTCATCGCGTCGACGCCATATGGTCCGCCGGGAGTCGGGTGGACGTTAGCGTTCGCTCACCGGGTCAGGTCCGGAAGGAAGCAGCCCAGGTGAATTGCGGCGGGTCGCTCGGCTCCTTTTCCATTACATCATTCGATCAACGCCATGACAAAGTGCGCGCAAGCGCCTAGTTTATTGCTGTGTCTGATTCCGATCCTGATCTGCCCGAGAACGAAGGCGAGAATACGCCAACCGCTGCCGAGCTGGAGGCTGCGGGGCAGAACGCGATGTTTGGCGAATCCGCGCCGCCTGCGGCTGAGGAGAAAGCTGAAGTTGAGACCAAGCCAGCGCCTGGTCCGGCGACGCAGCCCGATCCCGACCAACCTTATCGTGTGCTCGCGCGTAAATATCGCCCGCAGACTTTTTCCGAACTGATCGGCCAAGAGCCCATGGTTCGCACGCTCGCCAATGCGATCGAGCGCGACCGGCTGGCACACGCCTTTTTGATGACAGGTGTGCGCGGGGTCGGAAAGACTTCAACCGCGCGGCTGATCGCCAAAGCGCTCAACTGCATAGGACCGGATGGACTTGGAGGCCCAACCATTGACCCGTGCGGTCAATGCGAGCCCTGCACTGCCATCGCCCAAGGTCAGCATATCGATGTGATTGAGATGGATGCCGCCTCTCACACAGGTGTCGATGATGTGCGCGAGATTATTGAGGCTGTGCGCTATGCGGCGGTCTCGGCGCGCTACAAAATCTACATCATCGACGAAGTTCATATGCTTTCGCGCAATGCGTTCAACGCATTGCTCAAGACTCTCGAAGAACCACCGGCGCATGTGAAGTTTCTGTTCGCCACGACCGAGGTCGAGAAGCTTCCGGTCACCGTCCTCAGCCGGACCCAGCGTTTCGACCTGCGTCGCATACCAGCGGACTTGCTGGCGGAGCATTTCGGCAATGTCTGCGCTAAAGAGGGCGTGGAAGCCGAACCGGAAGCGCTCGCGATTATAGCGGGTGCGGCCGAGGGATCGGTGCGCGACGGGCTTTCCATCCTGGATCAGGCGATTGCCCATGCCGATCTGGACGAGGATGGCAAAGTCACGGGCGCGCGGGTCCGCGATATGCTGGGCCTCGCCGACAAGAGCGCTCAGCGAAAACTCCTGCAGGTCCTGCTCGAAGGTGACGCAAAAGCGCTTCTGGACGGGATTGATGAGCAATATGCGCTCGGTGTCGAGCCGCTTGCGCTGATGCGGGCGCTCATGGATCTCGTTCACCGGGTGACCGTCGCACAGGTTTCCGGCGCCGAGCCAGACGCGCCTACTGAAGAGGAACGTGCTGCGCTCGCCGGTTTTGCCGAGCGGCTTTCAGCGGCGCAGCTTCACCGCCTGTGGCAATTATTGCTGAAGGGGCATGACGAAGTTCGCCAGGCTCCCGATCCGCTGGTCTCGGCCCGCATGGCCTTGCTCCGCGTGTTGCATGCGTCCGACATGCCCGATCCGGGAAGCCTGATTAAACGCATGGAGGAGCTTGCGCAGAGCACTCCAGCGCAATCAGGCGACAAGATTGATGCCAGCGCGCCCCAGCCGGATCCCGTTGCACAATCCTCATTGCAATGGTCGGAGTTGGTCGATGAGATCGACCGGGCAGGGCAGCTGCGAGTGGCGCAAATGATGCGGGACCGAATCCGCGTGATCGAACTCGCGCCGGAACGGCTGGTCTATGAGCGCGCGGATGACTTTGCCGATGATCCCGCGCCAGAAATTCGCGATGCGCTGCTCAAACTGACCGGCAAACGCTGGCAGGTTGAAATCGGCAACGGGCAGGCGCAACCAAGCTTGCGAGAGCAGGCCGATGCGGATGCCAATGCGGCCAGGGAACGCATTCGTTCCGATCCGCTGGTAAGGGCGGCAATCGAGGCATTCCCTGATGCTGAATTGCTGGAGCCCAAAGACAATGTCGCCCGCGCGGGTGCGGGCGGACGCTAGACACGGTACGGAGACCCCCGATGAAATCGATGGAAGAAATGATGCAGGCTGCGCAGAAAGCGGCCGAAACAATCCAGACTCAGATGAACGACATGCAAGCCAAGCTCGACTCAATCGAGGTTGAGGGGCAATCGGGTGGCGGCCTGGTTAAAGTCCGCGCGTCTGCGAAAGGTCGCATTCTTGGCGTCACGATCGACGAAAGCCTGATGAAGCCGGAAGAAAAGCAGATGGTCGAAGATCTGGTGACCGCCGCATTCAACGATGCGCGCGACAAGGCTGATCGGGTTTCGGCTGAGGAAATGAAGAATATGCAGGGCGGGATGGGCCTGCCACCGGGGTTCAACCTGCCGGGCATGGGGTAGCTGCGCTTCGTGCGAAAGCGCTTCTCAATCGGCATGGCGGCAATCGGGCTGTCTGCCTGGGCTTCTTTCGCGGTGGCGCAGGAAGACGGGAAGGCTGAGCCTTCAGCTCAACCAGAGCCCCAAAACACAATTGCAACTGGGATGGGTTTGATCTGTTGGGCCGCCATTGTCGAAGCCGTCTCGCATATTGGAAATCGCTGCGTCGAAAATGAAGATCCTGAGTTACGCAAGGAGCTTGAACGATCAACTGAAGCAATGGGGCGTTATCTGATTGAGGAAGGGGATTGGACCGAGGAAGAACTCGCTCGTTTCCATGCCGAACAAGGCAATCTCGATGTGCCGGATGGGTTCTTGTGTGCGGGTGATGGCCCGAACGACATTTATGAGGCATTCGCGAGCAACGGTGTAGGGGCGCTAGCCGCCCAAACCGACCAGATGCTTGCGCTAGATGGTCCTCCAGTATGGGGCACCTGCCTTTAGCTTGTATGTTTCGGGCGCTTCCACAGCTTCTTCCCTGCCTGCCATTGCGACGCTGCAATCCCCTACCCATGTCCCTGCAAAAGGTGCGCCCCATTGGCGGCCATGGACTTTGATAGATGACTCAGCATTTCCCTCTTCTGCCTCTGCGCGACATCGTGGTTTTCCCCGGAATGGTCGTGCCGCTCTTCGTTGGACGCGACAAGTCCGTTGCTGCGCTCGAAGCGGCGATGGAAGCCAGCAAGGATATCTTCCTGCTCGCCCAGCTCGATCCCGGTTGTGACGATCCTGAGGGTGACGATCTTTACGATGTCGGGGTGGTTGCCCAAGTCCTGCAGCTTTTGAAACTGCCTGACGGCACGGTGCGGGTGTTGGTTGAAGGCACGCACCGCGCGAAGCTGGAAAGCCTGCGCGCCGAAGGTGACTATGTTCTCGCGGAAATAGGCATGCTGGAACCTGAGACCGTGGCTGGCAGCGAAGTTATTGCTCTGATGCGTCAAGTGGTTGAGCAGTTTGGCGAATACACCAAGCTCAACAAAAAGCTGGGCGACGACGCCAGCAGTCTCGACCTTTCGGATGTCGACGACGCCGGTGAGCTGGCTGACACCATCGCCGCGGCAATCAACGCCAAAGTTTCGGACAAGCAATCGCTCTTGACCGAAGGCAACCCGTTGAAGCGGCTCGAGCTGGTCATGGCCTTCATGGAAGGTGAGCTTTCTGTTCTTCAGGTCGAGAGAAAGATCCGCGGGCGGGTGAAGCGCCAGATGGAAAAAACCCAGCGCGAATACTATCTTAACGAGCAGATGAAAGCGATCCAGAGCGAGCTGGGCGGTAGCGATGGTGAAGAAGGCGACGAGATCGCGGAGCTTACTGAGAAAGTCGAGAAGACCAAGCTCTCAAAAGAAGCCAAGTCCAAGGCGAAGGCCGAGCTGAAGAAGCTCAAGGCGATGCAGCCAATGAGCGCGGAAGCAACGGTTATCCGGAATTATCTCGACGTTTTGCTTGGCCTTCCTTGGGGCAAGAAGTCGCGGCTGAAGAAGGACATCGCCAAGGCTCAGGATATCCTTGATGCCGATCACTATGGCCTGGAGAAGGTCAAGGACCGGATCATAGAATATCTCGCAGTGCAGGCGCGCACCAACAAGCTGAAGGGACCGATCCTGTGTCTCGTTGGCCCTCCCGGTGTCGGCAAGACCTCGCTGGGTAAATCCATCGCCAAAGCCACCGGCCGCGAGTTCGTGCGCCAGTCACTCGGGGGTGTACGAGACGAGGCCGAAATCCGTGGGCATCGGCGGACATATATTGGATCGATGCCCGGCAAGATCGTCAACAACCTGAAGAAAGCCGGAACCAGCAACCCGCTGTTCTTGCTGGACGAGATCGACAAGCTTGGCCAGGACTTCCGCGGCGATCCCGCTTCGGCGCTGCTCGAAGTGCTCGATCCCGAACAGAACAACAAGTTCCAGGACCATTACCTAGAACTCGACCTTGACCTGTCGGACATCATGTTCGTCACCACCGCCAACAGCCTCGACCTTCCTCAGCCACTGCTTGATCGGATGGAGATTATCCGGCTGGAAGGCTACACCGAGGATGAGAAGGTCGAGATCGCCAAGCGTCATTTGATCGAAAAGCAGGTGGAATCGCATGGTCTGAAGGACGGTGAGTTTGAGCTGACCGAAGAAGGCCTGCGCGATCTGATCCGGTACTACACTCGCGAAGCCGGGGTGCGGACGCTTGAGCGCGAAATCGCTCGGCTGGCCCGTAAGAGCTTGCGCAAAATCCTTGAGAAAGAAGCGACGTCGGTGACAATCACATCGGAAAATCTGGGTGACTTCGCGGGAGTGCGCAAATTCAAGCACGGTACATCTGAGGAAGAAGCTCAGATCGGCGCGGTAACCGGCCTGGCGTGGACATCAGTGGGCGGCGAACTGCTTACGATCGAAAGTGTCACAACCCCCGGAAAGGGCGAGGTAAAGACGACCGGTAAGCTGGGCGAGGTGATGACCGAAAGCATCGCAGCCGCTTTCAGTTTTGTGAAGTCGCGCGCGCCAGCTTACGGTATCAAGCCTTCGTTGTTCCAACGCAAGAATGTCCATATTCACCTGCCTGAAGGTGCAGT
>JBCAXQ010000175.1:0-6293 GCA_038534015.1 Pseudomonadota bacterium | reverse complement strand
CTTACCAACCGTCAGGTGGTATTGCGTCTGGCGCTGTTTGGCGATGTTGGGGAGCGGTCGCTTAAGGAATCGGCTTACGCTTTGGAAGACATGATTGCGACCTTGCCCGAGGTTAGTTTTGTCCAGACCAGTTCCATCCGGGACTACCAGATATTCATCGACGTGCCTCAGGAACGTCTGCGTGCCCTGGGACTCTCGCTCCCGGAGGTTTCCCAGATCGTCGCGTCGAGCAGCCTGGATAGCTCGGCGGGTTCGGTGGACACACCAACTGAAGAAGTCCGTATCCGAACAGTTGGTCAGAACTATTCGCAAAGTGATTTTGAAGACATCATTCTGGTCACCAGTGGAGAAGGGGACCTGCTGCGGCTGGGCGATGTTGCGACAATAACCGACGGATTTGAAGATTCAGAATTGATCGCACGTTTCAACGACAAGCCAGTTGTGTTTGTAGATGTTTACCGCACGAGCGATGAGCGGGTGCTCGACGTTGCCAACGCGGTCAAGACGATGGTTGCTGAGGAGTATCAGCCTCCCCAAGGTATCGATTATGCCATCTGGAGCGACAATTCCGAACTGCTCAATGACCGCTTGAGTCTATTGCTGCGGAACGCGGCAATCGGCCTTGTTCTGGTGCTTGTTTCGCTCACTTTGTTTCTCGACCTGCGTCTCGCATTCTGGACGGCCATGGGTATTGGCGCGACCTTTACTGGCGCCATTTTCATCCTCGATTGGGTCGGCTCAAGCATCAACATGTTTTCTCTGTTCGGCTTTATCCTGGCGCTGGGCCTGGTGGTCGATGATGCGGTGGTTGTGGGCGAGAATGTCTATGCCGAGCGTGAACGCGGTCGAAGCGGGTTGGGTGCTGCGATCGCCGGCACTCAGCGGGTAAAGATTCCCGTGATCTTTGCAGTGTTAACTACGGTAACGTCCACCCTGCCACTCCTCGCAGTGGGCGGGACTATTGGTAAAGTCGTGGTCGATGTGCCCATCGTGATGGTAGCAGTCCTGGCGCTGTCGCTGGTCGAAGCGTTGCTTGTCCTGCCGCACCACCTCTCAAATCTCCTCGCTGCGGGGACAGTTGCCAAGAATGCGGTCACCCAGTTCTTTGAGCGGGTGCAGAACGCGGTCGATGTCCGGTTCAAGAGCTTTGTAGAAGGGCCACTCGATCGCGGGTTGCGGTTTTCTGTCAATTTCCCCTTTATCATCCTCTCGGGCGCTCTCGCGCTGCTAATCGTGATGGTTGCGTTGCTGCCATCGGGCATAATCAAGGTCAGCTTCTTTCCCGACATAGAAGGCGACACCGTGACTGCTTCGGTCGAGCTTCCCGCGGGTTCTACGATTGAGGCAACATCCAAGGTTGCAAGCGAAATTGAACAAGCGGGCGACCGGGTGCTGGCGCGCTACGTTCCGGCCGGGGAAAGCGGCACAACGCCCAGCTTCGTCGAGGCAATCTACACCACCGTTGGCGTGCGCCCTATCGATACCGGCCCGGGCGGCGCGCAAAATCAGCTGGGTTCAAACATCGCGGCAGTACAGATCGCATTGACCACTGGCGGGGACCGGGATGTGGGCGCGTTTGATATCGAGCAAGCCTGGCGGGAGGAGTTGGGCGAACTGCCCAATGTGAAGTCCTTTGCAATCACTTCCGATGAGCTTTCTTTTGGCGCTCCGGTTAACGTGCAGATATTCGATTCCGATCCTGACGTACTTGATGCCGCGCGCAAGAGGATCATGGCCGGCATCGGTCAGATCAGCGGCGTGTTCGATATCGAGAGCGACCAGGACGCAGGAATGCGCGAGATTGAACTGCGTCTCAAACCATCGGCTCGTACTCTGGGTGTGACGCTTCAGGATGTCGCAAGCCAGGTTCGTGCGGCCTTCTTCGGGTCGGAATCGGTGCGGGTCCAGCGCGGCCGCGAGGATGTGCGCGTTTATGTTCGCCTGCCTGAGGATGAGCGCAATTCGATTGCGGATATTGAAAGGTTCCGTGTTCAGGTGCCTGGTGGCTTTACCTCGTTGGGTTCAATCGCAGAAGCGTCTTTCACTGAAGCGCCCTCTCAAATTCGCCGGGAAGACGGACGGCGCGCGGTGACGATCTCTGCTGATGTGAATGAGGAAGTTGTCACCGGGCAGGAAGCGACGCAGCTTATCGAAGAGGAAATTCTGCCTGAGATTTTGGCCGATTTCCCAACTCTGCAATACAAGTTTGGCGGGGAGCAGGAACAGCAACTGGAAAGCTTCAGCGACCTAGGATCGGCGTTTATGCTGGCCTTGGTCGCGATATACGCACTGCTCGCTATCCCGTTCAAATCCTACACCCAGCCTATGGTGATCATGGCCGCGATACCGTTTGGCCTCATCGGTGCATTGTTCGGCCATCTGCTGCTGGGGCTATCGCTGGGCCTGCTGTCTCTTTTTGGTGTCGTTGCCCTGTCCGGCGTGATCATCAACGGTTCGCTCGTGATGATTGACTTCTTCAACGAGAACATCGGCAAGGGAATGCACGAGGACGAGGCGATCATCGATGCGGCCAAAACGCGGTTCCGCCCGATCATGCTGACCGCATTCACGACTTTCCTCGGCATTGCGCCAATCACGTTCGAAACCAGTCGCCAGGCGCAATTCTTGATCCCGATGTCGGCAAGTCTGGGATTCGGTGTGCTGATCGGCACGGGCCTGCTGATGCTCGTGATTCCCGCGCTTGCCATCCTGCATTGGCGGGGCAAGAAACGTGTAAGGGCCCTGTTTTCGCAATAGGGCATGTGGCGCTCCCGCAAGCGCTCGAAGACCGAGTGGCAGCCGATGAACAGGCAAGCACCGCTGCCAGCGTCCCTTCGCGCTCCTCTGCTTTCATTTTGCCCTCAGGCTAAATCGTTGCGATCTGTTGTGAGAGTTCAAATCTTGTGGTGATGTGTCAATCGATTGTCTGTTGAGCAATCGGCTAAGGTGTCTGCCTCCAGCAGTTGGCAAAGCAGTGGAATCGCGCCATTCTGTGTCCATGCTCTTCGAACGAGACAATGAGCTGGATCGGCTGGCGACTCTGGCCGCTGGCCTCAATGATGGTTCAGGCCGTATCGTCGCGCTGGGCGGAGAGGCAGGGATTGGTAAGTCGTCCCTCTTGGAAGAGTTTGCCAGGCGCCTACCCGACCGCATCGATTGTTTCTGGGGCATGTGTGATGCGTTGTTTACGCCGCGCCCGCTTGGCCCGGTTCAGGATGTCGCTGAGGCGATGCTGGGGTCGGGTTCCAGCTGGCGAAATGAGCCCGGAGCCGGGCTGTTCCATCTGATCCTGGCAGAGCTCAAATCGAGACGTGAGCCTGCGGTTGTGATTGTTGAGGACGCGCATTGGGCCGACGCTGGAACCTTGGATTTTATCCGCTTTCTAGGTAGGCGAATATCCTTGTGTCCGATCTTGTTGATCGTTTCCTTTCGCGATGATGAGGTTGACCGCGATCACCCACTGAGGCGGGTGTTTGCCGATCTACCAGCGTCCAGGCTCGATCGACTTGGCCTCGCCCCGCTAAGCCTCGAAGCTGTCAAGCAACTCTCGGCAGAATCAGACCGCGATGCGGAGAGATTGCTTGAAATCACCGGCGGAAACCCATTTTTTGTTTCCGAAATTGTTTCGAGCGGTTCTGAAAGCACAGCCCGTGTGCCGGAATCTGTGCAGGACGCGGTCGCGAGCCGCTTGGCTCGCCTGGAGGACTCCCATCGCGCCTTCCTTGAGGCGCTCAGTTTGATCCCTGTTCCGATTGAGCCGGGACTTCATGGGAGCTGGATCGAAGACCATGAGAAGTGGGTCGAACAATCGCTCAGGGCGGGCGTGCTGGTCCAAGACAATGAGGGGCGCCTCAAATTCCGGCATGAATTGGCCAGACTCGCAACCAGCCAGCGTTGCTCTGCATTGGAACTGGTGCGGCTGCACGAGCAGCATCTAGCATTGATGTTGGAGCAGCCCAATCGGTTTGCCGCGGGCGAGATAGTGCACCATGCCAAAGGTGCCGCAGATGCGAAGGCTGTGTTGACCTATGCACCCATGGCTGGCGCGCAGGCTGCCCACCTAGGCGCGCATGCGGAGGCAGCAGCCTATTACGAGACCGCGCTGGACTTCATTGATGAAGCCGCCCCAGAACAGGCCGCTGAACTGTATGACAATTGGGCCTACGAGGCAGGGATTGCGATCAATATTGATGATCGGGTGATCGATGCGCGCCGGCACGCGCTAACCCTTTGGCGGGCGCTCGGCAGAACCGACAAGATCGCGGAAAACCTGCGGTTTTTGTCGCGTCTGCACTGGTACCGCGGGGAGGCTGCACAAGCGAACCGGTATCTTGATGAATCCATCTCTTTGTTTGAACAGCTGGGGGATGCGGACAGACTTGCCATGGCCTATTCCATGCGATCACAGATGCTGATGCTTGGCAGCCGGATGGAAGATGCCATCGAGTGGGGGCAGCGCGCCATCGCGACCGCGGGCGATCCTGCGTCGGTCGATGTCCGCGTCCATGCGCTCAACAACATTGGAACCGCCAAGCTCTTTCTCGGTCGAGAAGACGGCATATCTGACATGAGGGAAAGCCTAGAGATCGCGCTCAAGCACAACATGCATGAAGACGCGGCACGGGTTTACACCAACTTTTCCGAATATGCTGTGGACCTGAGAAAGCTTCAGCTTGCCGAGGAGATACTGGAAGAAGGGATCGCATTCGATATCGAACATGATCTTGATTCGTGGACTTTCTATCTGCGCGGCAGGCTCGCCCAATTGCGGATTGAACAAGGCAAGTTAACTGAAGCGAGGGCTATTGCAGAAAGCGTGCTTGAACAGCCTGGCCAGACCATGCTGATGCGGCTTCCGGCGCGCATTATGCTGGCTCGAATCCTGTTGCGGCAAGGTGCAGCAGGAGCCCAGTCGATGCTTGAGCAAGCGCGCGCCGATTCACTCAAGACAGCGGAAGTACAGTATCAGATCCCCGTCCTGCTGGCGATGCTGGAGAAGGCATGGCTCGTCGATGATCCGGAACTCGCACGCGAGGCGTTCACCTCTTTGGCGAGGATCAGCGGTGATCAATTCAGTCACTGGGGAGGCGGTGAGTATGCGTTCTGGTTGCACCTGAATGGGCTCGATCGCCCGCATGATCTGGGCGCTTTGCCAGAGCCATTTCAGCAGATTTGCGAAGGAGATCCGATAGCCGCCGCCGAGATGTTTGATCACCTTGGCAGTCGCTACCTTGCCGCCCTGTGTAGGGGTGTTTCAGACGATACGACAGAGATTTCGCGGGCACTTGCCGACTTGCAAGATCAAGGAGCGCAACCGGCAATCACTCGCCTGACAGCAATCGCAACAGGAAGGGGTGTTGCCCGTGATACGCTGAAGGTCCCGCGGGGACCCTATGCCGCTGCGCGCGCCAATGCATATGGGTTGACTGCCAAAGAGCAGGTGGTTCTTGGCATGATAGCAGAGGGTTGGAGCAATGCAGGTATTGCAGAGCGCCTTTCTCGCTCTCCACGCACAGTGGAACATCACGTCTCTTCGATCCTGCAAAAACTCGAGGTTGAAAACAGGATCGCCGCCATGTTGAAGGCCCAGCAAGATCCGGAGCTTTCACAGCGCCTATCCAAGGTGGAAATACAGTAGCCCCAACTGGGCCTACTCGCAGGTAACCCGGATCGACTCCTCCACTGTTTTGACCAGCCGACCGCGACCATTTACGACATTGAACTTGAAGGTCAGATCTTGGCGTGACGGAGTTGACGCGCCCTGAGCCAAAGTGCCTTGAGCGTTGGCACCCCACCTCAGGTCGTAGGTCCCCCTGTGGTTCATCGTCTTTGCCCCGTCAAAGTCGAAATCCTTGGGTGCTGATAGATATGCCGGGCCGACAAAGATGACCTTGCCTCGCATCCGGCGGTTGGTTTCGATAAAGCCGTAGAGCTGCAGCTTGGTCGGGCAGCGAAAGCCATTGACGGTCTGAATGTGCGACGGCGCGATCCGCAAAGTTGCCGTCTTAAGGCGCGGCAGCGTCGAGGGATCAGAGGCCGGAGGATTTGTTCGGGTTGGTACCGGATCGGGGTTGGTTCGCGTTGCACCGGCATTGGGATCAAGCGGCGCGCAGCGGATTTGCGCGATGATCTCGACTGTGTTTTCCCAAGTCTGCACGGTCGGCGCATCTTCGAAGCCGATGCCGGGCCGGTCACCGACCAACCAGCTTGATTTCAGTTCGGCATCATAGGCGTTGCGCAGCGTGTACGTGCCGCCATTGCGCTTGAACTGGGTGCGAGCATCGCCCGAAAGA
>JBCAXQ010000174.1:0-6295 GCA_038534015.1 Pseudomonadota bacterium | reverse complement strand
GTGGGCTCTTCAGTGCCATCGGACTGGGCGTAAGCCGCCGCACCACCCAGCGCCGCGACGCCTATACCAATGCCGATCCATTTTGCGATGCCCACGCGCGCGCTCCTAATACCGTTTGAAGATACAGCAGTTACGCGGGACAATGGTTCCCGGACGCGCAGCCCGAGGTAGGCCTAACGCCGGGTCGGCGCGTGAAAGTCGGGCGGCTTGGACGCTACCCAGCGAACCAGTTTCGACACTGCATCGCTGGCCCGGAGTGTCTTTGGATCATCGCCAATGCGAGCAAGCTCGGCGTTGGTGAAGTTGGCGTGGATCGTCCGGTGGCAGATCGGATGCACCGGCACTGTCTCGCGTCCCTTCTTCGATTTTGGCACGGGATGATGCCATTCGATCAGCGTTTCGAACGGGCGCTCGCAGAGCCAGCAGGTCCGACCAGGATCGTTCATCCCCTCTTCTTCGCAGCCTCTTTCTTCTTCTTCATCGCGTCGTGAAAGCGATCCGCCCAGCCAGGTTTGACCAGCTGCTCACCTCGCACCATGCGCAGCTCGCCATCGCCAACATCGCGCGTGACCGCGCTGCCCGCCGCCACGATGGCGTCCGCCCCGATCTTGACCGGCGCGATCAGCGCGCTGTTTGATCCAATGAAGGCGCGCTCTCCAATCACGGTCTGGTACTTGAAATAGCCATCGTAATTGCAGGTAATCGTGCCAGCGCCGATATTCGCGTTCGCGCCAACAGTGGCATCGCCGATATAGGACAAATGGCTGGCCTTGGCTCCCGGGCCCAGGGTCGCCTTCTTCATCTCGACGAAATTGCCGACGAACGCATTCTCTTCCAGCACCGCCCCGGGGCGCAGCCGCGCAAAGGGACCGGCCTGCACGCCGCTGGCCAAGGTCGCGCCTTCCAGATGAGTATACGCCTTGATGTGGACACCATCAGCCACGGTCACTCCAGGGCCGAACACAACATGAGGCTCGATTGTAACATCGCGACCCAACTGCGTGTCCCAGCTGAAGAAAACTGTGTCGGGTGCCTTGAGTGTCGCACCGTTCGCCATGGCCTCTTCGCGCCTGGCCACCTGCCAGCGCTGTTCAGCCTGAGCGAGTTCGGAGCGAGAATTGATCCCCGCAACCTCATCAGGATCATCGGTTGTGACAACGGCACATGTGCGCCCGTCGCTAATGGCAATGTTGACTATATCGGGCAGGTAATACTCGCCCTGCGCATTGTTATTGCTGACCCGGGCCAGCAGTTCGAACATGTATCTGGCGTTTGCGGCCATGAGGCCGGAATTGCACAAACGGGTCGCGCGTTCGCCTTCGTCAGCGTCCTTCCATTCGACCATCTTGAAGATGCGGCCATCATCATCGGCTATCACGCGGCCATAATGCAGCGGGTCGTCGGGTTCGAAGCCCAGGACCACCACGGCAGGGTTCTTTTCATCCTCGAGCCGTTCGAGCATTTTTTGCATGGTTTCAGGCCGGACGAACGGAACATCGCCATAAAGCACCAGAGCAGCGCCTTCGAAACCGGCAAGCGCCGCTTCAGCCTGCTGAACGGCATGGCCTGTGCCTAGCTGCGGCTCCTGTAGACATGTATCCGCCCTGCCCTCGACTGCATCCTCGATCTGGTCGCGCCCTGCGCCCACAACGACCACCTGCCGCGCTGGGCCGAGTTCATCAACCGAGGCCATCAGATGATCGAGCAATGGCCGCCCTGCAATCGGGTGCAACACCTTATGCATGTCGCTCTTCATACGGGTGCCCTTACCCGCAGCAAGCACGATGGCGGCGAATTCGCGTTTGTTAGTCATGATCGGGCCTCTGCCAGCAAACTGTTGCAGTTTCCATAGCATGACGGCAACGCTCGCGGCATGGCTGATTTTCCTTTCAATGCTGTAGGTTTCGATCTTGATGGAACACTGCTCGATACATTCCGGGATCTCGGCGCGGCGGTGAATCACGCTCTTTCGCTGGGCGGATATGCTCCGGTTCCGGTCGAAAGCTCGAAAGACCTGATTGGTGGCGGTGCAAAGATCATGCTGGCGCAGGCGGTTCAAGCCCAGGGCGGAGTTCCCGGCGGGTTGGAAGGCGATGATTTCCGTGCGCTCTACAAGGCGATGCTGCGATATTATTCCGAGAACAACGCTGTGCTCACAGAGCCTTACTCCCATGCGCGCGAAGTGGTGTCCGATCTCGCATCGCGCGGCGTGAAGATGGCAGTTGTGACGAACAAGTTTGAAGAGTTTGCCCGCTCTATCCTGACCCAGATCGACTTTATCGAGCCGTTTGAAACGGTGATCGGCGGAAACTCGCTGGGCAAAGACAAGAATGGCAAGTTTATCGCCAAACCAGCACCAGAGCCGATCATTGAAGCGCGAACCGTCTGTGGCGGAGGCAGCTTCGCCTTTGTTGGCGATTCCACCTACGATGTAAGGGCCGCCCGTGCCGCCGCCGTCCCGGTGATTGGCGCCGCCTATGGCTATTGCGACAGGCCTGCGCACGAGCTTGGCGCGGACGCCGTTATTGATTCGCTTGAAGGCCTGATTTCCGCCTTGGAAAGCCTGTAAGCGACTAGATTGCCGCTACGGCGCGCATGCTTGCCAAATCACGGTGTTGCAACGCACCAGAGAAAGTGCCAACCAGCGCCGCAGAGAAGTTTACGCGGGCGTAAACCCGAACAACGGGCCCAAAAAGGGAACGCCGCACAACACGCAGGAGACACACCCCATGAGCATCGATTTCAAAGACAAGGTTGCTGTCGTAACCGGCGCCGGCGGCGGTCTGGGCCGCGAATACGCGCTTGAGCTTGCACGCCGCGGTGCAAAGGTCGTGGTCAACGACCTCGGCGGTTCGCGCGACGGCACGGGCCATTCCGATATGGCGCTGAAGGTTGTCGAGGAAATCGAGGCCGCTGGCGGTGAAGCCATGTCGAACGGTGGCTCGGTTACCGAATACGAGCAGATGGAAAAGATGGTTGCCGACACCAAGCAGAAATGGGGCGGCGTGCACATCTTGATCAACAATGCCGGTGTCCTGCGCGACAAGACATTCCACAAGATGACCCCGGACGATTTCGAGTTCGTGCTCAAGGTTCACCTGACCGGTTCGGCTTTCGTGACCAAGGCTTGCTGGGAAACCTTCCGCGAACAGGCATACGGCCGTGTTCTGATGACGGCATCGTCAACTGGCCTGTTCGGCAATTTCGGCCAGGCGAACTATGGCGCGGCAAAGCTTGGCCTTGCCGGCCTGACCAAGACGCTCCAGCTCGAAGGCGCAAAGTACAACATCCGCGTCAACTCGCTTTCGCCCGTCGCGGGCACCCGCATGACCGAGGATCTCTTCCCCGAAGAAGCATTCAAGCTGTTCGACCCGGTCAATGTGGTTCCGGCTGCGCTTTATCTCGTCAGTGAAGATGGCCCAACCAACGCGATTATCGGCGCTGGCGCTGGCGGATATCACTCTTCATGGGTGGTGATGAACGACGCCGTCTGGTTGCCGGATGGCGAGCGCACGGTTGAAGGCTTTGCTGACCGCTGGGACGACATAAGCTCGTTCACCAACCTTGTTGCCCCGCAATCGGGCAGCGAGCAATCTGGCGCGATCCTGAAAGCGATGCAGAAGGTTACCGGAACGGGGCCCGACAGCGCGCGCGGGTAATCCACTAACGGCTGATACGGCCAGCCAGATTGCCGGACCGTATTGACGCAGTAACACACCGGGCCTAGTCTCTCTCACACTAGGGAGGCTAGGCCCAATGTATTCCGAAGACGATATCAACTCCGCCGTGGCGGCCGGAGCGATCAGCCCCGAAGCGGCAAAGGGTTTTCGCACATATATGACCGAGGTCCGCGAAATTCCGCGCGGTTCGGAAGAAAACTTTCGGCTGATCAACAGCTTCAACGACATTTTCGTCGCGATCGGCATAGTCATTCTGCTGCTTGCTGTCGGCGCTATTGGACAAGCCATCGCTGGCATTATCTCGCCTGCGGAAAGCTTCTACGAATTCTACAATGGCAATGGCGAGCCAAGCCAGGCTGAAATGGACGCTTGGCGAGCGGCCAGCAATTTGAAAGAAGCACTGCAGATATCGCTCGCCGGGCTTTTCGTTGCTGCGATATCGTGGCCATTGGCTGAATTCTTCACCCGCAGGCGGCGCATGGCACTGCCATCAATCCTGTTGCTGCTCGCCTTTGTTGGCGGTGTGTTCGCGACGTTCTTGGGTCTTGGCATCTATTCGGTTGAAAGTGGTGGGGAGCGCCTTGGCGCTGTAATGGTGTCCTTGTCTGCCCTGCTGGCCGCCTTGGCCGCATTTTTACATTGGCGTCGCTTCATGGTGCCAATCACAGTGGCTGCTGGGGCGGCCGCCATAGCTGGTACAGTTATTGCGCTCGTTGCGGCTGTGATCGGACCTGACGCGCTTGAAGAAGAAACCATGCTGTTGCTGGTGTTTATGGCCGGCCTGGCGGTGTTCGCCTTCGCAATGCGCTGGGACATTTCGGACAGGGAGCGCACCTCACGCCGAAGTGACGTCGCATTTTGGCTGCATCTGCTGGCAGCGCCGATGATCGCACACCCGATATTTGCTCTTCTGGGCGTGACCGACGGCGACGACCTGGGAATTGGCGCGGCAGTTGGAGTGGTGGCGGTCTATATCGGATTTGGGCTTATCGCGCTTACAATCGACCGGCGAGCGTTGCTGGTATCCGCGCTGGCTTATGTGCTTTTCGCTCTGACATTCCTCTTCCGCGAATTCGGAGCGGTGGAGCTGAATTTCGCGCTGACAGCACTGGTGATTGGATCTGCTCTGCTCAGCCTCTCGGCATTCTGGGTTCCGATCCGGCGATCGGTGGTTTCTGCTCTGCCCGAGAGCATTCAGGATCGACTTCCCATGACAGCGGATGCGCCAGAAGCTGCGACACCGGCAACACCAGCCTAGCGATACCGCCTAGTCCTCAACCGCCTTGAGCAAGCGCCGTTCCATAGGAGCGAGGACGTTGGGCAGTTCATGCCCGCGTTTCAGGATCTGACCATGCTCGCCAAACAGGGTCCACATGCCCTGTTTGTTGCGCAGCGCCGGACGTTTCTCGATTCGAGCTTGTGGGCGCTCGGCCGCGCGCCGGAACGCTGAAAAGACCGCAGCATGCTTATCGAAATCCATCGCATAGTCGCGCCATTCTCCGGCGGCCACCATCCGTCCGTAAAGGTCTAGAATGCGCTGCAGCTCATCACGCGAAAACCCGATCTGATTGGGAACACGACCGGGGAACGCGACAACAGAGCCGCCAGCTGGACCTTGACGCATCAGTCGTCGGTTCCGCTTCGTTTGGCCGATACGGGTTCACCAAGCGGCAATTGCTGCTCCTGCGGCGCCGACCTACGCCCTTTTAGCGCTTCAATCTCGGCGCGAAGGGAGGCCAGTTCGCCTTCCAGCTTCTCGATACAGTCGACACGGTTGCCTTCGGCATCCTCGCAGGGCGTACCATACGGAATGAAGTCCTTGATCCATTCTTCAGCGGGAACCAGCGTCGACCGCGCTTTCAGGCCGACCATCGTAGCGCCTTCCGGAACATCGTCCGTCACCACAGCGTTCGCCCCAATCCGCGCTCGCGCGCCGACGGTGATCGGACCGATCACCTGAGCACCCGAGCCGACTATAACGTTGTCTTCCAGCGTGGGATGGCGTTTGCCGCCCTTCCCATTGGTCGGATTGGTACCGCCCAATGTAACGCACTGATAGATGGTAACATTGTCGCCGATCTCGGCGGTCTCTCCAATCACCGTAAAGCCATGATCGATGAAGAAATTGCGGCCAATCCGCGCACCAGGATGGATGTCTATCGCGGTGAGGAAGCGCGAAAAATGGTTCACCAAACGCGCCAGGAAATACAGCTTGGCGTCGAACAGCCAGTTGGCAATCCGGTGAAAGCCAAGCGCCCAAACCCCTGGATACAAAAGAACTTCCCAGCGGGAACGGGGGGCTGGATCGCGTGCCTGAACCGAGTCCAGATAGGCTTTAAGCCGAGCAAACATGCACTTTACCTCCCACCAAATGCCAACAAATGCAAATGGCTCATAACAGGCGCTGCTGGTCTGGCCCCTGTGTGGCCTCCAGCGCATCGCGCCAAACAGACATGGTAGCCGGCACCTGACGTTCAAGGCTGATCCGGTCGATTGCGACGACCAGTCGCTCTATTTCGGCAAAGCTGCGCAGCGCGCGGGGAACGAGGTAGGCGGTGGCTCCATCCGCCAGCGAGAGGCCGCGCTGGGCCGCGATCACGTCTATCAATTGCGCC
>JBCAXQ010000173.1:0-6374 GCA_038534015.1 Pseudomonadota bacterium | reverse complement strand
CTCGGTCAACGGCTTCAACGCGATTGCAGACATTGTCTTCCGCGGGACATTCTACGTCACGCTGGATGTCGGCAAGCGGCTCATTGCGGAAGGCAAGAAAGCAAGCTTCCTCTCGATCCTTACCACGTGGGTTTGGTCCGGCAGCGCTTTCGTGGTGCCGAGCGCGATGTCAAAGACGGCAATCCACGCGATGACACAGAGCCTCGCGACCGAATGGGGCCGCTATGGCCTGCGCTTCAACGCCATCGCACCCGGCCTGTTCCCGACCAAGGGCATGAGCGCGCGGCTCAATCCCGGTGGCTCGGGCGGCAATTCGAACAATGCGATGAATCCGATGGGCCGTGCCGGCGAAATGCATGAGATCGCCAATCTTGCTGCGTTTCTGATGGGGCCTGGAGCGGAATATGTGAACGGTCAGACCATCGCGATCGATGGCGCTGGCTTCCAGGCTACCGGTGGGACGTTCTATCCGATGCTGCATGCGCTGGGCGACGCCGAATGGGATCAAATGCGCGCGATGATCAAGGGCACCAATGAAAAAGACAAGGCCGATCGGGCTACGGGCTAGGCCCCGGCCTCATCGGCCAATGCTTGCGCAGTCTTGTAGTCCGGCTTGCCATTGTTGAGACGCAGTGAGCGGTCGGTCATCACATACAGCCGCGGAATCTTGTATCCCGCCAAGCCATCGCGGGCCGCCTGATCCAGCGCTTCTTCCAGCCCGCCGGTGTTTCCTTCGGGCTGCACCACAGCAACCACTTTACGACCGAACCTTGGGTCGGGCAGGCTGACGACCCGACAATCATGTACGCTTTCGTGCTCAAGCAGCACCGCTTCGACCTCTTCCGGAAAGACCTTCTCACCACCAGTGTTGATGCACATGTTGTCGCGGCCGATGAACTCCATGCTTCCGTCCGCGCTCCAGCGCGCGCGGTCGCCGGTCATCAACCAACGTTTGCCGCCGATGGTCGGGAAAGTCTGGGCGTTCTTTTCGTCTTCGCCAAGATAACCGAGCGGCAGGGGGCCTGTGCGTGCGACGACGCCGACGCCATCGCTGCCAGGAAGGACCTCTTCAAGGTTCTCGTCAAACAGCTTGGTTTCGCGACCCGGCAATGGCTGAAATTTGCCTCCGCCAGTTGAGCCTGCCGCGGTGGTTATGACGATTCCCGTACCCGAACTCTCGGAAGATCCCAGCGCATCGATCACCACCATGTGCGGATTGTGAGCGATCAACCGCTTCTTGAGGCTTTCCGAGAATACGGCGCCAGAGCTTGTAATCATGCGAAGGCTGGCGATGGCATCGCTCGCGTCAGCGCGCGCATCGAGCGCATCAGCCAAAGGCAACGCAAAAGCATCTCCGACAATGAATATGCCTCTTGCGCCAATCCGCCGCACCTCATCGATGGCCAGTTCAGCGTTGAACTTTTCTGCCGGGAGCAGCGCCAATGTGCCCCCTTTGAGCAGGTGGATCACACCGGTGAACTGGCCCGCCCCGTGCATAAGCGGGCTGAGCAACAGCATTGGAGACGTGCTGGCGGGATGATCGGGGGCAATCTTGGCGGCTTCTTCCACCTGCGCCTCCAGCGAAGTTGCGACAAACGGCGGTTCACCGAAACCGCGCTGCCACACTGAAATGCTAAAGGCCTGCCACGCCTCGACCATCGGCCACATCACCGCTTTGGGCATCCCTGTCGTCCCGCCAGTCGCAGTCAGGAACAAAGCTTGCGAATCGTCGTGAGGGGCAAAGTCTGTCGGGAGTGATGTCCCCTGCAACCTCGCCCAGTCATGAGAGCCAACGTCCACAGTCAGGGTGCGTTCGGGCATCGCGCCTGACCCGGTTTCGGCAAAATCGCTTTCAGTGAAAAGGGCCTTCAGACCGAATCGCACGAAAATGTCCGCCAGTTCGCGCTGTTTGTAGTGGTAGTTCACGTTGACCGGCACAACACCAGCCTTGATGCAGCCGAAGTATGCAAGGATGTAGTCTGGAGTGTTGCGCAGCATTTGCCCGGCAATATCGCCAGGCTGTAGACCTGCCTCGCTCAGTCCCGCCGCGATGCAATCGGTGAGTCTGTCGAGCTCCCCCCAACTCACAACCCGCTCACCGTGAACCAAGGCCGGCCGTTCAGGCTCAATTCGAGCCGCCAGCGCCTTTAACGCGACCCCGAAATTCTCACCCAGCCAAGCCATGACATTCTCCTGATTCAATCTTGATTCGCGTAGCCAGCGGCAGGCCAAACTGCCCCTACGTAAAATAAGAGGAGCCTTGCCACAGAATCGGCGTGATTATGGCGCATCAGGGCTAGAGGATGGGAGTCCTGAGGAGAGGAAGCTCAAATATGGGCCATAATGTTGTTGAATTGCGCACACCGCAAGGTCGCGAAAACCTGGATCAGCTGCTGGAAGCCGTAACCATCCGCTGCGTCGAAGACATTCACGATGCTGCAGTCGAGCTTGCGCGAGTGGCGCAGGAGCGCGGCATGCAGGCGGCAATCTGCGATGACATTTCATCGAAAGAGCCGATGACCGACGCCGATGGCACGATCCTCAATGCGGACATCTTTCGCTGGCTCGATGATGGAGCCCGCTGGTGGGAAGACCACCGGCTTGCGCTTCATTCCCCGCTCCCAAGGGCCTGCCGCTATGAAAGCGAACCCTTCTGGGTCAACGAGCACGGTTTCAACACGCGCTGGCGCAATTCTTACCTCGAAGAGCTGGACCTCGCCGACTTTGAAAAGCGCTCTCTTTGCAAAGCTGCAATTGTCATCCCAGTGCACCTGCCGTTTGGCCAGATTTCGGCCAACAGCTTCATCAGCATGGATCGCGAGAAAGAAGACCTTTCCGAAGAATTCAAGGATTATGGCTCACTGTTTGCGCAGCTGACGCGGCGGTTTGTCGCCGGATATGTTCAAGCGATCCGCACCAAGCGTCGGATCCCTTCGGATTGCGTGCTTTCAAAACGTGAAGTCGAATGCCTCCGCTGGGCAGCGATTGGCAAAACCGACAAGGAAATCAGTATGATCCTTGAACGGAGCCATGCGACAATCCGCTATCACATACACCGCGCGGGTGAGAAGCTGGACAGCGTCAATCGCGCGCAGACGATCTTCAAGGCCGGCCAGTTGGGATATCTCGGAGCGTCTTCCTAGCTCATGATATCTGAACCAAGTGGCATGCTAACCCAGGCTTCTTAATGGCTCGCTCCCATCCCAGTCCTCGCCCGCCTGTTTGATCATCGCAAACAGGCCTGGTCCTGCCTCTCCCTGCTGCAGGATTTCGACAAGGCTGCCCGGCCCAGATCCAGGATCGACATAGATCACCTTGCTATCGCCAAGCGAGCCTTCGATCAGGATCTCTGCGCCTTGCTCGTCGCAAACGCGGTAGGCCTCTTCAATGTCATCGACCAGGATACAGACGTGATGCAACCCGCCACCAACATCGGCATATTCGCCTGAGTAAATCGATGGATGCTCATCACGCGGGCGGATCAATTCGATCTGGAGATCGCCCCAATATGCCAGCGCGAGATCAAACTCTGCTTCGGTCGGCTGGCCTTTGTATTTCATGCCTTCAAGATGGATGCCCTCCATCAGGAAGAAGGGGCCAACGCCCATCACTTCGGTCCAATGCTTTACCGCTGCGTCGAAGTCTGGCGGCACGAAGGCCAACTGCATCACCTCGCCCAGCTTTGCGATAGCTGTGTCGCGCGCCCCGACTTGTTCAACCACGCATCCTCTCCAATCCGATAGGGTGACCCTGCATCAATCCTGTGTGATATTCGTATCTGAGAACACTCCGCAAAGTGCGAGGGAAGGGATCGAGGCCGCACATGAACGAGATAAAGAACGTTAGCTCAGAAGACCGTTGCCCGGGCATCAGCTACACCGACATGCTGAATGGCGATACGCGCACACCGCCCGATTACCTGTTCGAAGAGAGCACCATCGATATGCCGACCGATCCTATCTCGGTCGCGCCCTATGTTTCGGAAGAATATGCGCAGCTCGAACGGGAAAGGCTTTGGCCCAATGTCTGGCTGTTCGCCGCTCGCGAAGACGAGATGCCCGAGCCCGGTGATACAGTCGTGTTCGAGATTGCCGGCAAGAGCTTTCTGCTGATCCGGCAGAAAGACGGGGGCGTAAAGGCATTCTACAACGCCTGCCTGCACCGCGGACGAAAGCTGCGCACGGAAGGCGGCAACTCAATCCAGCTGCGTTGCCCGTTCCATGGCTTCACCTGGCGCAATGATGGCTCGCTTAAGGAAATCCCCTGCGCCTGGGACTTCAAGCACCTCGATGATAAAGACATGACCCTGCCAGAGGCTCGCGTCGAGCTGTGGCAAGGCTTTGTAATGATCACAGAAAATGCCGATCTGCCAGACTTCAAGACCTGGCTTGGTCCAGCCGCGCATCACTATGACCGGTATGACATGGAAAACCGCTATACCGGGATGTGGGTGGCAAAGCGCATTCCAGCCAATTGGAAAGCCACGGCGGAAGCATTCATGGAGGCGTGGCATTCGGTTACCACGCACCCACAATTGCTGCCATTCCTGGGCGATGCCAACAGCCGCTATGATTTGATCGGCGATCATTTCAATCGCGCCATCACTCCCTCAGGCGTGCTTAGCCCGCATGTAAAGGGCAAGGATCAAACCTACGTCCTCGACAAGATGAATGAATTTTCGGGCGGAGATGACGCTGATACCAATCGCCGTTTCAACGCTGGCGATGGCGGCGAAGCGTTTGACAAGGACGATCCATTAGGCGCGCGAAAGGTGCTGGCCGAAGCCGGTCGTCAGGGATTTGCCGAGCAATATGGCTATGATTATTCCGATGCGTCTGACTCCGAAATTCTCGACAATTTCACCTACAATATTTTCCCGAATTTCGCCCCCTGGATCGGCTTCCTGCCGACCCTGACCTATCGCTGGTTGCCGGGCGACACACCCGATTGGTGCGTGATGGAGATACGCCTGTTGTTCCCGACTCCAAAGGGCGAGGATCGCCCTCGGTCAGTGGATCGCACCTACATTCCCGATGATGAGCCATTTTCCTGGGCAAATGATATCATGGGCCCCGCACTGGCCAATGTGTTCGATCAGGACATGTCGAACCTTCCGCATGTGCAAACAGGCATGAAGAGCATGAAGGACGGGCTTATGGAGCTCGGCAAGTACCAAGATAGCCGGGTCCGTCATTTCCAGACGACACTGAAGAAATACATTGACGGGGAATTGCCGGCGACCAAGTAGCCCTCGGCATGAGCTATCAATTCGATTTGAGCGGACGCACGGCACTGATCACGGGAGCGTCATCAGGACTCGGTTCCCGTTTTGGGCGGCTGCTTGCAGAGAATGGAGCAAACGTTGCCCTGGGCGCGCGGCGCAAAGACCGACTCGAAGTGCTGGCAGCCGAAATCGGCGCGAAGGCCGCAGCGGTCGAAATGGATGTCGCGAGCGAAGCCGATGTCGTGGCCGGATTCGATGCCGCAGAGGATGCGTTCGGAACCGTCGATACCGTTATCGCCAATGCCGGCGTTGATGGCGCAGGGATGGCGATCGACATGCCCGAAGCGGAAATTGAGCGAACGCTAGCGATCAATCTCAAGGGTGCAATCCTGACAGCGCGCGAAGGCGCAAAGCGGATGATCGCAAATAGGATCGAAAAGGGTCGTATCGTCATGATCGCCTCGATCACCGCATTCGAGCCATCCCCCGGCCTTGTCGCTTATGCCGCCAGCAAAGCAGGGGTTGTACAGGCCGCGCGCAGCATGGCCCGCGAATGGGCGAGAGCTGGTATCTGCGTGAACACGATCTCCCCCGGCTACATTCGCACCGCCATCAACGATGAATGGTTTGAAACCGCTCCGGGGAAGAAACAGATCGCCCGCTTTCCCAAGCGTCGCCTGATGGATGAAGAAGGGCTCGATCCCGCAATCCTGTTCCTCTGCTCCGATGCTGCGGAATTTGTGACAGGCAGCGATTTCGTGCTCGATGACGGGCAAACCTTGTAATCTGCCAACACCTCCAATGCCGCTCCACTTATTGGGCCACCTCGGCAAAGCAGACTGTGCGGTTGCGACCCATTTTGCGGCTCTGTGCGGGCAAGGCACGTTCATGCATCACGGTCATTGCCAGGCCGGCCCTGCAGGAGTTGATTTGCGTTCGGTAGACTGTATTACTTGGGTATGACACCAAAAATTGCCGTTCAGCTTATATGTGCCACCCTCGTATCCGCGTGCGCCACAGCTCCCGCTGTGTCTCCGCTCGCCCAGACAAAGCCGATTGTGGCTGACCATTCCCGGCATGTTCGATAGCACGGGCCGCAGCAGTGCTATCGAGGTATTCGAGTTCGCAACCGGTGAGACGCTTGAACTGG
>JBCAXQ010000172.1:0-6382 GCA_038534015.1 Pseudomonadota bacterium | reverse complement strand
ATGGTTCCGGTCCTCAGCTACTCCACGATCAACGGCATCCCGGTGAAGGATATGGCAACGATTTCGTCGAGGCGACTTTCGGGAACGCCCTTGATCTTGGCCATATCCTTCACCGGGATGCCGTTGATCGTGGAGTAGCTGAGGACCGGAACCATCGTATCGCCGTGGCCGCCCAGCACGAAGGCGTTGACGTCTTTGACCGAGCAATCGAATTCCCAGGCGAGGAAGGTCGCAAAGCGCGCGCTGTCGAGCACGCCCGCCATGCCGACCACCTTGTTGTGCGGAAGGCCGGAAAATTCGCGCAGCGCCCACACCATCGCGTCAAGCGGGTTGGTGATGCAGATGACGAAAGCGTCTGGCGCGTTGTTCTTGATGCCTTCGCCAACGGCCTTCATCACCTTCAGGTTGATGCCGAGCAGATCATCGCGGCTCATGCCCGGCTTGCGCGGGACCCCTGCCGTAACGATGATCACGTCAGCGCCAGCAATGTCGGCGTAGTCGTTCGATCCGGTGATCTTCGCGTCAAAGCCTTCGATCGGGCCGCACTGCGAAAGGTCCAGCGCCTTGCCCTGCGGCATGCCTTCGGCGATATCGAACAGGACGATGTCGCCCATTTCTTTCTTCGCTGCGAGGTGGGCGAGTGTGCCGCCAATCATGCCGGAGCCGATAAGCGCGATCTTCTTGCGTCCTGCGTCTTTGGCCATCTTCGGTATTGTCCTTCCCTGATCCCTCGGGACGAAAACTAAAGTGTGTCCGCGCTGCTGCTGCCGCCCGTCCCGACCGGCCATAGAATGCGCGCCAAAGTGAAATAGCCCCAGCGAGTTAGGCGGGGGATGGGGGCAATGCAACCATCAATAGGTCTAATCCCGCAACTATCTTTGCGAATAGTTTGCAATCGCATTAAGGGCTAGTGAAATTGCGGATTTGGCTCTTAAGCGTTGGGATGGGCGAAGCTATCTGGATCCGACACAACCGCTCTATCAACCAACGATAGGCAGACGGCTGACGGCAGGCTGCTGTCTGCGCTTAGCCGTAAACGCGGCGTACCGCGCCTTCTTCCTGCTCTTGCGCGATCAGCATAGCGGCGAGATAATCGGGAACGGCCCGGCTGAAGTAAAAGCCCTGACCGAGAGTACACCCGGCTTCGCGCACGGCATGCACCTGCTCAATAGTCTCGAGGCCCTCGGCGACAATCTCCATTTCCAGCGTCGAGCCCATTTCGGCCACGGCGCGAATGATTGCGTCACTTTTGATCCCGACATTGGGACCGGAAACGAAGCTGCGATCGACCTTAATCTTGGAGAACGGGAAGGTGTTGATATAGCCGAGCGACGAATAGCCGGTCCCGAAGTCATCCAGCGCGAATTTGACGCCCAGTATCGACAGTTCCTGGATAAAGTTTGCGGTGGAATGATTGTCCTCGACAAACAGGCTTTCGGTCACTTCCAGTTCAAGCCGCGAAGGTTCCAGACCAGCCTCACGCAGCGCGTTGCGAATGCCCAACGCTGCACCTGGTGCGCGGATTTGGAGCGGGGACAGGTTGACCGCGATGTTGATGTGTTCGGGCCATTGGGCCGCAGCCTTTGCCGCTTGCGCGGTGATCCAGTTGCCGAGCGTTACGATCACACCCGTTTCCTCTGCCACGGGTATGAATTCGTCGGGGCGCAGTTCGCCCTTTTCCGGGTGGAACCAGCGGATCAACGCTTCGAACGCTCGTATCTTACCTGTTTCGAGATCGACGATCGGCTGATAGAAAATGGACAGCTCATCGCGCTGGATTGCGGCCCGCAACTCGTCTTCAATCTCCCGCCGACGCACGAGGTCGCGCGTCATGGTGGAATCGAAGAAACGCGTTTGGGAACGTCCGCCAACTTTGGCGTGATAAAGCGCCAGGTCGGCGCTCTGCATCAGTGTATCGGCATCCTGGCCGTCTTCAGGCAGAAGGGCGACACCCAGTGATGCGCGGACTTCCAGACGGTCCCCATCAATCCGGACAGGACGCATAATTTCGGCATGAATCTCGCTTGCAACCCGTTCCGCATCCTTGCGATCAGCAATCGGGCAAAAAACGATGAACTCATCGCCGCCGAACCGGGCGACCGTGCCTTGCTCGGGAGACACTTCGCGCAGCCGCCGGGAGACTTCGGTCAGAACCCGGTCCCCGACAGGATGGCCGAGCAAATCGTTGACCTCCTTAAACCGGTCAAGATCAACCCAGATCAGGGCGAGGCGAGTGTCGGCTTCCACCTCCATCATCGTTTCGACCATGGCATGGTTCAGACCAGCGCGGTTGGCGAGGCCGGTAACGACGTCGGTACGGGCCAGTATCTGCATCTTGTCAGCCAGTTGGGCGCTGGTTTCCGCGGCTGTGATTGAGTCCCGCAGGACGCGAGAAATGTTCAGCGCAATCGACATCATCGCCGGGATCAGGAGCAGAATGGTAACCGTGAGTACCAGGAAGCCTGGTGTGCCTCGGTACAGGGAGGCCATGACGATTGGCAAACAGACCAGCGTAAGCTGACCTATCGCGATCACGGGGCGGCCGGCATTGCGGCCAGCAACCCCGACACCATAGCAAAGCGCATTGCTGACCATCAGGATGCCGACCTCGGCGCTCGCATCCAAGATGATGGTGAGCGCGGCAAGCATGCCCAGCACAAAGGCATAGCTGAACGCGCCAAGCTCGTAGATGAGTTCGAGCTTGCGTGTGCTGTTGCTGGTTTTGTCGGGTGATATGCCGAGGGCGGCGGCAACCCGAATTATGGCAATCAACGTCAACAGCGCAGCACCGACGTTCAGTATCGGCAGTTTAGCGATCCACGCTGAAATGATCGCTGCACACACCGTTGCCATAGCGCCGATCGCCAGGCTGGCAGGCTGGGTGTAGAGGGTTGTGACGAGTATACGTCGCACGCGCTCGGACAAAACATCCGGTCGCCTGCTTTTGCCAATCAGCTCGCGAAGCTGAGAAAAGGGCCCTCTAGCCTTCATGACCAGCGGGACTAACCAAATAAGGTCACCACGCGGTTAACGGTGTACTTACCGCGAATTACAGCAGATTTAGTGGAGGAATGCGGCGCCGAAATCAGATGGCGGTTTGATCGGGCTGGCATTCGATCTGCGACGCCAGGCGGCGATCAAGAGTGCGGGTAATCCCGAGCCACCAATCATAGGCCTGACGGTCGCCGGCGAAGAACGCTTCTTGCGCCTGAAACCGTGCCGCTCGAGCAGCGCCGAGACCATGTTCGGCAAAATGGCGCAGCGCGGCGTGCAGGATGCGATCATTTGGTGCATGATCGCCGTTGTCATTGGCTGCGCGTCCGATTGCACGGTTCGCTAGCGCCCGCGCTATCGGTGAACGGGTCGAAGAGCGCGCAGCTGCAAAGTGGATTGTCATGCGGGCCTTCCCGTTCGTGCCGCAGGATTGAATTCGCGGCTGATTCAGCGTGATGGGAAGGATTACGGGCAAGCCCGCTAAGGCTTGGTTCCAGGACAAGGTTTAAGAGGCGTTAACTCCATCGGTTCGCCGCTCAACGCGGCCTATTCACCGGCAGGGATTGTGGACGCTTCGCGCTCGGCCAAAGCCTTCGCCGCGTCAGATTTCCACCGCCCGGAATTGGCGAACGGTTCCTTGACCTGGCCGCTTCCCGAATACGCGGGGTCCGTAGCCGGGGCAGGGCCGGAAACGGTGGAAAGATTGGTATCAAGCGGGGTTCCGATCGCGTTTGAGGCGGACCCAGAAGCGACAGGGCCATCCGCGATTGCACTTGCTCCGGAAGCAGGCGCAATATGGGGCAGGTCAGGCAATGCAGGAGCTGATCGACCAGTCACGGCAGGTTCCTCTCCCGTGTAGCCGGAGGTGAAAGCTGACTTTCGGCCGCTGGCTCCGCGTGTCTTGTAGAACCGGTGTGCCCCAACAGTACCAACATGGTCGAGCGATTTGGCCCAGTAAGGATTGACCCAGAGCGTATGGTAATGGGTTGCATGTCCTATTGGTGTGTAGACGCTGCCGGAAAGCGCTTCGTTCGCGATCTGACGGGCATTCGCGAATGACTTGCGACCAGGTTTTCGTGCGAGGCTGCCATCGCAGGTGAAGGTGAACTGGCATCCAGTCGCGCGCTGCGATCCTTGATAGACGACACCGCAAACGCTGTTGGGCCAGTTTGGATGAGAGACCCGGTTGAGCACAACCTGGGCGACGGCGCGTTGCCCTGCTGCGCTTTCGCTAGCTGCCTCGTAATAGACCGCTTGTGCCAGGCAACTGAGAGCACGCGAGTGGCTGGTGCCACCGGCCGAGCTGAAGAACGGGTTTGCCGAAGGTCCCGCATCAATCGCTTCACCGATGGCGTAACCAACTGTATCGAAATCGAGTGGATCGGCGCTGGGCAGGGCCAACAGTGCCTGTTCGGGCGGATCGGCGAGGAAAAAGAATGCCGAGCCAGGAAAGCTCATCCCCGGAGTTTCGAACGGCATATTGGTATCCGGCACCAGGTCAGCCGAAGTCGTTGCCGGTTCCATTGGGGCGGATGCCGGTTCAGCCCCGAAATCGCCCGGTGCCGCCATTGCCGGGACGGCGAGCGCGGCGAGAAGCACCAGCAGCCGTCGTTTCATAGGAAGTCTAGACGGTTCGATGTCTGTCATTGGCGCAGCCGCGATCCGTTCATGGCTGCGGTCTGGCAGCTGGATCACATCTGTGCGGGTTCGAGAGCGGAAACGGTTTCGCATAGGCGCGCCAACGCGCGTACCGGCGGGCCGCCTTCTGCTCCAGCGCTGCCGAAGCTGCGTCCCGAAAGCGAACACCTTTGGTTAGCCGGTTAACGTTTCTTGGTCAGCGGAAATTCCTCCGAGCCACAGCCTTGCTTGCTCCGCAGGGGCGGTGCCCCTATCGCCCTGCGTCAGGATCGATATGGGCAGAAACGTTCGAATATGCATGGGGATGTTTGCAGCGGCGCTGATGCTGTTGACATCGGCCTGTGGTGGCCAGGCCCAAGTGGTGGGGGCGGCACAAGATCGCCCGACGGTGGTCAGCCTCAATCCTTGCATCGATGCCATCCTGGTCGAAGTTGCCGATCACGATCAGATTCTCGCGCTATCGCATTACAGCCATGATCCAGATTCGAGCTCGATTCCGCCCGAAACCGCTCGGCGATTTGAGGTGACCGGGGGCACTGCCGAGGAAGTGATTGCGCTCAAGCCTGATCTGGTTCTGGCGAGCCATTTCATTACACCCAGCTTGCGCACAGCGTTGGAACGTATGAGCATACGGGTGGAGACATTCGGGAGTCCCAAAACGATCGACGAAAGTACCGCTCAGATTCGAGCGGTTTCAGATCTTGTCGGCGATGCAGATAGGCGCGTCGAACTGATTGAGGACATTCTTTCAGCCACTGCGCGCGGCCGGGGAGATCCCGTTTCAACCATGTTGTGGCAACCGGGCCAGATTGTCCCGGGCGAACGCACACTGGTCAGCGAGTTGCTGGAGCGCGAAGGCTTTGTGAGCCACAGCGCAGCGAGTGGTTTGGGGCAGGCTGATCACGTCTCCCTCGAGGCTGCAATCGCCGATCCTCCGGAGCTGCTGCTGGTTGCTGGGAAAAGCGCAGGGCAAAACCATCCTGCGTTGACCGATCTTGCATCCACCCGTGTCGCGCCGTTCGATCCCAAACTGTTCTATTGTGGGGGACGCAGTATCGTTTCCGCACAGGAGCGGCTGCAAGAGATCAGGACATCGTTGAAATGAACCGCGCTGCACTGATTTTTGGCGGCTTGCTGTTGCTTGCTCTGCCGCTTTCATTGCTGGCAGGCAGGGTTTGGATCAACCCATTTGAGATATCTCAAATGGGGCCGAATGCAACGCTGATACTGATGGAACTTAGGCTGCCGCGCGGGTTGCTGGCGATTGCGATCGGGGGCGGTTTGGGAGCTGCCGGTGCAGCCATGCAGGGATATCTGCGCAATCCGCTCGCCGATCCAGGCCTCTTCGGCATCGCGCCAATGGCTGCATTGGGGGCCGTTGCGAGTTTCTGGCTGGGCTATTCTGCGAGTTATTGGGCGTTGCCTGCCTTTGCGCTGTCCGGTGCCGCGATTGGCATGGCGCTGTTGGCATTGATCGCCGGACGGACGGGTGGAATTGCCTTGTTCACCCTTGCCGGGCTGATGATAGCCAGTCTTGCCGGCGCGCTGACCGCCCTTGCGATAACCCTCGCTCCCAATCCTTTTGCCCTGAGTGAAATCGTACTTTGGCTCAATGGAGCGCTGACGGACCGTTCGTGGCGCGATGTTTCGATAGCTGCGCCTCTGATCGCACTGGGAATTGTCGTGCTTGCGCTGGCAGCGAAGCCGCTTGATGCGCTGACACTGGGAGAGGACACCGCCCGCTCGATGG
>JBCAXQ010000171.1:0-6450 GCA_038534015.1 Pseudomonadota bacterium | reverse complement strand
ACCTGCCGCAAAAGCACAACCCCAAACCCATAGGCTGGGCAATTCTGCGACCATTCCGCCAACAGTGACGGCTGCGCTCAATGCTGCGGCTGTCACGTACAGCTCTGGACGCATGATGATCGATGGGCGACCCGCAACGACATCACGAATGATACCGCCTACGCAGCCGGTGATAATGCCCATGAGAATGGCCGGTATGGGTGGAATCCCATAGGCAATTGCCTTTGCGCTGCCAAGGACGGCATAGGCAGTGAGCCCGGCTCCATCCGCCACATCGAGCAAGCGGCCTTCCCACCAGCGAACCGGCGTGAACCACGCGATCAAGGCGGTGGCAAAACAGATTGGCGCAACCCACGGATCGGCAATCCAGAACACCGGTGCATCGATCAACAGATCGCGAACAGTGCCTCCGCCAACACCGGTAACAAGTGCGAAGAACGCCAAGGTAACGAAGGTCTGCCTTTCCTTCGCTGCGAGCAAAGCACCTGTGAGTGCAAAGATTGAAAGCCCCAAGACATCAAAGATATCCAGGACAGGAGTGAGGATCGCTTCGTTCATTTCGAAACACTTTTCCTGCGACTGCGGAACATAAGAACACATCCGATCAGCGCGCCGACAAGCGCCAAAGCCGAAAACAGGATCAGGATCGGATGGCTCGTGTCCTCGCGATTGCGCAGATCCATAATGTGGATGCCCCAGGCAAAGTCGAACGCGCGCCACCAATTCGTCCGCACCGCTTCGAGTTCGCCCGTATCGCGTCCGAAATAGGCATTGGTGCCATCTTCCAGCGTGACCTGCCAGACTGGTATCTTTCGGCGGAATTCGTGAGGGACATCATCGGCTCGAAAAAAGGTGACGGATCGGGCCTTGTCTCCGCCCACCACTCTTTCTGCGGCGAGCGTCCGGGCGGCGGCGGCATCCAGCGGCGAAATCTCCTGGCCGCTCTCAACATCAACACGGGTGGTAACACCATCGAGCGTGGTCAGGATCGCCACGGCTCGGCCATCCTGCATGGTCACACGCATTTCCCTGAGCTGTGCATCTTCGGTCGCGAGATCGCTGTCCGGCAGGATAAGCGCCTCGGTGGTAACCTCTTTGCGCAAATGCTCGCCGCGCACTTTTTCGATTGGAGTGATTACCATGAGAAGGCCGCTCGCCGTCCACATCACAATCGGAACGCCCACCAGCCAGCCGAGCCAGATGTGCCATTGTGCAAACCTGCGCATCCACATCGCGCGCGCCATAACGATCTCCTGACGCGCCTATGCGGGACTCGCGCGCCCTATCCGTGAAGCAGGTCGCCTATGGCTTTCGCCGCAGCGATGCAATCGAGATCGCTCCAACGGGGGCCCATCACTTGCAAACCGCAGGGCAAGGTCGCACCGCGATCTTCGCCCGATCCGATGGGAAGCACCGTTGCAGGCAGATTGGGGAAGGTTGCGAGTCCCGCCCAGGCAAGGCCAGCTGCGCCTGGCATGTCAGTGCCATTGACGCAGATCGTCTCATCGAACACCCGGCTGTTGTCGATATGCGGAACCGCCAGGACCGGGGCTGGAGGGGCAAGAACAAAGTCATAGGTCTCGAACACGGCCTCCCATGCGATCTCGTTCCGCGCCTGTTCGTCCAGCAAATCGAACCAATCCGATATTCGGTAACCGCCAGCAAGCGCATCCGAGACAAGGGTTTCGAGTTCGCTCGCAGGGGGAAACGTGCACCAATGCGCATCAGGATCGCAAGATCATCGGCATTGCGTGCGAGTGGTCCGGCAATCGAAAGCACCCCATCATGGCCGTCTTTTCCTGCCATCGCAGGGTGATCGTGGCCGTGCTTGCTTATCAGACCCCAAGAGCTTTTGTGCCCCCAGGTCCCGCAGAAATGCGCGGGCACGCGGACTGATCCCCCGATGTCTGTGCCGAACTCACACGGCACCATACCGCTTGCGACCGCCGCCGCGCTGCCACCGGAAGAACCACCGGGGGAGCGATCATGGTCGTGCGGATTGTTCGTCCTGCCGTAGACGGGATTGTTCGATTGCCAATCGGTCAGGTCCGGCGGGACGTTGGTCTTGCCGACAAAAACGACGCCTGCTGCCTTCAGCTGCGAAACGAGTTTGGCATCGCGTTGCGCGATGTTTTCTGCATATTCCGCGTGCCCCCAGCAAGTAGGAAGACCGGCGATGTCGAAGCTTTCCTTGATCGTCATCGGTACGCCGAACAGCGGCTGGTCATCGCGCGGTATCTGCCCGGTCATGGCGCGTGCGGTGTCCGCTGCCCGTTCGAAGTCGGGCACTGCGAGAGCGTTTACATGGGCATCCAGCTGCTCGATCCGTGTAATGGCGGCATCGACCGCCTCTGCGGGAGTAAGTTCGCCTGCCCTTATCGCGGCCGCGGTTTCCAGCGCGCCCGGCTTATCTGTCAGTGTTGGATAGGCCATGTCCCGGTTCTTCCCCTCTCACTCGATCCGCGTGTTAGGCGAGGTTAGTGTGGGGAGCAATCCACCCGGCCCGTCAACCACCGGGACGGTCGCGTTGTTCTATTCCTTGATCCCGGGCGTCTCTGCGCCATTCTGGAATAGCGTCAGCGATGTGATTGCGTCGGCATCATCGCGTTCAAAGCGGATTTGCGCATCAACCACCTTTAGAAAGAAGTTGTCGGGGCTTTCCTGAAATATCTCGAAGGCGGGCTGGCCGGTTGCCTGCGCCATCAGCTTTTCGTCATCCTGAAAGATGGTGATCTTGAAAGTCGGGGCGAGCGCATACACGCCTTCATACTGCGCCAGATCGACATCGGAGACGGGTGTTTCCTCGCGTTCGTTGGGGAGGACAATATCGTCGCCGCGCGCGATCGTCATCAGCCCCTGACCCAGCTTTGATGCGGTGCCTCCGTTGAGATTGGCGAGGACAGCCACGGTCACCTTGTTTTCCGGGTCATAGCCAAGCCAGGAATTGAACCCTTCAATCCCGCCGCCATGCCAATAGGCTTTCCCGTCCTCGTCATCTTCGATCAGAATGCCGAGGCCGTATTTGTCGTTGCCAAAGGCGTCATAGGCTCCGGGTGCCACATATTCAGCGAGGCTCTCCGCCGAAATCACCTTCCCTCCGAACAGACCGCGCTGCCATTTCAGCAGGTCGCCTGTGGTCGAGTACAGCGCACCGGCACCGGTCGGGATATCCATGTTGACGTATTCGGCATTGATCACGCCGTCCTGGATGGGCGAGTACCCGGCCGCGCGCTTGGGCAGGATTGTCGCGCTGCTATCGATCCCGGTCTCTTTCATATCCAGTGGATCGAGCAGTTCCGCCTTGATAAAGTCGGCGTAGGGCCGTTCGCTGACCTTCGCGACGATGGCCGACAACAGCACATAGCCCGAATTGGAGTATTTCCACTGGCTGCCCGGCTCGAATTCCAGCGGTAGCTGATCGAACTTTCCAATCAGCTCTTCCTGCGTGGTGGGCAGGAACTTGAATGTGCCGAAATCATCCAAGGCGGTGACATTGGGGATACCCGACGTGTGCTGCAGCAAATGACGGATTGTAATGCCATTCCAAGCCTCGGGAGCCGGTGCAAGATGATCGCCAATCGGGTCGTCAAGATCAAGCTTGCCTTCTTCTTGCAGCAGCAGGATCGCAACGGCCGTGAATTGCTTGGTGACTGAGCCAATGCGGAACTTGGTCAGCGGCGTATTCTCGATGCTCCATTCGAGATCGGCCATACCCCAGCCATCATCAAGCAGCACCTGGCCATCCTTTGCGACCAGCACTGATCCCATGAAGACGCCGCTATTGGCTTCCTGTTCGATCACTTCCTGCATGCGTTCGACATCTTGCGCGGCTAGTGGCGAACTGGCGAGAACGATTGCCAGCGAAGCGAAGGTGAGGGCGGCTTTGGGGGATATGATCATGACCGGCTCCGGACGTGTGTTGTTCTTGTGATGCAAATAGCGGGTGAACAGTGCGCTGCAAGCTCGCTCGGGGCAACTGACCAACTCTGCTTGTGTCTCTCAGACACTCTAATTCTCTTCCATTGATTTGATCAGTGCATCGAAGTGCTTGCCCATCCGCAGCTCTGGATCAATCTGCCGAATAAGCTCGATACCAAGCGGAAATGCATCGCCACCATTGACGAACAGCACCAGTCCCTCGCCAGTCTCCGGGATGAAATAGACCTGCGCATGCTCTGCGAAATCATTACCGCTATGGTTGATTACCGTTCTGCCGGGTTCGGGAAACAATGCCCAGCCGACGCCAAATCCGATCGCCTCCGGGCAGTCTTCCTTCCCGGCGACGCACACATAGCCAAGCTCCGACCGAGAGGATGACAGCAGGGTTTGTCGCTCCTGCTGCATTTGCGGAGACAGGCCAGTTCCTTTGAGGAGCATCGTCAGCAATTTGGCGTAGCCGGGCACGGTCGCATAGAGATTGTCCGCCGCAGAATAGTCTCCCGCCTCAATCAGGTTGCCGCCTGCACTGCGGGTGAAGGGAGGATGGGAGACTCCATCCCCCGAACGTGGTTCGCCCACTCGCCCTTCCAGCCAGGAATCACGAGCCGCAGTGACGCCCTCGATACCAAGGGGATCGAAGACAACCTCCTGTGCCAGCTTGGGATACGATTGCCCAAATCGCGCTTCGAGATAGCGCATAACGATCTCGATACCCGCCCCGGAATAGCTCACCTGCCCTTTGCCCGGATCGCCCGTAAAAGCGAGGCGATTGTCTTCATACAGCCATGGCCAGTTCAACAGCGCCGCTTGATGCGAAAGCAGAATGCGCGGTGTGAGCAATCCATAGCGAGGGTCGGCACTCAGCTCAGGATGAGAGAAGTGATCAGCAATTGGATCATCGAGCGACATCCGGTCTTGATCGGCAAGCCGCAAAACGACCTCGGCGATAATCGTTTTCGCTACGGAAGCGGTGTTGAATGCGGTTTTATCCGTGACTGGAACGCCGGCAGACTGTTCGCCCCAATATCCCGACCACACGATTTCTCCGGCTTCGATCCGAGCAATGCCAATCCCGGCGATGTTGGGCTGTTCGATTGCGCGAGCCGCAATTGCCTCGACACCCTCCGGCTTGGGCTCGGTCGTTGGAATCTCCTCAGCGGTCACGGCTTGAGAAAAGGTTATGAAAAATGCTGCGGCAGTCGCTGTCGCCAGCTTTCGAATGATCATCGTGAGTATCTCTCGCAACTGAAGTGCCGTATTGCATCAACAACACAGTGGATCAATAGCGTTACAAGTTGCTCGGCCGTGCTCTCATAGTCGTTCGTCGAGAAACCGGTCTTCGGCTTCAAAGTCGAACAGGTCCCAAGGATAACCGGCGAGTTGTGGGAAGGCCGTCTGCCAATTATCGAAGCGCTGGCCACGCAGCCAGTCGATAGCTTCCGCTGGATCATAGTGCTCGTAATCGCCCCAATGGAGCCCGGCATGGATGGCCTTGGCGCTCGAAATCAGGAACGGGTTCGGAACCGACCATGGTGTCCGACCGACAGTGCCTTCGGGTGGTCCATCCAATCCATACAGTCGCACCCTGCGTCCGAACTGGTCTGCGATCCTCTTCCCAATCTCGCGGACCTTGGGCGCTTGACCATCAGCCAGATTGAAGATCCCGCCAAGGTCCTCATAGGTTGCAAGCCGCGCGAAATCGCCAATCATCCTGACATTGGTGGGATGGAACTGGCTGTTTCCATCGAATGCCAGCGGAATGATCCGTCGTCGGGCCTTTAGCCGATTCACAAACCAGTATTCGCGCGGATGTTTGCTCCACGGCCCATAGATTGCGCAGGGGCGGATCACGGTTGCTTGCTCGCCAAACAGGTCGAACGCCTTGTTTTCCATCCTGACCTTGCGGGTCGAATATGTCTCCGGCCCGGGATCGACGGTAGCTTGTTCTTCGGTCACGGGATCGGAAAAGTCCGGGAAACCGGCCACTGCTGCGCTATCGAGGCTCCGGCCCTGACTGTCGCGATAGACACTGGCCGAGGAGATGAGGATCAGTCGCCCGACAAAAGCCGGATCATATCGCACTACGTCCTCTTCATCATACGCGATCGTGTCGACCACGACATCGGCGCGCGGCGTGTTGGGCTGGCCGACCTTGAAAGGTTCAAACTCGATAGCCTCTCGGTCTTGCTCATGCAGATGCGCCAGCCATGGCGGTTCAGTGCGAGAGAGCACCCGAACGCGCCATCCATCGCGCGCAAAGTCTTCCGCGACGGCAAAGCCGATCTGCCCGGCGCCGACAATCGCGATCGAACCGGACATATTGGTGTGCTCCTCAGCCTTCGATGCGTTTCGGCCTATATATGGATCGGCTTGCCAGTCACCGCCATTGCCGCTTCTTTCAGCGCTTCGGCATGGGTCGGGTGGGCGTGGCAGGTGTAGGCTATGTCTTCCGACGTTGCGCCGAATTCCATCGCCTGCGCCGCCTGTGCGATCATCGTGCCCGCAAGGCTG
>JBCAXQ010000170.1:0-6459 GCA_038534015.1 Pseudomonadota bacterium | reverse complement strand
ACGAACTCAGCATCAGGTTCATAGCCTGCAGGTGTTGCCACTCTTACGTTGAACTTCAGCAAGCCGGCCGCCTCTAGGATTGAGTGCAGGACATTGTTGCCATCGCCAAACCAAGCGATTTCGAGTCCCGGCAGAGGCTTTCCATGTTCGATGATGGTCAGAAGGTCGGCCACGATCTGGCAAGGGTGCGATCGGTCCGTCAGGCCGTTGATGACCGGTACCGTGGCATGTTTTGCCATCTCCATAATCTTGGCATGATCATCGGTCCGCAGCATGATCGCATCGACCATTCGGCTTAGGACCCGGGCAGTATCTGCGATCGTCTCCCCGCGCCCGAGCTGGCTCGAACCCGAATCGAGAATGAGGGCCGAACCGCCGAGCTGACGCATGGCGATGTCGAAACTGACACGGGTCCGGGTGGAGTTCTTCTCGAACACCATAGCCAGAACCCTGCCTGCCAGAGGCTGGTCCACGTCCGCGTGACCTTTCGGCCAATCGCCACGCGCTGCCTTGCGATCAATCGCGTCATTGATCATCGCGGCGACCCCATCCGTACCCGCGTCGGAGAGGTCGAGAAAGTGCCGGGAAGGCATTATGCTGGCTCAGGCACTTTGTAGCTGGCTGCACCGGCCGAGAGCTTTTCAAAGAACTCGTCGATCTCTTCATCGCCGATCACCAGAGGTGGCAAAAGCCTGAGAGTGTTGTCTCCGGCGGCCACGGTAAGCAGATCATGATTGTCGCGCAGGTGGAGAAAGAACGGGCGGCTCTCGACCTTCATCTTGATGCCCAGCATCAATCCCTTGCCGCGCACCAGTTCAAACATGTCTGGATAATTGCCGATAAACTGTTCGAGCCGGGAACGAATTCGCTCCCCTTTCTCTCGCACTGAAGCGAGAAATTCCGCATTGGCAACGGCATCCATCACTGCACTACCGGCCGCCATTGCCAGCGGATTGCCACCATAAGTCGACCCGTGGGTGCCAAACGTCATCCCGCGAGCTGCTTTTTCAGTCGCAAGGCAGGCACCAAGAGGAAAGCCTCCGCCGATGCCCTTTGCAGTTGCGACAATGTCCGGAGTGATACCATACTGCTCATAAGCGTAGAGGGTACCGGTGCGAGCAACGCCACATTGAACCTCGTCCAATACAAGCATCAGGTCATGTTCGTCAGCAAGCTCTCTGAGTCCCTGAAGAAACTCCTCGGACGCGGGACGAATGCCGCCTTCGCCCTGGATAGGTTCAACCAAAAAACCAGCAGTGTTGGGGCCAATCAGTGCCTTTGCCGCCTCTAGGTCGTCAAACTCACAATACTTGAAACCACTGAGCAGCGGCGAAAAGCCGTGATGCATTTTGGCCTGGTTAGAAGCGCTGATGGTTGCCATTGTGCGCCCGTGAAATGCATTCATGAACGTGATCAACTCGAAACGGTCACTGTCGCCTTCGTCGCCTGCATTCTGATGATAGGCGCGCGCCGTCTTGATCGCCGTTTCAACTGCTTCGGCACCCGAATTCGTAAAGAACACCGTATCGGCAAACGTGTTGTCGACGAGCTGCTGCGCCAATTTCTCGCCCTGCGGACTGCCATACAGGTTGGACACATGCATGAGCGTGCTCGCCTGCTCCTGAATGGCTGAGATCAGACCTTCATGCGAGTGGCCGAGCAGATTAACAGCAATACCGCTCGCAAAATCGAGATATCGGGTGCCATCTTCGTCAATCAGGTGGCAGTGCTCGCCACGCACGGGCCGAACACCGCAGCGCGGATAGACAGGCATTAACGGGGAGATCGACATCAGGTATTCCTTGGTCTGAAAGAAACTGAAAAAGCAAATGGCGGCTCCAGGAAGAGCCGCCATCTGCGTCTGATCTAGGGCCGCTCTCCGATTGGGTCAAACAGCCTATCTGAAGATCTCTGGTCAGCCTTGAACAGGCACCAGATTGACGGCCGAGTGCTTCCCTCGTCGATCCACTTCAAGATCAAACTCAAACCGTTCGCCTTCATTTATTTCCTGCAAGCCAGACCGCTCGACTGCGCTGATGTGCACAAAAGCGTCCGGCTGACCATCATCGCGCACAAGAAAACCGAACCCCTTCATCGAATTAAAGAACTTCACAGTTCCGGTAGCTTTCTCGCCAGTCAGTTCGCGCTTGGGTGGACCACCAGACTGCTGAACTTCGATGACGTCACCAACAACCTGAAGGTCCTGAGCAGAAACTTTTCCACCTCGATCGACAAGGTTGAATTCCAGCTCCTGGCCTTCAGCAAGACCTTCAAGCCCGGCGCGCTCGACCGCACTGATGTGCACGAACACATCTTCACCGCCAGATTCCTGCGCGATGAAGCCAAACCCCTTTTGACCGTTGAAGAACTTCACGGTGCCCTTGCCGGTTCCAACAACCTGCGCGGGCATACGGTTGAAACCGCCACCGCCGCCACCACCGCCGGGGCCACCACGACCTCCGCCGCCGCCAGGTCCGCCACGGCCACCGCCGCCAAACCTGTCGCCGCCGCCTTGGCCACGATCATTGAATCGGTCTCCCCCGCCAAAGCGGTCGCCGCCACGATCATTTCCGAAATCTCTGGGAGGTGAGAATCCATCCATCCCACCGCCGAACGGATCAAAGCCGTCCTCGCCGAATCCGTCGCGCTTATCCTTGCCGCGCCGACGTCCCCTATCGTAACCCATAACTCAAGTCGTACCTTGCCTCACCGCCCGACCTCCAAAGCACAGGTGACGTGGACAGTGTGCCGCACCTGTCGCCAGCAGAGTTCCGAATACACAGAATCTCCGCTCCGTAGGTTAAACCATAGCGTACAAAGCTCTGCTTTGCGAATGATTTAACCGTCTCTCTGCTTATGGCAGGAAAGTATGACATTTTCGCACATCATCTTGATCTGCCCACCGTGCTTGCGCAATCCATCCACCTCCGGCAACTATCTACTGTTTTCCAAACAGAAAGGTGTCATCAATTGAGCGCATTCCGCACTATTTCTGACGGCTTCCTGGCCAGTCCGCAGATCGCTATCTCTGACGTGGAGCTTGCGAAATCGGAGGGGGTGTCCCTTATCGTGAACAACCGCCCCGATGGAGAAGAGCCCTCAGCGCCGCAAGGGAATGATATCTCCATGGCGGCCGAAGCGGCTGGGTTACGCTATGTGGCCATACCTGTCGGACACTCCGGTTTCAGCGAAGTGCAAATTGACCAGTTGGTCGAAGCACTAGCGAGTGCAGATGGGAAAGTGCTGGCCTATTGCCGGTCAGGCACGCGTTCGACTTTATTGTGGGCGCTGGCGCAAGCCAAACTTGGTGTGTCACCTGATGAGATCGCCAAACTGGCGGGCCAGGGTGGCTATGACGTTTCACCGATTCGGCCCATGCTCGACATGTTGGCCGCACGCTGATCCGAAACCTTTAAGAATGGAAATCCAAATTCTCCAGTTTGCTGGCTCATTAGCAGCCATTCTGATTCTGGCGGCGCTGGCTTGGGCCCTGGGGCTGGGTGGCAAAGCGAATCTTTCAGACGCAGATTCTGTGCAGCGAGCAGCAAATGAGACTTTGGATGGATTCAGAGTAGTCGAATCGGCGGTAGACGCCCAGGCATCAGCTGCTTTGGCGAAGGACCACGCAGGCCGGATCATGCTGGTAAAGCGTCACGGCAATCGCTTGGCCGGGCGCATACTCGGCAACAAAGCCCACGCTGCGATGGAGGGCGGCAAAATGTACGTCGATTGCGGCGAGCCCTATTTTGGCGTTGTCGAACTTGATCTAATTGAACCCGGCCCTTGGGCTGACGCGATCAATAAGCTAAGTTTCGACAGCGATGCCTGATCTGCCCGAATTCTCTCCCACCGACTATGCAGTGCCGTTGTTCGTGGCGGCCGTGCTTGCCGAGCTAGTCTGGGCCAGACTCCGCGCACCCAGAGCATACGAACCGAAAGACACGCTGGTCAGCCTGTCACTCGGCTTGGGCTCGACCGTGTCAGGCATCCTATTTGGCGGATTTGCGGTCTATGTGTTTTTCGCAGCCTACGAATACCGGTTTTTCGATATCGGGTCGGCTTGGTGGGCGTGGGCCCTTTGCTTTGTTCTCAAGGACTTCAAATACTACTGGGTCCATCGCGCTGGCCACCGGATCCGCTGGATGTGGGCAGCGCATGTGAACCACCATTCAAGCCAACACTACAACCTCTCAACTGCGTTGCGGCAAAGTTGGACCAGCCCCTTCACTTTTGGGTTGCTGTTTGCGCTACCCCTCGTCCTCCTTGGTTTTCACCCTGCGATGATAGCGATCTGCAGCGGGCTCAATCTGATCTACCAGTTCTGGATCCACACCGAAGCGATCGACAAAATGCCAAAGTGGTTTGAGGCGGTGATGAACACGCCAAGCCACCATAGGGTCCACCACGCGACCAACCCACGGTATCTTGATCGCAATTATGCCGGCGTATTCATCATCTGGGATAAGATGTTTGGCACATTCGAGCCCGAGCATGACGAAGAAAAAATCCGCTATGGCATCATAAAACAACTGGGCAGCTTCAACCTGCTGTGGTCCGTATTTCATGAATGGGTCGGCATGATCGGAGATATCTGGCGTGCGCCATGGAAGCATAAACTGTCATACCTCTTGCGTGAGCCCGGCTGGTCCCATGATGGCAGCCGCGACACCTCGGATTCCATTCGATCCCGCTGGCTTGCCCGGCAGATAGAAAGCGGCGCGCAAAACCAGGTGGCGGATCGAAACCCGATTGCAGACCCGCGCGAAGCTGCCTAGTCCTGTCCTTCAAGAGGAGAGGATATGGACAGTTTTGATTACATCGTCATTGGCGGTGGCAGCGGAGGCAGCGCGGTTGCGGGGCGATTGGCAGTCGATGGGACCAAGCGCGTGTGCGTGGTCGAAGCGGGCGGTCGCAATGACAATGTCCTGATCAAGACACCGGGATTCATGCCCTTTATCCGCAATTCGTCGAACTACAAATTCGACACGGTCCCGCAAAAAGGGCTGAATGGCAGGGTCGGGTATCAGCCTCGCGGCAAAGGCCTCGGCGGCTCCTCGGCGATCAACGCCATGGTCTATATTCGCGGCAACCGCTGGGATTATGACAACTGGGCGGCGATGGGTTGCACCGGCTGGTCCTATGACGATGTCCTGCCCTATTTTAAGAGGGCCGAAGCCAATGAGCGCGGCGCCAACGACTATCATGGCGCGGGCGGCCCGCTGTTTGTGTCCGACCAATGCTCGCCAAACCCAACCAGCCACTCCTTCGTCGAGGCCGCCGCCGAGCTGCAACTGCGCACCAATGACGATTTCAACGACGATACGCAGGACGGATTTGGCCTGTACCAGGTGACCCAGCGCAACGGTGAACGGTGGTCGGCCGCGCGCGGTTATATTGAGCCAATCCGCGAGCAGGGCAATGTCGCGATCCGCACCAACACTCTGGTTGAGAAGCTCGTGGTCGAAGGTGGCAGGGTAACCGGTGTCCGCGTCAAGAAAGGCCGCCGCAGCGAAATGCTCTATGCCAAACGCGGCGTGATCCTGTGCGCGGGCGCGTTCAACTCTCCTCAGATACTCATGCTTTCAGGCATAGGCCCCGCTGAACACCTTAAGCAGCATGGCATCGAAGTTGTGTTGGACAAACCAGCGGTTGGCGAAGACCTGCAGGACCACATCGACTATGTCTCCGGCTGGGAGACCGAAAGTGATGTCCCCATTGGCGGCACGCTCAAAGGCACAATGAGGATGGCGGGCGCAATGCTCGAGCATCGCAGAAATCGCACCGGGGCGATGACCACCTGCTACGCAGAAGCGGGTGGGTTCTGGTCGGTCATGCCAGATGCGCCGGCACCCGACATACAATGGCACTTCGTCCCGGCAGTGCTGGAGGATCACGGTCGCGAGAAAGTGAAGGCGCACGGGTTCTCGCTTCACGCATGTGTCCTGCGTCCTGAAAGTCGCGGAACGGTGAAGCTGGGTTCAGGCGATGCCCAAGATGCGCCCGTCATCGACCCCAATTTCCTTGAGGATGATCGCGATATTGCTGTCTTACGTGAAGGGGTTCGCCTGTCGCACCGGATAGCCGATGCACCCGCACTCCAGAAATACGGGCCGAGTGATCGCCACCAGATTGACCTTGAAGATGACGCCGCCCTCGACGAGCTGATCCGCAACCGGGCCGACACGGTCTATCACCCGGTTGGCACGTGCCGCATGGGCGCCGACGAAGACAGCGTGGTCGATCCGGGACTTCGCGTTCGCGGACTGGATGGGCTCTGGATTGCCGATGCCTCGATCATGCCGAAGATCGTAAGCGGCAACACGAACGCTCCAAGCATCATGATTGGCGAGCGCTGTGCGGATTTTGTGAAAGAAGCTGAGTAGGATTTTTGTTTTGCGCAGCCCTATCCAGGGCTGCGTCCTCGCTAGACGTCCTCCGCTTCGCTGCGGACACGCTGCG
>JBCAXQ010000169.1:0-6481 GCA_038534015.1 Pseudomonadota bacterium | reverse complement strand
CTTCCACAAGCATCTCGGTAGCCGCGCCGATGCGATCTGCCATGTCCACACGACCGCAACAATGGCGGTTTGCAGCCACAAGGACGGTCTGATGCCAACCAATTTCTATGCCTGCAATTTCCAGGATCAGATCGGCTATCACGACTTCGAAGGCGTCACGGTCCGTGAAGAAGAGGGCGAGCGTCTGGTTCAGAACCTTGGCAATCACACAATCCTGATGCTGCGCAATCATGGCCCGGTTGTGATGGATGGTACAATTCAGGGCATGTTCGTAAAGATGTGGGCGCTACAGCGCGCGTGCGAAATTCAGGTGGCGACTGTGGGGATGGGCAATCCTACGATCGTCCCTCAGGAAGTCGTCGACGTACACCAGCGCGATATCTCCGTGATGCAAAGTCAAGGCGGCGCGGGCATGTTCGATTTCGAAGCGTGGAAGCGCAAAGTCGACAAGATCGACGACAGCTGGCGCAACTGATCGCTAAATCATCAAATGGGGTGCGTTTATGCCGCGCATGACCGTCAACGAACGCCCTGTCGAATTCGATATTGATCCCGACACTCCGCTGCTTCACGCGCTGCGCGATGCCGCCAATTTGACTGGTACGAAGTATGGCTGTGGCAACGGAGACTGCGCGGCATGCATGGTATTGGTTGATGGGGTGGCGCTCAGGTCGTGCCTTATCTCCATTGCTGAAGCCGAAGGACGCTTCATTACAACGATAGAAGGCCTATCGCGCGACCGCTCCCATCCCGTGCAGCAGGCGATGGTGGCGGAGCAGGCGATCCAGTGCGGATTCTGCACACCGGGGATTGTAATGGCAGCGGCCGCCCTAGTGCAGCGCAATCCTGAACCAAGTCGGGAAGAGATCGAAGAGGCGATCCCGAATATCTGTCGCTGCGGTGTCTATCCGCGGCTGGTCCGCGCTGTGGAGCGCGCCGGGCGTGTCGTCCAACGCCGCGAAAGCATAAGTGCTGCGCCGGCTCCAGGTATCAGCGCGGCAGATGCCGCAGAAAACGTTCCGGCCCTTAGGGTGCCGGAGCGGCCAGATGAAGACTAAGACAGGGCACTGAAAAATGAAGGCTACGATTTATCACAACCCAAAGTGCGGCACTTCGCGCAAGACGCTGGCGATCCTTGAAAACCTGAGCAAGGTCGATGTGACCGTGATCGAATATCTCAAGACCCCGCCGACACGTGATCGACTGGAACAGCTGTTCAATGACGCTGGAATGACGCCGCAGCAGGGCCTTCGTCTGCGCGGGACCGATGCGGAAAAACGCGGCTTGCCGGATGCAGATCCCGATACAATCCTTGAAGCGATGGCTGCCGATCCGATTTTGATCAATCGCCCGTTGGTCGAGACCGAGAAAGGTGTCGCTCTTTGTCGGCCACAAGATGTGGTTTTGAAATTGCTCTAGATTCGATCTCGGGTCAGTTCGCTGTCGGCTTGAAGATTGAACCAGCCCAGCGCTAGAACGGCAAGACACAATACGATGATGAGCCCAAAGCCGAGCCAGTCGTTGATGTTGTAAAGCCAAACACCCAGCGCAGGCGCATAGATGAAGCTCGCTCCGGCAACCGAGGCGACTATGCCCGAGGCTTGACCTTGCTCTGCGCGTGTTACTGCGAGCGACGTTCCTGACGTGGTCCCAGGTCGGAACAGACCGAAGCCCAGCGATGCTATCGAATAACCGAGCGCGATGGTGTGAAGCTCTTGCGCGCCGCCAAGTATCGCGATCCCGAATACGGCCACCGAGATACCGGACAGGGTTGCCGCACGAGGGCCAAGGTCGAAACGCGGGATCAAGCCCCATTGTGCGAGCAGGGTAGCGATCGCGCCACACATAAGCACAATCCCGACCGGACCTGCACCGTCTGCCGGGGTATCCCGGAGTCCCATGCGGTCAAGCACAAGAAAGCCTGAAATTCCGAGCACCATGGCCTGCGCATGGCCGCCGACCAGTCCGGCGATGACCCAGTGTCTCAGCCGTGGTTCGAACCATTTGAGGCGCGGCGGCTCCTCGCCACTCTCGACCTCATGGTGGTCAGCTTCACCGTCGCTCGGCGCCCCTCCGGAGCCGCTGGCATAGGGCGCGTCATAGGCTTGCCCGCGCGCCGGGAACTGCGGCTCGTCATTGGGCAACCGCCAGCGCAGCATCAACAAGACTACCAAAGCAAGCAGCGCGAAACAGATGAATGGGCCGGTCAATCCGATCCCCATGAACGGCAGGATCATCAGCGGGGCAAGAGCGGGGCCGATCACTGTACCGACTCCAAAACTCGATGCGATAAGCGAAAGTGCCTTGGTCCGCTCCGAGCGGGCGGTACGCGAAGCAACATAGGCTTGTACCGCTGGCGGCGCAGCGCTGCCAAACCCGCCGAAGAGGCTGCGGGCGGCAGCGAAAAAGATCAGTGCCCAGAAAGCTGTGATCGTACCAGAAAGGCCCGCCCAAAGAGCCACCCCACATAGAACCATCGAAATGACAAACCCGGTCAGACCCAAAGCCATCATCGACTTTCGCCCGCGTTTGTCCGATCGCCGTGCCCAGATCGGTGCGCACACAACCCAGAGAAGCGCAGACCAGCTATAGGCTAGGCTGATCCAGACATCGTTGACCTTCAGCGCGGTCCCGATTGATGGCATCACCGATTGCATCGCGGTGTTGCCAGCTGCCGTCACCAGCATGACCATGAAGAGCAGAGCCATGCGTTCGCTGGAAATCGGCTTGTGGCCGGAATCATCACCGCTGTGGAGAGCGGTGCTGTCCTTTCTCAGTTCGGGTTCGGTCTCAGCCATCGCACCGGGTGCGCTAGGCCAGCCCCGCCCAGACTGCAATCAGTCTGACCCCAGTGGGGTAGGACTTATTCGAAAGTCTCGCTGACCTCTGCATCACTGGGGCCGGCCAACTGGCGGTAGACCGCAGCCACCGCAGCGAGAAGAGATACGGCAATCGCGGCACTCAGCACACTTTCGACAAAGCCGTTGCCGATCTGCTCAATGGTTCCGCCCACAGCCGCGAACCCCGCAGAGAATACAAGGGAAACCAGCAAAGCGACCACCCCCAAGGCGATCGTGAGCAACAAGAGAAAGAAGAATAGCGAAAGGCTATTCCCCTTGGTCAGTTGCCAGGATCGTTTTATCGCATTGAGCGGGTTTAGCTGATTCTCGATTGTGATTACTGGCGGCAGCAATGTAACTTTTACAAAGACATAGATCATGACGGGGAACGAGATTAGGAGCAGTATCGCGCCCGCGACGCCGATTTGTGTGGCTATCAAGACGACAAGCGCAATGGCAAGCACCACGAGGAGCTGTGCAGCAATAAACGGCACAAGTCCTCTTCCCGCCGACTTCATAGCGTCGCCTACTGTCGGTCGAGAGCGATCAATAAACAAAGACATCAGCGCCAACATCCCGAACCACTGAAATGCAGTCAGCAAAACCGTTACCCACCAGAATTTCGCGACCTGCTCTGCCATTTGCGCCTGCATCGCTTCCAACAGCACATTGAAATCCGCCGTGTCAGAAACTGGTGGCTCCTGAGGGACCATGGCATCGGGTAGTAGCAGCCAAAGCGCGAATGGCGGCAGGAAGAAAAACAGTCCGGCGATGGCCAGCACTGCGTCACGATTTCCAGAAATCATCTCGACCGCATTGGTCCAAGCTTTGCCACTGTCGAGTTTCACGATCAAATTCCCCTCTTGCCTTGCGGCATACAATCTCGCCCCTTGATAAGCGCGTCAAATACCCCCACGCAATTGCTTATGGCAACGCATGCCCAACTAGATGATCTGGCCGAGGGAATCGAGTGGCAGCGCGAGAGCGCACAAGTGCCTTATGGGCAAGCTCTTGATGCGATGGAGAATCGCAACGCTGCGATCTCTGCCGGTGATGCGCACGAGCTGATCTGGCTGCTCGAACACCCACCGGTCTACACCGCCGGGACCAGCGCAGCAGAGGGCGAGCTGCTCGATCCCCGCTTTGAAGTCGTGAAAGCGGGTCGGGGAGGGCGCTACACCTATCACGGACCCGGGCAACGGGTGGGCTATATCATGTTGGATCTGAACAAGCGGGGGAAAGATGTTCGGTGCTTTGTTCATGCCATTGAAGGCTGGGTTATCGCAGCGCTTGCGGAGTTGGGTGTCGAAAGCTGGCGGGCCGAAGGTCGCGTGGGCATCTGGACCCGGGATATTGATGGGCGAGAGGCAAAAATTGGTGCAATCGGCGTGCGGGTGCGCCGCTGGGTCACTATGCATGGTTTCTCAATCAATGTTGCTCCCGATTTGTCACACTTCACCGGCATCGTACCTTGCGGCATTGACGAATTCGGCGTCACCAGCCTTGAGCGGCTCGGGCTTGATATTTCGTCGCAGCAAGTCGACGAAGCGCTGATGGCTCATGCGCCGGACTTCCTGGCCACACTCGAAAACGCTGCCCGAAAGGCTTGCTCATGAATATCCGTCTTGCTCTGCTGGCTCCTCTGGCGTTCCTTGCCGCTTGCGGGGAAGAGGCCTCGGATGACCGCGCTGAAGTGGAAACCGGTGATGCGACTGGTGAGGTCCTCGGCGGGACGATCAGCGATGATATGCTTCCCTTGGAGAAGCTGCAGTCACAGTCTCCACCTGCACGCAGAAGCGCAACCTCGGACGATGGGAACTCCGGCGGTGGCAATGCACCCGAACCTGAGATTTCGACAGAGCCTGACAATGCCGAGCCGGAAACGCCAGAGGCTGAAGCAGCGCCCGCTCCTCCAGCCTCCGAAGTCGAATCTCAAGGTGAATAATCAGGCCACTTTTTCAGCGGCCTGCTCTTCTTCTTCCATCGTCGGATAGTCGATGTAGCCCTCTGGAATCGGGAAGTACCAGCTCTTGGGAACGTCCTTGTTGGGGTTGAAATCTGCGCCCACTGCGATCCGCTTTTCGAGATCGGGGTTCGAGATGTACGGACGCCCAAAGCTGACCGCGTCACATTTGCCGCTCGATACGTCTGCATCCGCTTCGTCTGCGCCATAGTCCGAATTGAGGATGAGTGCGCCTGAGTACAGCCCCCGGATCATCGGGCTTTGTTTGGGAACATCGGTGCGGCCAAACGTGCCCTCCGGGCCGGGCTCGCGCAGTTCCAGAAATGCAAGGCCGAGATCTTCGATCACCTTGGTCGCTGCCCCGAAGGTGGCTTCGGGATTGCTGTCATCGGTGCCCTGGGAATCGCCATTGGGCGAAAGACGAATGCCGACCCGGTCTGCGCCCCAGACCTCGATCAGAGCTTCCAACACTTCGCGCATCAGACGGGTGCGGTTCTTGGGCGAGCCGCCATACTCGTCTTCGCGCAGATTGGTCTTGTCGCGCAGGAACTGGTCGATGAAATACCCGTTCGCGCCGTGCAGTTGTACGGCGTCAAAGCCTGCCTTCTTCGCGTTCTCGGCAGCGCGGTGATAATCATCGATCGTTCGCTTGATATCGTCGAGTGTTGCTGCGCGCGCAGTTACATATTCCTGCTTGCCAATCGGCGTGTGTGCCTCGCCCGGTGCCTTGGTCGCGCTGGCGGACAGCGGCGGATTCCCATCGAGGAAGTAGGGGTGAACAATCCGCCCCATATGCCACAATTGCATCGCGATCAGGCCGCCCGCTTCATGCACGCCTTCGACAATCGGTTTCCACGCTTCAGTCTGCTCGTCGCTCCAGATGCCGGGGGCTGAGGGCCAGCCAAGGCCTTCGGTGCTGATCCCGGTTGCCTCGGTCAGGATCATGCCCGCGCCAGCCCGCTGCTTGTAGTATGTGCCCATCATCGCGTTCGGCACGAACATCGGATCGGCAGCGCGGCCGCGCGTCAGCGGCGCCATGAAAATGCGATTCTTGGCTTCAAGTGCGCCCATTGTGAGCGGCTGGAAAAGAGCGTCGTGCATTAAGTCAGGTCCTCTTTTGCAATCTTTGTGTTTGGGCACTTGGGGAATTGCGGGCTAGGGCGCAAGCATGGAAAATGTTGGGGGGCAGGAAGAAAACGCCAAAGCGGGACTGGCTGGCCCGCATGCGGCCTTGCTCCTCGCGGCCCTGCTGGCGGGTAATTTTGCATTGGCGCTCGGGCCGTGGCTGGTGCGACTGGCTGATACCGGGCCTGTCAGCGCAGCATTCTGGCGGCTATTTCTCGCGCTGCCGTTCCTTGTTGTGTTCGCGCGGATGGCGGGACAGCGGATCGGCGGAATGCCCAGGAAGACGCTGGTTCTGGTCGCAATCGGCTCTCTGGCCTTCGCGAGCGATCTGGCAAGCTGGCATATCGGCATCGAGCTGACGCGGCTGGGCAATGCGACCCTATTTGGCAATGCCGGATCGATCATCCTGCTGTTCTGGGGTTTCATCATCGCGCGAATGCTGCCCAAGGGGTTTGAATGGCTCGCGATTGTCTGTGCACTGGGCGGGGCCGGGATATTGCTGGGGCGCAGTCTCGAAATCTCGACTGAAACCTTTGTCGGGGACCTGTTCTGT
>JBCAXQ010000168.1:0-6522 GCA_038534015.1 Pseudomonadota bacterium | reverse complement strand
CAACGATGGGGCCGGCCTTGGCGATTGGTGGGTTTCAGAAGAGGTCTATCCCGAAGGGCTTCATCCGCTGGTCAATCGGGTCAAGGAACTCGGCATGGAATTCGGGCTATGGTTCGAACCCGAAATGGTCAATCCGGACAGTGACCTGTTCCGCGCCCATCCAAACTGGGTCCTGCAGGCAGAAGGGGTTGATGCTGTACCGTTTCGGGGTCAGCACACACTCGATCTGACCAAGGTTGAAGTGTTTGATTATCTGTTTGAGAAGATCACTCAGCTCGTCCGCGAATATGGCATCGACTATATCAAATGGGACATGAATCGGGACACCAATTACCCCGGCAGTCGCGGACGCGGCGCAATGCATCGCCAGACACAAGCGGTTTATCGTCTGATGGACAAACTGCGCTCTGCCCACCCCAGGCTGGAGATTGAAAGCTGTTCTTCGGGCGGCGGGCGGGCCGATTTCGGGATCCTGCGCCATTCGGACAGGATATGGACTTCTGACAACAATGACGCGCGCGAGCGCCAGAATATCCAGCGTGGGGCCAGTCATTTCTTTCCGCTGCGCGTTCTGGGAAGCCATGTCGGACCCAAACGATGCCATATCACCGGCAGACGCTTCTCGATGGAATTTCGGGTCGCAACGGCAATTTTCGGCCACATGGGAATGGAGCTCGATCTGCGAGCTGAAAAGAACGCAGACCTGCAGATCCTCAAATCGGGCATTGCGCTCTACAAACAGCACCGCGAACTGATCCATGGCGGACGGTTTTTGCGATTACAGTCCAGCCCCAATACCAATTTGATCGGAAGCGTGGCGCGTGATCAATCAGAGGCGCTTTTCTCCTACGCCATCATCGACAGCGAACCGCGTACTCTCCCGGCGCGGATCCACTTTGATGGGTTGGATCTGAACACAAGCTATCGCGTGAAGATGGCTTGGCCGGGCGCGAATCCTTCGCTCAGCTCGCCATCAATCATGGATGCCGCCGATCTTCACGGTCATGGGATGGTGTTTTCGGGCGCAGCCCTTATGGGCCATGGTATTCAGCCTCCCCTGACATTCCCTGAAACGTGTCTGATCTATCATCTCGAAGTGGAACGATGACCAAAGCAAATGGCGAAATCTATGACTTGCTGATCATTGGCGGCGGGATCAATGGCGCCGGGATCGCGCGTGACGCTGCTGGTCGTGGCCTGAAAGTGATGCTGGTCGAAAAAGATGACCTGGCCAGCCACACCTCGAGCGCGTCGACCAAGCTGGTTCATGGCGGGCTCCGTTATCTCGAACACTACGAATTCCGGCTGGTAAGAGAAAGCCTGATCGAGCGCGAACGGCTGCTCAAGATCGCGCCACATATTATCTGGCCGCTCCGCTTCGTATTGCCGCATGACCAGGGCTTGCGCCCGAGCTGGCTGCTGCGGCTGGGTCTGTTTCTTTATGACCATATCGGCGGACGCAAACTGCTTCCGCCAGCCCGGACGGTGAACTTGCGCGATGCACCGCATGCCGAAATCCTCGAGGACCGGATGGTCAAGGGATTCGAATATTCGGATTGCTGGGTCGAGGACTCGCGCCTGGTGGTGCTCAATTGTGTCGATGCGAAAGAGCGCGGCGCGGATATCCGCACCCGCACAGAATGCACCGGGTTGGAACGCGGCGAGAATAACTGGACGGCCATTCTTAAAGACCACGAGGGCCAATACGAGGTCAGCGCAAGCGCGGTCGTCAACGCGGCGGGCCCTTGGGTCGACACAGTCCTGGGTCGGGCGATCCCGCGCGAGGAGCACGAGAACCTGCGACTGGTGAAAGGCAGCCATCTGATATTCCCGAGGCTGTTCGAGGGAGACCATTGCTACATCTTCCAGAACAAGGATGATCGGATCATCTTCGCCATTCCCTATGAGCGCGATTTCACGCTGGTGGGAACAACCGACCAGGGCTTCGAAGGCTACCCGTCGGGCATTGATATCTCGCCCGAGGAAGCGACCTATCTCTGCGACGCGGCCAACGAATACCTCCGGACCGACATCGCACCTGAAGATGCTGTTTCGAGCTATGCAGGGGTGCGCCCGCTTTATGACGATGCGTCTTCGAACAATTCCACAGTAACACGCGACTATGTGTTTGAGCTGGAGGAGACTGACAAGCGCGGCGAGCCAGCACCGGCGATCCTCTCAATCTTTGGCGGTAAGATTACAACCTACCGCAAGTTGGCTGAACATGCGCTTGAGAAATTTCATGTTTCTGGCTCCGCATGGACAGCCAATAAGGAATTGCCTGGCGGCAATATCGATCCCGAACAGTACGATGCCTTCGTTGCCCAGCAGCGGGATCGGTTCCCATGGTTTGCCTCCAGCGGGATTGAGCGACTGTGCCGCGCCTATGGTACGCGGATCGACCGTGTCCTCGGAAATGCGCAGGGCCTCAACGATCTGGGCCCGCATCTGGGCGGAGATCTGTATGCGCGCGAGCTTGAATATCTGGTAGAATGCGAGTTCGCGACGACTGCCGAAGACGTGTTGTGGCGGCGTAGCAAGCTTGGCCTGCATCTCGATGAAAAAGAACAGGAAAATGTGCGTGCTTGGTTTGCTCAACGCGAGGTCGTTGCGTGAACGCCTCCGTGAAGCTCGCGCGCACTCTCGGTGGCCAGCCGACCTATCGCCGCGATCATCGAAAGGCAGACGGGCGGATGCTGCAGCTCTATGGCCGCGAGCCGCACGACTTGCCGCTCATGCCGGAAAGCGCGGATGAAATCGCGCCCAAACCTCACTTGGGCGGAGAGATACGCCACCACCCGCTCCGCGACGAATGGAACGTCTACGCCGCGCATCGGCAAAACCGCACATTCAAGCCCTCTGCAGCCGACGACCCGTTGGCACCAACACACGCTGGTGGCCCCGACACCGAAATCCCATTTGAAGACTTCGAACTGGCGATTTTCGAGAACAAATTTGCTGCCTTTCACCCGAGCGCGACCGATGCAGCCCGAATGGACGGGATCGGTATCGAACCTGCCCGGGGAGCGTGCGATGTGGTCGTCTATGCACCTGATGCCAGCGGCAGCTTGCACACGATCGGCCAAGACCGGCGGCGGGTCCTGATCGCTGCGTTGATCGATCGCTACCAAACGCTCTTCGGCACGGGCTGTAACTATGTGTTGCCGTTTGAAAATCGTGGCGACGAAGTCGGGGTTACACTCCACCACCCGCATGGTCAGATCTACGGCTTTGACCGAGTACCGCAGGTGCAGCAGCGCGCCATGGATGCCTTTGCCAATGGCTATGATCTCGCGAGCGAGATCACGACCTCAATGCCGGACTATGGCATAGGGAGTTCCGGCGGCATCGCAGCGTTTGTGCCACGCTTTGCCCGCTTCCCGTACGAAACCTGGATCGCCCCGTTCGAGCGTCGCGAAGGACCGTGGGACTGCTCTGATGAGGAACTCGAAGCTCTGGCCGACTGGCTCGGCGAGATCACGCGCCGTTATGACGCACTGTTTGAACAGCCGGCGGCGACCATGATGGCGTTTCATGCTGCTCCGCGCGACGGCTCAAGCAACTACCACTTCACGGTGCAATTCTACCCGTTGTTGCGCGCCAGGGGCCGAACCAAATATCTCGCATCCGTCGAACAGCATACCGGGACTTTCACCGTCGATGTGATGCCCGAAAGCGCGGCTGAAAAACTGCGGGAACTGGGGCGCGATGTCTGAGCAGAGCTGGACCGGATCAGCTCGAGGTCGCGTTAACCTGATCGGCGAGCACACCGACTACAATGGCGGCATGGTGTTGCCCTGTGCGCTGTCAGTGGGGCTTGAAGTGACGCTGATCCCACGCAAAGATGAAGCAGTTGCGGTCGATTCCAGCGATTACGAAACCCCTTCGATTCGCAATCTGTCGGATGACGCAGTCGGAGACTGGTCGGATGCCGCGGTCGGAGCTGCGCGTATCGCCAATGCGCTCGGCCTGGTCGCTGGCGGAGCGACGATCTCGATCAGATCCACCATCCCGCAAGGGTCTGGCCTGTCCTCCTCCGCCGCGCTCATCGTGGCGATCTTGAAGGCCGCGAGAGAACACGCGGAAAGCGAATTGAGCGATGTCGATCTCGCCATCGCCGCGCGACAGGTCGAAAACGAATATATGGGCGTGCCCTGCGGCATCATGGACCAGATGGCAGTGGCCCTCGCCACCCCCGGCACAGCTATGGCGCTGGATACCAAAGCGCTCGCCTATGAATTGGTCGCCCTGCCCTCGACCCACGAAATGGTCGTCGTGCATTCGGGAGTCACCCGCAAGCTGACCGATGGCCGCTACAAGGCGCGCAAGCTCGAATGCGATGTGGCGAAAGCACATTTCGGAACAGAGGATCTGTGTCTTCTGGATTTGAGGCCTGTCGAGCAAGCCGATCTCGCCGAGCATCCCAAGAAGCGCACCCTGCACTGCGTAACTGAGCATCAGCGGGTGCTTGCTGCGACACATGCACTCGACAAGGGCGAAATGGTTGGCTTTGGCGAGTTGATGAACCAGAGCCACGCTTCGATGCGCGATTGGTTTGAAATGTCGGTTCCACCGATTGATGCGTTGGTTGCCGATGCGGTCGAGTTGGGTGCCCTGGGCGCACGATTGACCGGGGGCGGCTTCGGCGGCTGCATCGTCGCTTGTGTGGAGAACGCCGCTCGCGAAGAATGGTTAGCGGCGCTGCTCGCTCGCCACCCGGACGCGCACTTCATTGATGCGATCAGCGGCTAAAAGGGCTGTATACCCTAGTCCCGCAACGCCTCGCTAAAGTGCTTGCGGCACAGCGCGATATACCGATCATTGCCGCCGATCTCGGTCTGCTCGCCTTCCTTGATTGCTTTGCCGCTGGCATCGACCCGCAGGTTCATTGTCGCCTTGCGTCCGCAATGGCACACCGCTTTCAACTCGATCAACGCATCGGCAATCCCGAGCAAAGCGGCAGATCCTGGAAAGAGCTGTCCCTGGAAATCGGTACGCAGGCCATAGCAAAGCACGGGAATGCCATGTTCGTCCGCCAGATGAGCCAATTGCCATACTTGAAGCTGGGTCAGAAATTGCGCCTCATCGACGAGAATGCAGGATATTGGTTCTTCTTCGTGCCCTTCGAGGACAAACGTCTTGATGTCGGTGTCTTCGCGAAAGCGATGGGCGTCACTCGCCAACCCTATTCGGCTGCTGATCGCTCCAAAACCGGGCCGGTCATCGATTGCAGCGGTCCACAAAGAAACGTTCATGCCCTGCTCGCCATAGTTGAATGCGGCTTGCAACAGGTTTGAACTCTTGCCCGCATTCATGCTTGCAAAATAGAAATACAGCTTGGCCATTGCGTCAGTTTGCAGCCTCCCTGCGCTTAGACAAGCCCGCCTCGATACACCTGTGGGTTAATCCCTGTGACATCATCCGATTGCGATGCTAGCCCTTCACGCCAAGAGATAAACTTCAGGGGCTGACATTCATGGCAAGCGCTGCGCCGACAACCGATGCCAATCAAGGTATGGGTGGAATTCTGGGTTGGATTGAAAAGAGCGGAAACAAGCTCCCCGATCCGGTTTTCATATTTTTCTATCTGATCATCGCATTGGTGGTTGTCTCGATCATCGCTGCTATGACTGGGGTGTCCGCGCTCCACCCGACCGAGATTGACGAAGCGACAGGGGGTGCGCTGCGGATCGAAGCGGTCAGTCTCCTGGCAGCGGAGAATATCCAACGTCTCTGGGTCGAGATGCCGACCACGTTCACTCACTTCCACCCGCTCGGCTATGTTCTGGTGGTGATGCTGGGCGCGGGTGTCGCTGAACGGTCCGGCTTCTTTGCCGCCGGGATGTCTAGCGCGGTCAAGAGCGCGCCAAAGACCCTTCTCACTCCCGTCGTCGCCTTGGTTGCCATGCTCGGCAACCACGCCGCAGACGCCGGCTACGTCGTACTCATTCCGCTGGCCGGGATCCTTTTTGCGGCCGCAGGACGCCATCCACTGGCGGGTATCGCAGCCGCATTCGCTGGGGTGTCCGGCGGATTCTCAGCCAATATTTCTCCGGGCCAGCTGGACGCCCTGCTGTTCGGAATAACGGAAGAGGCTGTCGGCGCTAGCGCGCTCGACCCGACCTGGACGGCCAATATCGCCGGGAACTGGTACTTCATCAGCGTGATGACGTTTATCTTCCTGCCGATCATCTGGTTCGTAACCGACAAGATCATCGAGCCGCGTCTTGGCCCTTGGACTGGCGGTGCGCAGGCCGGTGCCGATGCAAACGATATGAGCCCCGACCCGGCAGGAGAAACCGGACCATTGGCTGCAAAGGGTCTCCGGCATGCGGGGCTCGCCGCGCTGTTCGTGGTGGCTTTGTGGGCGCTGATGGTATTCGCGCCCGGAACACCTCTGGTGAACGAGGCGGCGTGCGAAGGAGCCGCCGAGGCAGACTGTTCGATCCACGCCCAGTTGGCTCCTTTCTATCGCTCGCTGGTAGCGGCCTTCTTCCTGCTCTTTCTGCTGACAGGCTGGGC
>JBCAXQ010000167.1:0-6528 GCA_038534015.1 Pseudomonadota bacterium | reverse complement strand
AGTTCTCCGCGCATCCAGCTTAGGCCGTGGGGAAGGGCACTCGTTCCTAGCAGCGTGTAGTCGCTGGCATAGGTAATGATCGCTCGGTGAAGGTTGGGATCATCAGGAAGCGATGCTGCAGTGCGGAACCAGCTGTGCGCGCTCGGTTCGCGCGGTTCACTGTTCATCCAGTGCAACCGGTCGATCGTCCGCATTTCGATCGGGCGCGGACGAAGCATCAATTTGCGGCCTGCTTCGCTGAGTTTGTCGCCTATCTTCTCCGCCATCTCATGGCGAACTTCCATATCGCTGCGCAACGTTTCGGGGTCTTCAACCTCGGGCATGGGTGAATCGATGTGTTCCAGACCTTCCTCTGGCGTCTGGAAACTGGCCGTAAGGTTCAGGATAGGCTTGCATGAACCATCCTCGCCTTCTTGTGCTGCGACCACACGGCGATTTGAGAAACTACGCCCATCAAAATCACGCGCGATGCGGTATTCGATCGGTGGGCCTTCCTTGCCGCCGCGCAGGAAATAGGCGTGGAGCGAATGCGCGATCTTGCCCTCGGGCACGCTGGCCTGTGCGGCCTGCAGCGCCTGCGCCAGCACCTGCCCCCCAAACACCCGGCCCATGCCGCCTTTTTGCGGGTTCCCGATGAAAATGTCGGAGGCGGCTTTCTCGACCGTAAGTAGGCGCACCAGCCCTGCGACGAGTTGTTCGTTGGTGGGAGTGTCTGTCATTTCGCGCGCTCTTTGGGCGAGCGCGGCTCCGCCCGTCAAGCGCTGCGCTAGCGCTGCCAAAGCGGCGCTAGCGTTTTGGCAAGCAACGATCCGCGCACGAACAGCAGGTCGGACACGCCTGAGGTCTCCTCCGCGCCCATCTGTCGCTTGTAGCCGCCGTCGCCCAAGCCCCAATCGAGGTGTGAGATTCCGCGCGCAGCCGCGCTGGTAAAATCATCATAAAGCAACACGCGGCCAGGCGAGTGTTCGTGAAACTGCTGATCGAAATTGTTGGCTATGCAGTAGCGCGTATCGCCGCAGTCCAAGCCAAAGGTGAAGGCTGCCGGAATGTCACCCACATGGAGTAGACTGCCGCGGATCAGTTTCGCGATCACCGGGTCTTGTGCGATGTCTTCCCACACGTTTCGCAGATCAGGATCGAGGAATTTGGTATCCCCACCGTTCTCGAGCTTGCCGACCCAGCTGTTCGCTTCAATGGTCGCGATCGCGTCACGGGTCGCGCACGTCCAGTCCTCGCCAGTGAAGCGTGCAATTGTGACCGGCCCGGTTTTCTCAAGCTGTCTTACGCGCCAGCGGTCCTTTTGCTGCCCCTTGTTGGAAGGCCATTTGCCGCTTGCTGTCAGTGCTTTGAGATCAAGGGCGAAGATCGACCCGACCGGGCGTGATAGAGCGGTCCAGCCTGCGATCCTTGCCGCCGCGACCAGTTTTTTCAGTGACGCATCATCATCAATCGCAGGGCCTAGCCTCCATGCCCGACCAAGGGCTTTGCGGATGCCGGGTTGAGCCAGCGCCGTTGCCAGCTCGTCTGGATCACATGAAGCATCCACGGGCACCGCGCGGAACGGCCAATAGGCACCGGCAACCTGTTTGACCGATAGCGGACCAATTGATTTGGCTCGCAGCGGGAACACCGCAAGTGCCCGTCCATCTTGCGCCCGAGCAGTAACGTACTCGCTGGCTGGCTCTCGGCCTGCCGAGTACCATGCCTGCCTTAGGAATCCACGCTCGGGCAGATCCGCTTCGGCAAGCAGATCTACCTGACCCGGTGTTTCGATAGGGAAGGGGGCGTTCACAGTCTGTCGGTCTCAGGAGGCGGAGGTGGTCCGAATGCGCGGCGATAGGCGCGGTAGCCGATGTCCTTGATCGCATTGCTGCCGGGCCAACGCTTGGGTGGCTTGGGATCCATTCCTCGCCGCCGCAGCAGTGAGTTGAAACAACGCGCGCCTGCTTCGGCGTAACTCCATTCGCTGCGCCAGGTGATCGAAAGGGAGATCGAGTTATCCGGTCCATTGCGAACAAAATGCGGGGCCATGACCGGGACAAACACTGCATCGCCTGGGCTCAATCGGAACTCGCGCCCTTCGGCAAGAAAATCATCCTGCCAGGTGAGTTCGCGCGGACCTCCCAGGTGATAGCTTTCATGCATTTCGTCAGCGGCGAACCGTTGATTTCCAGCCGGGAACTGGGTCATGACCTTCGAGCCGGCGATCTGAAGCAGGATATTGTGTTCGGGATCGAAGTGATACGGCGTAACCGCGTTGGGACTTGAAATGAAGATAAACGCCTGCGGTGTCAGCAACGCGCCAGTTTTGCCTTCGATCTCGCCGCGCAATTCGCCGAGCAGATCCATCAGCAAAGCCTTGTAGGCTGGAACCTGCTCGACATTCTTGAGCACGGCCCAGCTTTTCGCCTCCTGCACTTTGCGGATGGTGTCTGCGATTGTCATGCCGTTGCTTTTGGGCTTCCCATCAACACCAATTGGCAAATCACCGCGATTGTATTCAACTGATGCCGCCGGCAGCAATTCGGCAAGCTCGGCGAGCGCAGCAAGCTCCAAGAGGGGATGCTGGCCTAAGGAATGACGCAATTTGTGTGGTATCTCCGGATAGTTGCAGGCAAAATTGTCTGTCGCTTCCTGATCGAACACCCGCAGCGCTGACTGGCGCAGCCATTCCGTTCTATCGGTCACCGGAGCATTCATGATCTTGCCTTTGCGGATGCCGAACGGCGGGCAAGGCTCTTGGTTTCGCGCCGGAGCAATTGCTTGAACATGGTGCGGCGGACCCCGCCACCGATGGCTATATTGGTTGCCACCATGGTTCGTTTCTCACGCCACAAGCGCTCGATCATCGAATGGCCTTCGACAGCACAACTGTCTGCCCAGACAATGTCGGGCCGATCCAGCAAGGCGAGATTTTCCAGCTGAAGCAGCAGCCCTGGTGAGAATTTGGCGAAACGTTCATCAAAGGTGGTCTTGAAGCTGTAAGCTCCCGGTGTGGTGATGAAGTTGGCCAGCATGGCAATGGGGCTGCCATCCAGACGAAGAGCCAGGAGTTCCAGCCTGCCTGCCCGAGCCGCTTCAATCAGGGCCTCGACAAACAGCCCTCGCGTTTCCGGAGCGCATGCAAGAGCGGAACCCTCGGCTCCCTTCCACCCCGCACGTTCGAGTGAAAGGAATTCGTCCGTCCAGTCGGCGAGGCCCTTTGAACCATCGAGGCGTTCAAATGACAGCTTGCCCTCTTCGCTAAGCCGTTTGTGCTGCCGACGAAGCTCCTTGCGCTTTTTTGAGCTCAACGACTGTTCGACATATTCCAGGGCGTCACAGTCGGACGACAGGAAAGCTCGCACTTCGCGATCGACGATTCCTTCTTCCCGAGATTGGGCAGCGCACACCGCGCGCATCGCCTGCGCAACCGGACCATCGGCCGGGAGGCCGGGAATATGCATGAAAAGAGACTGACGCGGGTCATCATCGAGCGCGTAAAACAGGGCGCGCCAAAAATCCTGCTCATGCCCTGCCTCAATTAATGGAACGCCGCAGAATGCATTCTCGTGCAGCCATGTCGAGCATTGCGGGATCGGATTTCCATAATATGAGGATGATCGTGCGATCGGCAAAAGGCCCCGCAATTGGCAATCGCTGACATAGGCCGCGAACTCGATCGGTTCGTTAGGTGCAAGGTGGCTGATCGATGCTTTCAGAAACCAGGGTTCAAAGAATGGATTGGGCTCGATTGCGCGGTGGACCAGCCCTTTCCAAGACGCATGGAGGCGCGGATCCTGTGCGTGTGTGACCGGGAGCATGTGCAGACCGTCCACCCATCCATCAAGGCGGGGCGCTTGAAAATCGGAACCGGGCAAGACGGGCGCGGTGGCCATATCCGTGCGTTAACCTTGTTTCGGCGCGCCAATTCGCGCGTCGTGGCGAGTTAAAGCAGACAGGCGTTAACAAAGTTTAAGGATGGTTTTCTTGGTTTTGCGCTCTGCGGATGACCGGGCGCTTGACCGACCAAACAACAAACCCCGCCGAGCCGAGGCCCGACGGGGTTCTGAATTCATCCCGAAGGATGATTTCGTTTAGTGAGCACCAGCCTGTGCGGCCAGGGCTGCAAGCAGCAGCAGCGCCACGATATTGGTGATCTTGATCATCGGGTTCACGGCCGGGCCAGCGGTATCCTTGTAAGGATCGCCAACAGTATCGCCGGTCACCGCAGCCTTGTGAGCTTCGGAACCTTTGCCGCCATGATTGCCGTCTTCGATGTACTTCTTCGCGTTGTCCCATGCGCCGCCACCGGCAGTCATGGAAAGCGCGACGAACAGACCGCCGACGATCACGCCGAGCAGCAGAGCGCCGAGCGCGGCAAAGCCATTGTCCTGACCGGCAATCGCGGTGATCACAAAGTAGACGACGATCGGAGCAAGCACCGGAAGCAGCGACGGGATGATCATCTCTTTGATCGCAGCCTTGGTCACCAGGTCGACGGTGCGGGCATAGTCTGGCTTGCTTGTGCCATCCATGATGCCCTTATCCGCAGCGAACTGCTCACGCACGTCCTTGACTACATCGCCGGCAGCGCGGCCCACGGCGGTCATGCCCATCGCACCGAACAGGTACGGGAGCAGTGCGCCGAGGAACAGCCCAACGATCACATATGGATTCTCAAGGCTGAAGGACACCTCACCATTGGTGAGATCGCCATCCATTAGCTCCGAGAAGAACACCCTGAGGTCGGTCGTGTAGGCAGCAAACAAGACCAGCGCACCAAGGCCCGCTGAGCCGATTGCATAACCCTTGGTCACGGCCTTGGTGGTGTTGCCAACCGCATCGAGCAGGTCGGTTTTCTCGCGAACGCTTTCGTCCAGACCAGCCATCTCGGCAATGCCGCCAGCATTGTCGGTCACCGGGCCGTAAGCGTCGAGCGCCACGACCATTCCAGCCAAAGCCAGCATTGCAGTCGCAGCGTAGGCTATGCCCATCAGGCCGGCGAGCTGGAACGCGACAATGATACCGCCAACGATCACGATGGTCGGCAGAGCGGTCGATTCAAGCGAGATCGCAAGACCTTGGATCACGTTGGTGCCGTGGCCCGTTTCGGATGCCTTCGCGATCGACTTCACCGGACGGAAGTTGGTGCCGGTGTAGTACTCGGTGATCCAGATGATCAGGCCGGTGATAACCAGGCCGAGCAGCGCCGACAGGAACAGGTCCATGCCGGTGAATCCGCCTTGCCCAGTGATCCCGCCGCCAATCTCAGCGCTCATATCGCCCAGCGCATATTGCGTGACCAGGTAGATGAGTGGAACCGAAAGAACGGCCGAAACCAGGAAGCCCTTATACATCGCGCCCATAACATTGGTGCCGCCGCCCAGACGGACGAAATAGGTGCCAATGATCGAGGTAACGATGCAGGCGCCGCCAATCAGCAGCGGAAGCGCCATCAGCGGCAGCAACAGGTCGCCCAACGCGTCGCCAAACAGCAGAGCGGTGAGAACCATAGTTGCACCGACGGTGACGACATAGGTTTCGAACAGGTCAGCGGCCATGCCAGCGCAGTCGCCAACATTGTCGCCCACATTGTCCGCGATGGTGGCCGGGTTGCGTGGATCATCCTCAGGAATGCCCGCTTCAACCTTTCCAACCAGGTCAGCGCCAACGTCTGCAGCCTTGGTGAAGATACCGCCGCCCAGACGCGCGAAGATCGAAATAAGTGAAGCGCCGAATGCCAGGCCCACGAGGCCGTCGATCACTTTGCGGTCAGTAACTTCCAGACCCATCGGCCCGACCAACACGTAAAAGAAGCCAGCAATTGCGAGCAATGCGAGGCCAGCGACGAGCATGCCGGTGATGGCGCCCGCGCGGAAGGCCAGCGTAAGACCCTGTTGCAGGCCGGTTTCGGCAGCAGCAGCGGTCCGTACGTTGGCGCGAACAGAAATGTTCATGCCGATATAGCCTGCGACGCCGGACAGGATCGCGCCGATCACGAAGCCGACTGCCGGGATAATACCCAGCGCCAATCCAAGAACAACGGCAGCGACTACACCAACAATAGCGATCGTCGTATACTGGCGATTGAGGTATGCCTGAGCACCCTCTTGAATTGCACCAGCAATTTCCTGCATTTTTTCGTTCCCGGCGCTGGCGCCAAGAACCTGGCGGCTGGTGACGAAACCGTAAACGACGGCAAGCAGTCCCAACCCGATTGAAATGAGTACAAGATCCACCGAATAATCCCCTCTTCGATGTTAGAAATACGCCCTCTTGAAATGCGGAGCGCTGAGGGCCGTGGCTATAGGGGCTTGTCGCATTGTGACAAGCCTCAAAGCGGCGGGTTGGTGCGGATTCTTGGGGGTTTCAGCAGATTCGATAGTTCGACGAAGCGGCAGGCGTTTCAGGAATGCTGATAGCCAAGCCCGGACGGCGATGAGTGGGGTTCACCATCGAGCCAAAGTGGCGCGACGTCAGCATGTGCGACGGTACCAATTCGGGTCGCATTGACTGGAAGGGTCTCCTGCGGTCCAGCTGTGAACA
>JBCAXQ010000166.1:0-6539 GCA_038534015.1 Pseudomonadota bacterium | reverse complement strand
CGTGGCCAGCACTGGCAATATCTACTCCGGACTCTGGTACACTTGGATTGTGGTTGCGATCGGGATTGTCGTCGCTTGGTGGGGCCTCGCTGATGGACCGCCAAGCGATTTCGAAGACGAAGCCAGACAGAGGTCTTGATGGGTTGGCTTACGCTGGCTGCGATTGCCGCTCTGTCCGGTGCGGGGGCGCAAGACGCGATGGTGGTGACGCCCCGAGTTGAAACCATCGATATTGAGCCCCAAACTGCTGATGTGGACCCAACACCGCTAAGCGAGAGGGAGCCACCCAAGGAGCTTAAACCCTTTCGGGCTATCTTCCAGACGCAGTGTGGAAACGAACTGCCGTTCGCTACAATCGACGATGAAGAGACCTGGCGGTTAACGCTTACAAGGTCATCAAAGGGCATAAGCCAGTTCAACATTTGTGACGACCGAGTAGCCTTGGCGAGGAGTGTCGAGATCAAGGATCTCTCGATGGCGCTTACAGTTCTCTCATTCAAAGCATTCGAACCCCTCTGGTCAACCGCAGAATCCCATTGGGGGAGTGACCTTAGCAAGCTGCGCGAACAGGTCCGCAAACAGTCTCGCGCAGGCGGCCAGACTCTGCATGGGCCGCTGATCAAACGGTCCACTGACAAAGTGCGGTCACGAGCACTGAAACTCGCCACAATCGGCGAATGGCGCAAGTCATTGGAATTGATCAACGCCAGACTCGCCAAGGTCTCAACCAACCGACGGTTAAAATCGGAGGATCAGGCTTTGGACCGGCAATTGTTGGCAACATCGCGATCTGCCATCCTGTCCAACCAAGTAGGTCCCGAAGCGGCCTTAGAGTCGCTTGATGACTATCTTACTCTAAATTCCAGCGATGGAAGATACGGGACCAATATCCAGATTAACCGCGCAGCATTCCTGGCAGAGGCCGGACGTTTTCGAGAGGCGATCGAGGTGATTGAACCCGCCTACGAATTGTACAAGCAACCACTGGGTGACGCCTCAAGCTATCGCATCTCAGGTAGCGATCGTCAGTTTTCCTGGATTCTGGCATGCGGGTACCACGGACTTGGTCGCACAGGGGATGCGGAACCGCATATTGAATTGGTCATGACGGCGGAACCCAATCCGAGAGACCCCTATCTTGGCCAAACAGTGTCGAGCGCATATATCCAGCTCCGGCTGGCGAGCTGCATGAATGATAGGGACCTCTATCTCGAAACCCTGTTTGGCGGTGCTTTCCCGGCGCTCTCTCCACATTGGCTTCAGCTACAGCCCAACGCTCCCGATCGAATCTATGCGTGGCGTGCAGAGTGGGACATTCCCAGCGGGATCAAAGACCGATATGCGGAGAAGTATCGCAATCTTCCTTATCGCTTCGCACCCGCTTTGCGGCGCTGGCCTGGAAACACGGATTCTGGCCAAGAGAAGCCGGTACAGTGAGCAGCTCAGTCGGTTACGATAGCGCCGCGCCAAGGACCCTGCGATTGCGCATCGATACTGCGGCGCTAGCTGAAAACTGGCGTACACTGGACCGGTTATCGCGGAGCGCTAAAGCCGGGGCGGCCATCAAAGCCGACTGCTACGGTTTGGGCGTTGCAACCTGTCTCCCGGTACTTCTGAACGCTGGCGCTGACCATTTCTTCGTCGCGCACTGGAGCGAAGTTGCGGAAGCAAGCGGGTATGTTGAGCCATCCCAGCTTTCGGTGCTCCATGGTCCAGTGACAGAGGAACAGGCTCGCTTTGCCCAGATTTGCGGTGCTGTTCCGGTGATCAATTCGATTGAACAAGCGAAGATCTGGAGAGAGGCCGGGGGCGGAAGGTGTCAGCTAATGGTTGATACGGGCATCAACCGTCTTGGAGTTAGACTGCAAGACCTTGCGGACCCTGCCATCCAGGCACTCGACGTTGATGTATTGATGTCTCATCTCGCCTGCGCCGATGAGGACAGTCCTATGAATGCCCGGCAACTCCATGCGTTCAAGACAGCACTGGGTGCAGTTCGGCACAAATCGGCCAGCCTGGCTAACAGCGCAGGCATTGTTATCGGTCCTGAATACCATCGTGACCTGACGCGGCCTGGCCTCGCGCTTTATGGTGGCATACCCAGACCCGAATTGGCGGATGTTATTCGGCAGGTAGCATTCCCCGAGGTTATGGCTATTCAAACGCACGAACTCACTGCCGGCGACACCGTTGGCTATAATGCGGAGTTTACCGCTGTTCGAGACATGAGAGTCGCTACTGTTTCACTGGGCTATGCGGACGGCTTTTTGCGCAGTTGGAATGACGAAGGATGGCTTGAATTCGGCGGTCAGAAACTCGCTCTTCTGGGCAAAATCTCGATGGATATGGTTGTCGTGGATTGCACTGAAGCGCCTGACTTATCTGCGGGAGACTGGCTGAACGTGCCCTATTTTCTTCCTGATGCTGCGCAGCAAAGCACTCTTTCTCAATATGAATTGCTGACTGTGCTGGGGCAACGGTTTGGTTAGCTGGACGCTGTTGTTGCACTGCACATTGTGCAAGTGCTAATAGGCAGCCGAAAACGGTATATGATAGGGTTTGGATATGGCAGGAAGATCGAAGGGTGCAGCATCGGATACCGATGTCATCACAATCAAGAAGTACGCCAATCGACGGCTCTATAATACGAGCACATCAAGCTACATTACATTGGATGACCTCGCAAAGATGGTCCGAGACAATGTTGAGTTCCAGGTTCTGGATGCCAAATCGGGCGATGACATTACCCATTCAATTCTGACGCAGATCATCATGGATGAAGAGGCAAATGGCGAGCAGATGCTTCCGGTCAGTTTTCTCCGCCAGCTGATCGGGATGTACGGCAATTCCATGCAGGCAATGATGCCGTCTTATCTTGAAGCCAGCATGGAAAATTTTCGCGAGAACCAGTCGAAGATCCGTGAAGCCTTTGAAAAGGGCATGAGCGGTGGCCCATTGGCAGCAATCCATGAGACAAACATGGCGATGATGCGGGCTGCGGCTGGCGCTCTTATTCCGGGTTCCTCTCCGGCTAAAAAAGTCACCCCAGATACATCTGGAAAAGGCAGCTCGGGTAATGAAATAGCTGCACTGCAAAAGCAGATGGCTGAAATGCAAAAGAAGCTGGACGAGCTTGGCAAATAGGCCGAGAGCCTGAGGGGGCGCCCCAGCAGGCTCATTCTGAACGACAATCCGCAGGAAAAACCGTGTCCAACATCCGCCACGCTCTTAACGTGAAGCGCGAAGACGACTTCGCCAAATGGTATCAGGAAGTGATCAGCGCCGCTGACATGGCTGAGGAATCGGGTGTTCGTGGATGTATGGTGATCAAGCCATGGGGTTACGGAATCTGGGAACGGATCCAACGTTTGATGGATGACCGGATCAAAGCCGCCGGCGTTCAGAACACCTATTTCCCACTGTTCATTCCGCTCGCCAATTTCGAGCGTGAGGCGAGCCATGTTGAGGGGTTTGCCAAGGAAATGGCGGTGGTTACCCATCACCGACTGATCACTGATGGTGAAGGCGGATTGATTCCTGATCCAGAAGCCAAACTGGAAGAACCGCTGGTTGTACGCCCGACTTCTGAAACCATTATTGGCGATGCCATGGCGCGCTGGATACAGTCATGGCGCAATCTGCCGCTTATGTTGAATCAGTGGGGCAATGTGGTCCGCTGGGAAATGCGGACCCGGATGTTCCTGCGCACCAGCGAGTTCCTTTGGCAGGAAGGGCATACCGCACATGAAAATCGGGAGCAGGCTCTCGAAGAGACACACAGAGCTTTGGAAATGTATCGCGCCTGCGCTGAGGAAGATCTCGCGCTTCCCGTAATTGCGGGTGAAAAGCCGGAGAATGAACGTTTTCCTGGAGCAGTCGAAACCTGGTCAATCGAAGCGATGATGCAGGATGGTAAGGCCTTGCAGGCCGGCACCTCCCACTATCTGGGCACCAACTTCGCAGAGGCAGCAGGCATTAAATATCAGGCACGTGAGGGTGGCGAACAATTGTGCCACACAACCAGCTGGGGTGTATCGACCCGCATGGTTGGCGGTGTGATCATGACGCATGGTGATGATGATGGGCTGCGTGTCCCTCCACGCATCGCGCCGTTCCAGGTCGTGATCCTGCCGATGCTGCGTGACAAACCCGAAGACGAGCCGTTGATAGAGTATTGCGAGAAATTGCGAGCCGGATTGGCAGCGCAAACGACGATGGGCGAGCCTGTTCGTGTCCTTCTGGACAAGACTCCGGGCAAGGCTGCTGCCAAGCGGTGGGACTGGGTGCGGAAGGGCGCGCCTGTTATCGTCGAAGTGGGATCACGTGACATGGAGAATGGCGTGGTCAGCCTGCTGCGTCGAGACCAATTATGGAATGCGGAGAACGGCAAGCCCGCATTCACAACACCTTCGCCCGACGATCTCGTCGGCGGAATTGATTCCATGCTCAGCGATATACAACAAACGCTGTTTGACGAGGCAGCCGCGCGGCGCGACGCCAACATCACGCGCGGCGTTGATAGTTGGGATGAGGTGAAGTCCCACTTTGCCAATGGCGGCAAGTATCCAGGCTGGGTTGAAGTCCAATGGTCCAAGCCAACTGGGGAAGCGCTGGACAAGGTTGTCGAACAGCTCAAGGATCAGAAACTGACGATCCGCAATGTTCCACGCGATAGCGAGCCGGCGGATGGCATATGTATCTTCACCGCTCAGCCAGCAACCGAGCGAGTGCTTGTTGCGCGTGCCTACTGATCTGGCGTTTGTTTGATGGCGAAACGTCCGGTCAAGCGCCCTGAGGGGCTGCCTTCGCGCGAACAAGTTATCGAGTTCGTCCAATCATCAGACAAGCCTGCAGGCAAACGCGAGATTGCCAAGGCATTTGGACTGAAAGGGCAAGAGAAGATCGCGCTCAAGCGATTGCTCAAGGACATGGCGGAAGAAGGCCTGATCGACGGCAAGAAGACCGCCTATCACCGGATGGGAGGCGTCCCCAAAGTCACCGTCTTGCGCGTTGTTGAGATCGAGGACGGCGAACCGATTGCTGTCCCCGACAGTTGGGCTCCAGATGCCCCTGTTCAGCCTCCGCGCCTGACCTTGAAAGAACTCAAGGGACGCGGCGGAAAGCGCGCTCCAGCCTTGAAGCGCGGTGACCGCGTTCTGGCCCGCACCGAAGAGCGTGAAAGTGGATGGATCGCGCATCCCATGAAGAAGCTCTCGGCGCGGACCGACGGTCTGCTCGGCCTGGTGGAAATTGATGGCAGCGGCAAAGCGTGGCTTGCCCCCGTCGACAAACGCATCCGCAACTCATCCCCTATTGCCGACCTTGGAGAGGCCGCGGAAGGTCTACTGGTTTTGGCAGAGCGCGTAGGCCGCAGTGAACGGGCTGGCGTCAAAGTAGTTGAAGTGATCGGCGATCCTCTCGCGCCAAAAAGCTTCAGCATGATTGCTGTGGCGAAGCACGGGATTCCGCATGTGTTCCCCGATGCGGTTTTGGAGGAGGCTGGCAACGCGGCCAATCTCAAGCTTAGCGAGGACAAGCGCGAGGACTTGCGAGAATTGCCCATTGTAGCGATCGACCCCGCCGATGCGCGCGATCATGATGATGCGATATGGGCTGAACCTGACGGAGAAGGGGGCTTCACCGCACTTGTCGCAATCGCCGATGTCAGCTTTTATGTCAGGCCTTCGAGCGCGCTTGATCGCGAAGCGCGCAAACGCGGAAACTCGGTCTACTTCCCGGATCGGGTTGTGCCCATGCTTCCCGAGGTGCTTAGCGCGGATGTCTGCTCGCTGCGCGAGAATGAAGATCGTGCAGCGATGGCATGCCACTTGAGGATTGATTCCGAAGGCAAAGTCAAAGATTTCCGGTTCACTCGTGCGATCGTGCGGATCCATCACAATATTGCCTATGAAGATGCGCAAGCAGCAATGGATGGCGGCAACGCACCTAAGTATCTGCAGCATCTATGGGGTGCTTGGAAAGCGCTTGCGGCAGCGCGCAGTGCCCGCGATCCCCTGGAACTGGAGTTGCCAGAACGCCGCGTGATGCTGGATGACGAGGGTGGCATTGCTGAAATTGCGGTTCGTGAGCGGTTAGACGCCCACCGTGTCGTCGAAGATTTCATGATCGCAGCCAATGTTGCAGCGGCCAAAGCACTCGAATCCAAAACCGCGCCGGTCGTTTATCGCGTCCACGAGACTCCGAGCCGCGAGAAACTGATCGCGCTGAGGGATTATCTCGCAACGATGGGTAAGAAACTTGCGCTCGGACAAGTGATCACGCCGGGTCTGTTCAATCGGATGCTCAAAGATGTCACTGACGAGACCGAAAAGGCGTTGGTCATGGAGGCTGTGCTGCGCAGCCAGACGCAGGCCTATTACGGGCCGAGCAATGCGGGACACTTCGGGCTCGCGCTTGGTTCATATGCGCATTTCACGTCGCCGATCCGGCGGTATGCAGATTTGCTGGTCCATCGGGCTCTGGTCGATGCCTATGGCTTGGAGCAACCCAAACCTAGCGGGTCGGTCCCAGATAAGTCC
>JBCAXQ010000165.1:0-6564 GCA_038534015.1 Pseudomonadota bacterium | reverse complement strand
AGAAGCAGACCGGCTTGCGCCATGGTTGCTGGCAAACACCCAATATGGCGCAGATGCTGCTTATGAATTCATGACAACCTGGGGACCAAAGCATTCGCGGGGCTGGTTGACCCGGGCGCGAACGCATGATGGGTGGGATGAGCGAGCCGAATTCATCAAGGCGGAGATCGCGCAGGTTGAACAGGCTATGGCGAGCCACGGAAAGGCCGACTGGTCAACCCATTTCAGGCGCGAGATTGACCCCGATGGGCCGATCCCCAAATAGCGACAATTGGAAAGGAATGCGCGCCAAAGCGGCGATTTTCCAAGACGGGGGGTTGGTTGTGCGCGACAACCATTTTGGGAACGGGCTGCCCTAGACCGCAGAAATCGTCTAGAAGGCCAGAAGAAGACAGATTTATGGCAGTGCTCCACATCCAGCCAGCGCCGTTCTTTGCCAGTAAGAACAGAGCCTTCTGGAACCTACAGCTCGCAGGCTGGGGGGGCGCATTCCTGCTGCGCGCTCTGTCTGCGCTGGCCAATGGATTGCCTCTCGACTTGCTGGTGGTGATCCTGGTCAACACGATCACCGGCTTTTCCATCAGCCTGATCCTGTCCGTCGTCTATCGCCAGCTGATCAATCGCAAGCCCTATGTGACATGGGGTATGACTGCAGTCGTGTTGATCGGCGCCGTCATTACCCATGCGGCCATCGATGCCTGGGTGCAGGGGCTGTATTACTCGGGTATTCGCGAAACCACGTTTGCCCAACGCTTCATCGGCATCGCCTACATCCCGTTGACAATCCTCGGTGGCTGGAGCGCGCTCTACTACGCGATCAACTACTTTTTGACGGTTGAACAACAGGCAGACCGGCTTGAGCGTCTGGAAATGCAGGCCACTACGGCTCAGCTGGCTATGCTCCGGTACCAGCTGAACCCGCACTTCCTCTTCAACACGCTCAATTCGATCAGCACGCTGGTTTTGCTCAAACAGACCGAGCCCGCCAATGCGATGCTCACACGGCTATCGAGCTTTCTACGGCACACATTGATCGCTGAGCCCGGCAGTCAGGTAACGCTGGCGCAGGAGGTTGAGACGCTGCAACTCTATCTCGATATTGAACGGATGCGATTTGAAGAACGATTGCGCACCCAGTTCGAAATCGCCGACGAAGCGATGGAGGCGCAATTGCCGTCAATGCTGCTCCAACCGCTGATCGAGAACGCTATCAAATATGCCGTCAGCCCGCAGGAGGAAGGGGCAAAGATCTCGCTCGCCGCGCGAATTGAAGCCGATCGCCTGCAAATTGTCGTCGAAGACACTGGCCCTGGCTCTGACGAGATGATGCAGACCAGCGCGACCGCATATGATGTCGCCATTCCAGGACAAACTGTGTCAACTGGCGTGGGACTTGCCAACATTCGTAATCGCCTGATTCAGGCCTATGGCGATGACCATTCATTCGAGACGCATTCGCGGCCCGGCGGCGGATTTAGCGTCACGATCGAAATTCCGTTTGAGCCCCTTGCGGGCAAAGAATCCCAAGTCGCTGCCAAACCCCAGGGCAGCGCACCCACCCCGACCGGCAGCACCTCGCCAACCCCCGAACCTGCGACGGTGATGCCACTGAACCCCCAACGCGCGATTGGATCCACAACATGACTATCCGCACAATCCTGGTTGATGACGAAAAGCTGGCCACCCAGGGCCTGCAATTGCGGCTTGAGCCGTTTGACGATGTCGAGATCATCGATACCTGCTCCAACGGGCGCGAGGCCATCCGCAAGATCAAGACCGAGAAACCCGACCTGGTTTTTCTCGACATCCAGATGCCTGGCTTCGATGGCTTTTCAGTCGTCAAAGGCGTGATGGAAATCGATCCGCCGCTCTTCGTGTTTGTCACCGCCTACGAAGAGCACGCCATCCGCGCATTCGAGGCCAATGCGGTCAATTACCTGATGAAGCCGGTCGACGAGGACAAGCTCGCCGATACGCTTGAACGGGTGCGGGAGCGGATTGCCCAGAAAAAATCCACCGAGGAGGCCGACAAGCTCAAAAATGTCCTTGCGCAAGTCGCGCCAGACCGTGCCGACGAATTCTGCGAAGCGGCCGCGGAAACGGCCGAGCGGTTCGAAAAGCTGATCAATGTGAAGGATCGCGGACAAATCTTCCGTGTCGAAGTGGAATCGATCGAGCATATCGAGGCCGCTGGTGATTACATGTGCATTTACACGGGCGACAATTCGCTGATCCTGCGCGAGACCATGAAAGACCTTGAGCGTCGGCTCGATCCGCGCAAATTCCAACGCGTTCACCGCTCGACCATCGTCAACCTCGATCAGGTCCGTCAGGTAAAACCGCACACAAACGGCGAATGCTTCCTGGTTTTGGATAGCGGCGCTGAAGTGAAGGTGAGCCGATCCTACCGAGATGTGGTGGCAAGATTTGTGCATTGATTTCTGCCTTCGTCATTGCGAGGAGCGATAGCGACGAAGCAATCCAATGACCGACGTTCTCAGCCGAGCTGTCGCGCGATGGATCGCCACGGGCCTTAAGGCCCTCGCGATGACGAGAGAGAAACAGTGGCGCCATTCACACTCCCCGGATTCGATCTCGATGCGTTTGTGCGCGAGACGCTGAATGAAGACCTCGGTGAAGGACTTCCCGGCGGCGGACGCGATGTAACGTCGGAAAGCGTGATCCCTGCAGATGCCCGATTCCAAGGCGTGATGGACAGCCGCGACCCGATCGTGGTCGCCGGTCTTCCAGTCGCAGAAGCGTTCTTCCGGGCGCTTGAGCCGGACATGCAGATCCAGCGTCTGGTATCCGATGGCGATTCGGTTGAGGCCGGCACGGACATCATGCGGCTTAGTGGCAATGCACGGGCCATGTTGACGGCGGAACGCAGCGCACTCAACATCGTCCAGCACCTGTCCGGCATTGCGACCATGGCGCACGAATACGTCACTGCGATGGACAATCCAGATTGCACTCTGCTGGATACACGCAAGACAATCCCCGGCCTGCGTGTGCTGGAAAAGTACGCGACCCGCATGGGCGGCGCCAACAATCACCGCATGGGGTTGTGGGATGCCGCTATGATCAAGGACAACCATGTCCTGGTCGCAGGCAGTGTTGGCGAAGCGGTCAGGCGCGCGCGCGACGCCGGGGTTGCGCACATCATCTGCGAGGTGGATCGACTGGACCAGATCGAACCCGCGCTTGAAGCGGGTGCGCATCATCTGCTGCTCGATAACATGTCGCCGGACGTCCTACGCGAGGCGGTCGCAATCGTTGACGGACGTGTGCCGACCGAAGCCAGTGGCGGGATCAATCTCGACACGATCAAGGACAAAGCGGCGACTGGCGTGAATTTCGTTTCGGTCGGGCGGCTAACGCAAAGCGCACCCGCTGCCGATATTGGTTTGGACTTCACCCCACTTTGACAGTGTTCTTGCGGTCTCGCCCGGCATCAATCTGGCTCGCCTGCCTTTGCTTCCTGGCGGCCGGCTTATGGTCGCTGACCGAGGGTCTGCAGAACTTGGCACTGGCGCAATCCGTGTTTGCCGATGCGTATCCCGACTTCGCCTGGAATAGGGACTGGACAATTGTTGCCTTGTCGGCGGAATTCACCATTGCCCTGATACCCATAGTTTGGATTCTTGTTTTTGCCCGACCATTCGCGCGCTGGATGGTGACCGCGTTTGGCTTGTGGAAGCTCTACGGCTTGGTCGGCTTTGCCTTTGAGGCCTTTCGCTATCGGATTTGGCCACATCCGTCGGTGACGACTGAGCTGGCTTTGGTCCTAGTGAGTCTTGTCCTGCTCTTCACACGGAGCGCCAACCGCTATTTTGCGAGCAATGGGGAAATGCATGTTCAGAAGGGCTAGCGGCTTGGCGGTTGTGGCAGCGTTCCTGCTCCCTTCGATTGCAAGCGCCCAAGCCTACCAATGCCGCATGCCGCGCGTGTCAACGGTGCCGCAGGTGGCACCCGACAGCACCCCGCGCAGCATGCCTATAACGGGCTACACGCTGGCATTGAGCTGGTCTCCGGAGTTCTGCAAACCGAGAGAAGGGCAAAGCGCACACGCCACGCAATGCTCGGGCGATAACGGTCGGTTCGGGCTGATTGTGCACGGCCTTTGGCCTGACGGCGCACGCGGCTGGCCGCAATGGTGCCCCAGCCGCAATACGCTGACCCCAATCGAGGTGCGGCGCAACATGTGCATGATGCCATCGACGCGGCTCATATCGCGTCAATGGGCCAAGCACGGCAGTTGCATGACCCGCAAGCCGGAAACCTATTTCAAGGTCACCCGCATCCTATGGGAGAGCCTGCGCATCCCCGACTATGATCGCATCAGCCGCGAAGACGGGTTGACCGCTGGCCGGATCCGGCAGGCGCTCGCCGATGCGAATGGCCGCCATGTCCAGCCAAGCCATATCGGCGTGAAGCTGAATTCGCGCGGCTGGCTGCAGGAAATCCGGCTTTGCTATGGCAATGACTTCATGCCGAAACGCTGTGACGATCGTCGTTTTGGAGCGCGCGACGGTGCCACGGCAAAGATCTGGCGCGGCCTTTAGTCTGGGCCAGAGATGGCCGCAAAAGATGCATGACCGGATTCGGCTTCAAACGGTCCATCGCAGCGAGTGACCGGATTACCCATACAACACCTCGTCTCACCGAGGTCGTTCATCTGCCAGACAGGTTAGGATTAACACCTACGCAACCCATGGCGTTCAAATGCAGCGCATCTGCGGCACGCTTTGCACACCCTTAAGGGTTGCGGGTTTAGGGGGCCGTTACAGTCGGACAAGCGGGACCGGCTGATGATGTCTTGAGGAGTAAAACAATGATTTCCAACGTTAAAAAGAGCATGGCATGGGTCGCCGCAGCCCTTGTGGCAACCACTGCACCGGCGGGACTGATGGCCCAGGAAACTGATCCGGAAACCGGTGAGGTCCTTACCACGGTGTACGGGGTTCAGGCACCTGACCTTGCCGATCTGAGCGAAGGCCCTGAAGTCGAAGGCTTCATTTCTGCCCGCGACGGAGAGCGTATGCAGGTGACCAGCCCCGATGGCACCGCCACGGTTGTTACACTGCACGAGGATACGAGTATCAAGGCCAAATCCGGCCTGTTCGGCGTTGGTCGCAAAACGCTGGACGCCGATTCGCTGCTCAACGGTCTGCCGGTTGAAGTGAAGACCGTGCAATGGAATGGCGAGTTGCTCGCCAGCCAGGTGCGCTTCAGTGATGGCGATCTTGAAACGGCATCGATGATCCGCACCGGCACCTCTCAGCGCTTTGCCCAACAGGGTGCAGCGATCGAAGAAAATGCAGCGGCCACCGAAGCTTTGCGTGGCCGCGTTGCGGATATCGACCAATACAACATCAAAGGCACGACCAACGTCTATTTCGACACAGGCAGGTACAACCTGTCGGCACAGGCGCGAGGCGAGCTTTGCGCAGCAGCGCAACAGGCCGATTCGATGGACAACGCCCTTCTGTTGGTTGTCGGATACACCGATTCGACCGGGACCTATGAGATCAACCAGGCCCTGAGCGAGAAGCGGGCGGGCCGCGTGGTCAATTACCTGCAACAGCAGTGTGGCTGGAAACCATGGCGCATGTTGACGCCAACCGGAATGGCCGAAGCCGATCCGGCTGCTGACAACAGCACCGCTTATGGCAAGGCGCAAAATCGCCGCGTTGCGGTGAACATTCTCGTCAGCAAGGGCGTTGACGGGCTTTAGATCAAGATCTGACTTCGGTTAGGAAGTGATTGGGGCGGGCCTTGCGGTCCGCCCCTTTCATTGGATCCGCACAAGAAGGGATTTGACAAAGGCCTCGCTTCAGCCGCGCCAAACGAGTTGCCGGATTTTGATGCTGATCAATGCACGGATTGGTATGCACGTATAAATTGGCGATCATGATCAACATCAAACAGCTCTCCGACACCGCGCACCGCATGACCGTAATGGCTGAGTTCCGCCAAGACGATGCACAAAAGATCGTCGATTTCGCCAAGGAACAGCTCGAGGAAGGTGGCGGCGGAAACCTGCTGATCGACCTGACGTCCATGGCGGGGTTCTCGCTTTCGGCAGTGACCGTCGAACTCGCCCATATCCCCAGCCTGATGAAATGGGTTTACGGACTTGATCGTATCGCTCTCATTTCTGATGAGGAATGGATCAGGACGGCTGCGCGCCTGGAAAGCGCGCTGCTGCCCGGTGTGGTGTACGAAGTCTATGATGAAGACGAGTCCGACGCCGCCCGCGCATGGGTTCTTGAGGACGCCGACAGCCCTCACACAGGGGCGTTCCACGAGATTGATACCGGACGGCCAAGCATCGCTGCATTCGAGCTTACGGGCCGGCTCGATCGCGAAGAATCGGAACGCGGCATCGCAATGGTGCGCGCCAGGCTGGAAGACCCCGGATGCTCACGCCTGATGATCGTGATCCGGCGCTGGCATGGCTTCGATATCGACACGATGTTCAGCAGCGAAGTGATGCGCGGCAAGCTTGACCTGATTGGCAAGCTGGATCGCTATGCTATCGTCGGTGGGCCCGGCTGGATT
>JBCAXQ010000164.1:0-6622 GCA_038534015.1 Pseudomonadota bacterium | reverse complement strand
CAATGCTTTGCGCCAGGGCGGGCTCGGCAATGAGCAGGAATAGCGCCAGCGAGGCGACAAAGAGGTTTGAAATCTGTTTCATGAATTTGATCCTTCCAATCGGGCCACGACGGCCATGACGCGGGCCACGTGGTTCTGGGTTTCTCGGTAAGGGGGAATGCCACCGTGTTGGCGCACGGCTTCCGGCCCAGCGTTGTAGGCGGCAAGCGCCAGATGCGGATCGCCGAAGCTTTCCAGCATCATCGCGAGGTAGCGAGCGGAACCGTCGAGGTTCTGTTGTGGATCGCGCGGGTCGACGCCGAGGTCGCGCGCTGTGTCGGGCATAAGCTGACCAAGGCCAATGGCGCCCGCGTGTGAGATCGCATCCTGCCGATAGGCGCTCTCCACTTCAATATTGGCGCGGTAGAGGCTCAGCCAGTCCGTGACGGAAAGCTCCGCGCGCCTTAGGCCGGGGTGGCTGGCATAGCGCAGGGCCGTGGTCTCTATGGCGTTTAAGACATCGGCGCGGGGCAGGGGTGCCGGACCGACACGGGCTGCAAAGCGCATCGCTTCACGCTCTGGCATAGTTTCATCGCTGCCGAAAATCGCAAGTTCATCGGCTGCCGACCCCTGACCGATGCCGTCATTGTAATTGCGCGCGAAGCTATTTTGGGATTGGGACGGCGTCAGGGAGCCGTCGCTCTCCATGACCAGCACCATTTGCGCTGAGGCAGGTGCTGCGACCAGCCAGAGGCAGACGAGGTTACTTGCCAGCGCCCTTGTCTGATGGGGCTTTGTCTGACGGCGCAAGTTTATGCGTACGGCTTGTACCCGCCTCAAGCGGCAGGTCGACATGCGAAAAGCCAAGGCCAATGAAGAAAGACACCACGCCGGAGATCGTCTTGAACTCGCGGATCTTGATATCGTTGTAGGTCGTCCGCGTGCGGGCGGTGACGAGGAGCTTTTCCACCCCGTCATCAGAGACAACGCGCATGATCCAGACCCCGTAATAGCTGGGGCCTTTCTTATGTGCCGACTCCTGGCACAGGATTTCTGCGCTATAGCCGCTTTCCACGAGCTCGCGGAACCTGGCTTCCGTAACCACATTTGGTGCTTCGATGTCCCAGTTCATGGCCCGGCTCACGCTTTCTCCAATGGCGCGACCCCAGGCATTCCCACTTGAAGCCCAGAGTTACGATAGTATACTATCAACCGCAAGATGTAATATCGTGCTTTTGCTGTAGTTTGGTTACGCGAACACTAGTCACGGCCAGTGTCCGCGATCAAGGAGATAACAGGTTTGAGAAACCCAAGGTTGACATGCCTGCTCCCATTGCAAGCTATGGCCCTCCTGATCTGCGTTCCCGGGCCGGTTTTGGCGGAATCCTGCTTCGCCCCGGCCCGTCCTTTCCTGCCAAGCGATTCGCAGGCGGCGCGGGACTATGCGGACATCATCCGTGGCGATTTCGAAAATTATATCCAAGACATCCAGAGTTACTTCCGTTGCCTCGATAGCGAACGCGCCCGCGCTTTCAAAGAAGCGCGGGAAGTCAGCGAGGACTATGGCCGATTTCTGCAATTAGCAGGGGATTGATGGGCAACCTTGGGAGCATCAGACTTGCAGCCCATGGAAACCAGACGCCGATAACACCCTCAAATATCTACTTTTTAGATAACAGATTTCATCCGCTAGCGACGTCACAAAAGGTATGTGACGCGTGGCGAAAACAATCAGAACAAATGGCCAGTTGGCGCTCGTCCGTGCGTTGGTCGACGCGCGTAAAAGCGCAGGCTTGGGCCAGGACGATTTGGCGGACAGGCTCAAGAGCCATCAATCTCTCGTCGCGCGCATTGAGAGCGGCGAACGCCGGATCGACGTTGTCGAGCTGGTCGTTTTGGCGCGCGCCATCGGCTTTGACCCGTTCGAGGTTCTGGCGATCGTCGAAGCCGCCACGGAGCCCGACCATAGAATTTGAGAACAATGCATTTTTGGGGCGTACCGCTTTGGATGTGCCCTCGTAAGATCAGTTCCCCCAAGGAACAGGAGTTAGCCAACGTCCACCATGTGCGGTCTTCGGCTCAAGCGAGCGCCTTATGACACCATGCCGCAAATTCAGCGCCACAGTGCAGGAAGTCAGTAAACAGTGAACGATGATAAAGGTGAGGGCGTCGCGATCGCCAATCTGATCGGGACCGATGGGTACAGCATTGTTGGTTGGGTATATCGCTGGACTACAGGCTCACATGCGGTGATGTGGGACGTCCAAGGGCCCCAGCCGGTATCGGAAACCCGGCCGGATATAAGTGATGAACAGAAGCAAGAAATTGACTTTGACGCACTCACGCGGATCCGAAGAGGCGACGGCGGGTGAGGGCAGCGATCAAGTGTTTCATCGGTCGGCAGTGCCGGTTCTTTGGCTGGCAAAACTTGCAGAGCTGACCTTCATTAAGATCGCGGCGAAGGTCTCGAATGAGCCCATCTTGTGAATTCGTATTTTTCGCTGCGTGCGCTCGCAGCACGAAAATCGCTGCAGGTGCTCATTTGCGAGGCTGTCGGGTACCATGGAAAGCGGCCATTTATGACCAAAGCTAGATCAGTGAGTTGAGCAGGTCGCAAGCCTTGCTAAACATCAGATCAATGCAAGCAAGGCTCCTTACAATGGAGCAAAAGCCTGAACTCGTCAAAAAGCAGTCGAAACACTGGAGAAACTCGTGAAGCGCCTCAGTCTTCAGGGCTTTTGCGAGGAAAGCAGCGGGCCATTGCGTTGTTTCGCAACACAGTTTTTTGCAGGCATAAATCATTCATACCGAGCAAGTGAGATACGAAGGAACCGGAGGCATTGCTTAGAGGTTTTACAATGCGACTACGAATGATGCTTGGGTCTTTGATCCAACCTCGTCCAAACTAATCTCAGGCATCAATTCAATCAGCCGAAGGCCAGCGTCGCAGTAATCAAAAACTGCTAGGTCTGTCACAATGAGATCGACCTGCCGCGTTGATGTGATCGGTAGGTCGCAACGATTTACAATCTTGCTTTGTCCACGGGTCTGATGCTGAAGCGCGGCGATGACACGTTTTGCGCCTGTGGCAAGGTCCATCGCGCCGCCCATGCCGGGCGTGAGCATTCCCGGAATCATCCAGTTGGCCAAATGGCCTGCGCTGTCTACCTGCAATGCCCCCAAAACTGTCAGATCGATATGCCCACCTCGGATCAATCCGAAGCTCATCGCACTGTCGATTGCAGCCGCTCCGGGGACGGCGGTGACAAATCCGCCACCTGCATCGGTTAGGTCTGGGTCTTCCATTCCCTCTGGGGGCCTCGAGCCAAGCCCAATGACACCATTCTCAGATTGAAAGTAGACGCCTTGGTCGGTTGCCACGTAGCTTGCGACAAGACTTGGGAGACCAATGCCCAGATTCACAAGCGAACCAGGCACAATTTCCTGCGCGACGCGCTGCGCTATGCGGTCTTTCGCGTCCATCACTTCGCTCGTTCGATCAGATGGTCAACCAATGCGGCGGGTGTGCGGACCGCATCGGGCGGTATCATCCCAACCGGCACAATGTGGTCCGGTTCTGCAATCACAGTTTCGGCTGCCAGTGCCATGATTGGATTAAAGTTCTGAGCTGTAAGCGCGTATTCAAGATTGCCGACATAGTCCGCTTGCCGTGCAGCGATCAGAGCAAAATCTGCATGAATCGGGAGTTCTATCAGGTACAACTGCCCTTCAAGTTCAAGGATTTGCTTCCCTTCGGCGACCGCCGTGCCAAGACCAGTCTTTGTAACAACCGCGCCAAGACCAACGCCTGCGCTACGGATGCGCTCAACCAGCGTGCCTTGTGGCACCAAGTCGACCTCAAGTTTGCCCGCATTCATCAGGCGCTGTGTCTCCGGGTTTAAACCGATGTGCGACGTGATCACTTTACGAACTGAGCCCGCGGTTATCAGTTTCCCGATACCTTTTCCGGGCAAGGCTGTATCGTTGGCGATTACTGTAAGGTTTCCGATTCCGGATGCGACAAGAGCATCGATCAACCGCTCAGGTGTTCCGACACCCATGAAACCGCCGATCATGATCCGCGCACCGTCGGGTATCATTTCAATTGCGTAACCTGGTGAAATCGAGCGCTTCATGAGTGTGGCTTACCTTCTGCTAGAAGTTCACGTCATCTCCGCCCTTCAGATCGAGGATGCTGCGCGCCTCGTCCGGTGTCGCAACAGACAAGCCGAGCCCCTCAATGATCTGGCGCACTTTCGTGACCTGCACGGCATTCGATGACGCAAGCTCGCCCTTGCCGGCCCAGATACTGTCTTCCAGACCGACCCGGACATTGCCTCCGAGCGCGGCCGCCTGCGCTGCGACCCGTAGCTGGTTGGACCCCGCGCCAAGGACGGACCAGCGATAATCGCTTCCCAGAAGCCTGTCCGCTGTTCGCTTCATATGCATAACGTCTTCGGGATGCGCACCGGTTCCACCAAGTAGACCGAAAACGGATTGAACAAAAAAGGGCGCCTTTACGAGGCCACGGTCTGCAAAATGGGCCAGGTTATAGAGATGGGATGTGTCGTAGCATTCAAACTCAAAACGCGTGCCGTTGCCGTAGCAGGTTTCCAGCACGTATTCGATGTCCTGGAATGAGTTGCGGAAGACAAGGTCTTTCGACCCTTCCAGATGCTCGCGCTCCCAGGAAAACTGTTCAGAGACGCAACTTCGGGACTGTAGTGGGCTGCGGGTGCGGCCCGCTCGTCCACGCTCATATACGGGCTTCCGCCGGTGGTAATGTTGATCACCGCATCGCTGGACTGCTTGATGCGCGGTAGGAAGTTCGCAAATCCCTCGATACTTTGATCTGGCTGTCCCGTCTCGGGATTTCGCGCGTGAAGATGCAGGATTGCGGCGCCAGCTTCCGCAGCCGCGATCGCCTCTTGCGTGATTTGGTCTGGCGTGATCGGCAAATGCGGGGTCATGGAGGGCGTATGTATCGCGCCGGTGACCGCGCACGTGATGATCACTTTTCCACCCTGGTCGGTACGACTAGTCATGCAGGATCTCCCGGTTCTTCAAAGGTATTCAACATTGCCATCCACCGCGAGCGACTGGCCTGAAATATTTGCTCCAGCGTCAGACAGCAAAAAACAAACCATGTTTGCGACATCTTCGGCGCGCACCATGCGCCGCAACGAAACGGCTTTCAGATAGGACGCCTGCATTTCAGCGACGCTTACCCCGGTTGCTTTGGCCTTATTTCCGATAACGGCGTTCATGCGTGGGCCTTCGACGAACCCCGGCAAGATGGCATTTACCCGGATATTGTCGGGTCCCAGTTCTTTGGCGAGGCTTTCCGTCAGTCCAATCACGCCAAACTTTGCAGCGGCATAGGGCGTTCGTAAGGCATACCCATGCTTGCCCGCTGCCGAGGACATATTCACCACGGCGCCTCCCTTTGCCGCTTTGAGCAAGGGCACAGCCCGCTTGGTAACCAGAAATTGCCCCGTCAGGCATACGTCGATACAGTGTCGCCAATCATTATCCTCAATGCTTTCGACCGGCGCTGTTGGCCCTGCAACTCCTGCGTTGTTGATCAAACCGTCAAGCCCACCCAAATCACGCACGATAGTTTCAAAGAGCCGATCCAGCGCGTCCGCGTCTGCCACATCCGCAACGCAGGCAATGTCGAGCCCCAATTCAGCAGCAGCGCTTTCAAGCTGAGCCTTGTCTATATCGAAGATCGCGACCCGCGCGCCTTGCGCGGCCAACGCCCGCGCTATGGCAAGGCCTATTCCAGAGGCTCCTGCGGTGACAAGCACACGCTGATCTTTCAGGCCGGGGAGATTCGCGTGCGCGCTGGTCGACGTCATCGATCAGTTTCCGAAAACGGCGCCCGGCATCCAAAGCACAAGCTGCGGCATGAGGATCAGCAGGGCCAGGCCGGTTAACTGCAGGCCAACGAAGGGGATGATGCCCCGATAGATCATCCGAATGGTGATCTCGGGCGGCGCAACACCCTTGATATAAAAGAGTGAATATCCGAACGGCGGCGTCAGGAAACTTGTCTGGAGGTTGACGGCCACTAACATCGCAAACCACAGCAGTTGTTGCTGTGTGGTCAACCCAAGGCCGAAATCAAGTGCTGCAACGATCGGTGCAAAAAGTGGCAGGACGATGAAGCTGATTTCAACCCATTCGAGGAAGAAGCCAAGGATGAAGATCATCAGTAACAAGACACCCAGCGTGCCATAGGCGCTCAGATCAAGCGCGAAGATCGCATCCTTGATCATCTGATCACCCTTGAGGCCCTTAAAGACCATGCCAAAAATCGTGGCACCGACAAGAACCGACAGGATCATGGCCGATGTGCTGCCAGTTTCTCGGACACAGGATGACAGGGTCGAGAACGTGAGTTTGCGATTGAATGCCGCAAGAAGCGTCGCGCAGATCGCGCCGAGGCCCGCAGCTTCGGTCGGTGTTGCAGTCCCCGTTGCGATAGATCCAAGAACCGTCAGGATCAAAAGCAGTGGGGCCATCAGATCGCGAATGAGCGCTAGGATCACTGATCCTTCAGCCGGCTTGGACTGTGGAACAGGAGCGTCTGACGGGCGGGTTATGGCGACAAAAATGATGTAAGCAATGTAAAGCCCAC
>JBCAXQ010000163.1:0-6709 GCA_038534015.1 Pseudomonadota bacterium | reverse complement strand
GCCGCAATCGCGATACCGACCGCAAAACCCTGACCCGACTGGCCGATAATCTGTTCTGCTGAAATGTTCGAAGCAATCAGAGAAGCACCAATCGCCCACCACGGAAGCGCACGGCCAGCCAGAAAGTAATCCTCGGTGTTCTTCTTGTGCCCAGCCGGTTCACGGCTCACAAACAATGCTATCCCAAGCAGCGCAATCGCATAACCCGCGATGATAACGATATCGATCGTCTCAAGCGTCACAACAATTTCCCCTCACTGCGCGGTGGTATTCGCCGCGTCTTTGATTATTCTCACCTGTCAGGCGGTCACTACCGCTTACCGGGCCCAGCGTCCCGCTGGCTTGGTTGGTTCGCCTTCGCACCGCAGCGCCTCAAAACGAGCATTGCGTCCCTTCAGGCAGTTCGCGCCGCGAAATCTGCGCAACACTGATCTGTAATGGCGCATCACTGGCGATGGTCAGGGTGCTGCCGGGCGCTGTTAGACACGCGTCCGTCAGAACCATTTCGCGCCAGCCTTTACCGGCCGCGATGGTCAGGCCCTCAGTAATATCTGCCGAGGGTCCCGTGCCGCTGACGGCAATGACGGTGCCCGCAGGGGCCACAGAGATATTGTAAGTGATCAAGAATGCGCCCTTACCGTCACCTGAAAGCGTTAGCCCGCTATTTGGGCCAAAGGTGATCTCGCGGGCATCTTCCTGACGATCTTTGTCAATCCCGCGCGCCGCGATCCCACCTGCCTCACCGCGCAGATTTGGCAGATCCACACCATTGACGTTTGCCGCGGCACTCTCCGCCAGCCGGCCGTTCGCATACCATGCGGATGCCGCGCCATTGCTTAGGAACGCGCAGTCCTCGCTCAAAGCTGCAAGTGGGCTCGTGTCAGCTAGACTGCGTCCAGCACCGAGCGCGAACAACGCGCCATCGGGTCCGTTAAGCGGCTCACCTTCGCATGTCGCGGGCCAGCTGAACGAAAGTCTGCCGGTTGCCTCGCTCTGGCCGAATAGCACATCGGCAACTCCTGCGCCTTCGCTGCCGGGTAGCCATGAGGCGACGAAGGCATCAGAGGCGTTGATCTCTCGGTTCATCCACATAGGGCGGCCGGAAAGGAACACTGCGACCACCGGAACACCCTCGGCGTCGAATTTGCGCAGCAGTTCGAGGCCTTCTTCATCGGCAAAGACAAGGTTCTTCCGATCGCCCGCAAACTCGGCATAGGGTTGCTCGCCAAACACGACGATGGCGACATCAGGGCGCTCGGTAAAGCTCCCATCCTCAGACAATGTTGCTCTGCCGCCGCGCTCACTCGCAGCCGTCTCAATGCCCTTCCAGATCGAGGTCGCGCCCGGAAAATAGTCATTGGTGAGCTCGCGCCCGCCCTGCCATGTCAGGGTCCAACCGCCGGACGCTTGCGCAATACTGTCTGCCGCGGCCCCTGCGACCAGTACATTGGCGCCGGCTTCGAGTGGCAAAACGCCATCGTTCTTCAGAATGACTTGCGATTTGGCGACCGCTTCTCTGGCTACCGCACGGTGGGACGCCATGCCCAGCTTGCCGAACTCACCCGCATTGGGGCGCTCAGACGGACGCCTGGCATCCGGACCGATGAGGCCTGCGCGCATCTTGAGCCGGAGAACCCGACCTGCGGCTTCGTCGATGCGGGCCATCGGAATCGTACCGTCAAGGACTTGCGCAACCAAGCTCTCATGCAGGGCAACTGCATCATCAGGGACCATGTAGACATCGAGGCCGGCCATGAGCGACTGCGCGCAATCGCTGACTGTGCAACCCTTGACTTGGCCATGGCCATTCCAGTCGCCGACCACCAGGCCCTCAAAACCCATCTCGCCACGCAATACGCCATCCAATAGCGCTTCGTTGCCGTGCATCTTGCGGCCATTGATTGAGTTGAAGCTCGCCATGACAGTTTCGACACCTGCCTCGATTGCCGCCGGGTAGGGCACGGCATGGATCGATTTAAGTGCGTCAATGTCACCGTTTACATCCCCCTGATCAACGCCTTGATCGGTCCCGCCATCACCAAAGAAATGCTTCGCCGTAGCGATAATGCGCCCCTCGCCGAGATGGTCGTCAGCACCCCTGTACCCTTGCAATCCTTCAACCAGCGCCGCGCCGAACTTGGCGACGATTTCAGGGTCTTCAGAATAGCTTTCGTAGGTACGGCCCCACCGATCATCACGGGCGACGGCAACTGTCGGAGAGAAGTTCCAGTCGATCCCGGTCACTTCGATTTCAGTGGCGGTCGCTGCGCCAATCCGTCGCACGAGATCAGGATCGCCGGTCGCGCCAAGTGCAATATTGTGCGGAAAGATGGTCGCGCCTATGACATTGGTGTGTCCATGGACCGCATCGGTGCCCCACATAGTCGGAATGGTCGGTTCATCGCCGGGAAGCGGCGCGGTTGAAGCGTCCCACATCTCATCAGCGAGCCGCAGCCATTCAGATGCAGTCGCAAATTCATCGCCATAGGGCCCGCCATTACCGCCATTGAGATAGCTACCCCAGCGATATTGGCGCATCTCTTCTGCGGTAAAAGAATTGATCTGTGGCTGGATCAGCTGGGCGACCTTCTGCTCCAGACTCATCCGCGAGAGCAAAGCGGCAACCTGGGCTTCTTCACCATTTGCAGCGACACTCGGCGTTGACGAGGCGCTTCCCAGAGGGGCAATGGCTTGCGGCACAGAGGCGCATCCTGCCAGCAATGCCGCACCAATCAGCCCGCACAGACCCTTACGCATGGCGAATTCGCCTCCCCGCATGTGAACGTTCCCAATTTGACGCTACAGTGCCCGTTTGGGAAATCAAGCGCCTATTTTGATCTGGAAACAGAAAACAGCAGAATACTGGCGATCCCAGCCATGATTCCGAGCAGTGCAAACAGTCCAGCAAACCCGAAAACGGGCACTAAAGCGAGCGTTAGCCACGGCATGATCAACGATGGCACAGTGTTGGTGAGATTGAAGACCCCGAGATCGCGTCCGCGCGTCCTTGCGCGGGGCAGTACCCGCAAAGTCTGGGCGGAATGCAGCGACAGGAACACGGCCCCCGCAACGCCAAAAATGACGTAGCCAGCAACGCCGCTCGCAAGCGAATTGGACGCTGCCATCACCCCAAGCCCTACGGCACAAACAATTGCTGTCCCGGCCAACGGCAAGATCGGCCTGTCGCGCGAATCAGCCCAACTTCCTAAAGCCAGTGCTAAGGGAATCGCGATCAGCACGACCAGGCTAAATAGTCGCGCAGTCTCACTTTCGCCGATCGCCCCATCAAGCGAACGCAACCACAGCAGCAGGAATGCGAAAAGAGCGGCTTCAGCAATTTGGAGCAGCAGGCGAGAGAACCACATGCGCAGCACCGCATTGGGCGCGCTGAGTATCCAATCTTCTGCTTTCCCCAAAGGCTTCGCCACATCTTCAATCAGTTCCGGCATGGCCCTGGGCCTCCCGAACAACATCATAGGTAGCACGCATGCCGCAACCATAGATGCTACTACGACCAATTGTGTGTCACGCGACAACGCGAGCGCCGGAATCGTCACCAATGCACCGGAAAGGCCTCCAATCGCTGGCGCAAACGACAGCAATCCGCCAAGCCGCCCTTTCTGCCTATCGGGCACATGATCCCCCGCATATGCAGCAAGCGGGCTGAGCATCATGTTGAGGCCGAACTGCCAGAGCGCGACATGGATCAAGAGCGGCCCAAGCTGTTCAATTTCAGCTGCCGTGATCAGTGCAAAGCTGGATAACACCAGCCCGGCCAGAATGAAGCTCCGCCGCGAACGGGTCAGGTCACTAAGCCAGCCAAAACCCAGATTGGCGAGGCTCGCCGCGATCGCTCCGACAAATGCAATGTAGGCCAGCCATTCGACGGCATCAGAACCGGTCAATTCCGTTACGCGCGCTGGCAGCAACAGTGTCAGGAATGGGACATAGCCAATCGCTCCGCCAGCCCAGGCTAGCGCATACAACAGCATAAAGCGCGTGGATTGGGGGGCGCCTTTGGATGGCACTCCCAGTACTTCCACTTGCGCCATTACCTATTCACTGGAGACTGCGAGTGGTGGCGACACAGACGATCTCTTGATCAGCCGTCCCGGTACAACGACCCGCTCCTCTGGTAATCTCTTACCCTTTTGCGCCGCTATGATCAGTTCAACCGCCCTTGCTGCGGTTTCAGCAACCGGTTGGTCAATGGCTGTCAACGCAGGCCGTGTAAAGCGCGTGCTCGGTGAATTGTCGAAGCTGATCAACGAAAGGTGGCGAGGCACATCGAGATCAAATTCCTTCGCGGCCTCGAGGACGCCGTGTGTCATTTGATCGTTGCTTGCGATAATCGCGGTGGGGTGGGGGCTGTTGCTCAGCAATTGGCGGCCAGCCTGTTTTCCAGATTCGAAGCTGAAATCACCTTTCGCGAGCAGATCATCCGTTGCCAGCCCTTGCTCGGCCATCGTCGCCAGCCAGCCGTCAACGCGCCATTGGCTGAGGCTGTATTCATCGGGTCCTGCCACAAATCCGATCCGCTCATGCCCCAGTTTGATCAGATGCTCGGTTGCGAGCCTGGCAGATCCTTCATCATCCATCGAGACCGGAATGCCATCACCATTACCGAGCGAGCCAATCCGCACAAAGGGCACATTCTCGCGCGCCAGAAGTTTCACAATCAGCGGGTTATCGGAATGCGGCGGAGTCAGGATCACTCCATCTGGCTGCAGAGACGCAAGCGCGGCGGACAGTTCGCGTTCGACGTGATCGCTATGCGTATCGACCAACTCAACCAGCATGCGATACCCATGCTCGGTGCATTTCAGCATTCCGCCAAGAAGCATCTGATCAACCCAGTCATTGCCTTCACGTGCGCGCCAATCTGCGATCGTGCGCTCACGATCATTAAGCGCGAGGATCAGGTAAGAGCGCGATCCGCTCATCCGCTGCGCTGCGATTGAGGGAACATAGCCAAGCTTGTCGATCGAGCTTTGCACCCGCTCTTTCATGGCCGGGCGGACATTGGGCTCATCATTGATGACACGGCTAACGGTCTGCAGTGATACACCCGCATCGGCAGCAACATGCTTGATCGTCACAGACTGACGCCGTCTGGCCATATCTTACTCGCCTTTTAAGCAGCTAATGTCGCTATTGCTTTGCGTGTCGCATTTCCAGACCCTAACCCAATCAATCTCAAGCTTTTTTGGGAAACCTTCCGAGACCACACCGCCCAAGCCGCGCCGCTCGGGCAAGCCCCCACCAATCGCTAGATTGATGATCAAGTGAAAACGCTCGTCAAATGGTGCTTCGCTTTCTTTAGAATTTACGCTCCACCAGGCATCAGCATTCTTACGCGCAAAGACTCTGCCATTGAAAGTCCATTCGATCCGCCCCGGTGCCCAGACAATCCCGAAAGTGTGGAATCCATCAAGCACGTCCGGGGCGAACATCTCGCTGCTGTCGAGTGCATTGTCAGGCCACGGCCCGCCAAAGTGCAATGTTCCTAGGATCGTGCTTTCGCTCCCGCCCGGGCAGTCTTCACAATCCGTCCCGAGATTGACCGCCTCCATAATGTCGATCTCACCCGAGGCCGCCCAACCTCCATACCTATTTTCTTCGGGCAGCATCCAGATCGCTGGCCACGTTCCCTGTCCTTGCGGCAACTTCGCGCGCACTTCGATGCGCCCATATCTCCAGGCCGCTTTGCCTCGCGTAACCAGCCGTGCCGAGGTGTACGGCTTGGTCGCTGTCGCCTCAGGATTGTCTGCGCCTTTACGCATGTGCGCTGGCAATGCCGGACCAGTGTGCGTCTCGCGCCGAGCGGTGATCACAAGCTTGCCGTCCCTCACCGAAGCGTTGCGCGGATCATCACGGTAGCATTGGCGTTCATCATTGCCTCCGCCCCAGCAATCGACATCGAAACTCCACTTGGTGCGGTCCACCGCAGTACCGTTGAATTCGTCCTGCCAAACCAGTTGCCAACCAATCTCTTCAGCAGGCTCACGGACCATGCCAGCAGCTGGCAACGACACGCGCTCGATCTTTTCGTGGTTACCAGCCATATCGGATTCAGGCGAAGCGTCGCAAGCAGCCAACAGACTGGCGAGGGCAGACACCGCGCTTACGGCCCTAAGCTGACCAAGCACACTCACCATTGCATCAGCTCAAACATAGCTCACCTTGGTCCGGGCTTTTAGATCGAAGAGAGGGGCCCTTGTCTGAAACACAGGCCCCTCTCTTTTCCAATTGAACTAACGCGAAGGCCTAGAAATCGAACCGCGCCAGGAAGGTGAAGCGGCGATCATTGCGGAATGCTGATCGCGTGACCCGCGTTCCGTCAAAGTCGACGACTTGGGTGGTCTCTGTGACCTCGTCCAGCAGGTTCACACCCTGAATGCCGAGCTTTAGATAATCCGTGACAGCAAAGAATATCGAGGCATCAAGTTGCCCGGTGGATTCCTGCCAGATCGGTGAGAACGGGAAGATGTCATCGCGCGGCGTGATCAAAAACTCCGATCGCCAATTATAGGCTGCCCGTGCAGAAGAAGTGAAGAATGGACGATCGATTATCGGTCTCTATCCTGCCACCCACGAACAAACCCAAAAAGACTTCGAAGCCTGGCGCAAAAAGAATGAGCGCTAAGTCCGACTGATAGCAGGCCCTGGCACATCAGGTAATGTGCTCAGGGCAATTGCTTCTACGCGC
>JBCAXQ010000162.1:0-6723 GCA_038534015.1 Pseudomonadota bacterium | reverse complement strand
CGAAGACAGAGCCAGCTGGCTCGATGACTTGCTAGAGGCGATTATTCACGAGATGGCTCCTGTCTTCGTCAGTCAGCGCTTCGCCCGCCGCCATCTTCTTGCGGTTGGAAGCCGGATGATAGTCGTCGCCCTCAAACATCGGCGCAATGATCGCCGCAGCGAGCGACGTTGCGATGCGTGACTTGCCCGCCCCGCTAGGACCCATCACAACGAGCAGCTGGCGCTGCATTGTGTATCAGTCTCCGCATGTGCGGGTCGCATCCGTGTCGGACGCGAGACGAATGTCGGAAAGCCCGATCGATGCGGGCCCTTCCGAGCGGATGATCAGTCCCGTGCTCAGCGCGCTCATGTCGGCACCCAACTCCGCAAAACAAGACAGCGAAAGTCGCACTTCCTGCCAGTCGTCACCCGATGCTGTGACGCCGAGGCCGTCGCCGCATGTGCTGTCATCTTCGCAGCCCATGGCAATGCGCAGGCGCGCCGGGGTGGAGCCGAGATTGCGGATGAAGAACGAAAGCTCCATCGCGCCATTGCTATGGCGGGAGAAATCGACTGGATCATGCGTCGCGATGCGGACATAGGGCCCGGCCTCACGCCAATCGATCTTCAGCGAATCTTCCTGGGCAAGACGATCGTAGCCGGAGAAGTTCAGCAGACCGCCATTCCATGTGCTCGAATTTAGGCGTGTTTGCGTGCCGGAAACCACGCCGTAGAGCGACCATGGGTTCGGCGACTGTCCAGCAGCAAACAGCACGTCCCCTGATGCGTTTCCGTCTGCGCTTATGCCGGATTCTTCGGAAAGCTGCGCGATTTGCGCGTTATCAAAGAGACTTAGCCCGTAGCCGTAGGCGAACAAGGGATCATAGCCCGGCGTGCCGAAATTCAGAGTCGCCTGATCGGCGCGCTTGGGCCAGGAGAAGGCCAGTCGGCCCGTAAAGTCAAAAGCGGGGTCGCCACGGAAGAGGAGATCGCTTACCCCTCCTCCTTCGCTGCCCGGAAGCCAGGCAGCGACAAAGGCATCTGATGCGTTGAGTTCCGGATTGACCCACATTGGTCGCCCGGAAAGGAACACGGAAACGACAGGCATCCCCTTATCGCGATACTGGCCGAGAAGGTCAGTATCGAACGCCCCATCTTCGAAGTCGAGATGCGGGCGATCGCCCTGGAACTCGGCGTAGGCATCCTCGCCATAGACTGCGATAACGACGTCGGCCTGGTGGTCTCCGGTGCCATCTTCATCGAAGATTACGGTGCCGCCAGCGGCCTCTACGGTCTCGCGAATTCCGCCCAGGATCGACTGGCCTCCCGGGAACTCGTCATTGGTATGCGCGCCGCCTTGCCATGATAGGGTCCACCCGCCTGAAGCCTTGGCAATACTGTCAGCGCCATCGCCAACGACCAGCACTGTCTGGCCAGTTTGAAGCGGCAACAGGCTGTCGTTGTTCTTGAGGAGGACCAGAGACTTGCGCACCGCCTCGCGGGCGATCGCGCGGTGCTCTTCGCTGTCGAGCAAGCTCGTATTCCCGGCATGTGGGCGGGTGCTGGGCGCGCCGCGGTCAAACAGGCCATATTGCAGCTTGACCCGCAGGATACGTCTAACGGCGTCATCAAGCCGCGACATGGGGATCTCGCCCGACTGCACAGCTGCGAGCGTGCTTTCATAGAGCCCGCGCCAGCTATCGGGCGCCATGAACATGTCGATGCCGGCATTGAAGGCTTCCGGACAATCGGTGTTCGAACAGCCAGGAATCTGGCCGTGCGCGTTCCAGTCGCTGACGACAAACCCGTTGAAGCCCATCCGGCCCTTCAGAACGTCGGTGATCAGACCTTTGTGCCCGGTTTTTTTGATGCCCTGCCAGCTCGAAAACGAGACCATGACTGTCTGCACCTGAGCTTCAAGTGCCGGGATATAGCCCAAGGTATGAATGTCGCGCAGTTCCTCTTCGGAAATGCTGGCATCTCCCTGGTCGCGTCCGCCATCGGTTGCCCCATCTCCGGTGTAGTGTTTCGCTGCCGAGATGACCTTTCCCGGTGCCATGAAGCTGTCTTCGCCATAGATGCCCTGCAGCCCCTCGACGATCCGGTCTGAATAAGAGATCACGACTTCGGGGTTTTCTGAAAACCCCTCATAGCCCCGGCCCCAGCGATCATCGCGAGGGACAGCGAGCGTGGGGGCGAATGTCCAATCATGGCCCGATACAACCAGTTCGCGGGCAGTAACGGTCATGATCCGCTCAATTAGGTCCGGATCGCGCGCTGCGCCCAAGCCCACATTGTGCGGGAAGACGGTCGCGCCCAGGAGGTTGGTGTGTCCGTGGACCGCATCGATGCCCCAGATGATCGGGATTGCGATTTCTACGCCCTCTGGGTCCGTCGAAGCTTCCCAATAGGCGTCAGCCGTTTCGAGCCAGGTTGGCGCGTCTGCATATGGCAACGGCCCTGGCGCGGAATTGCCTCCACTCAACACTGATCCAAGCCGATATCGCTTCACGTCTTCGGGAGTGACCGAGCCTGAATCAGCCTGGATGGTTTGGCCAACCTTCTGCTCGACCGTCATTTTGGCCATGATTTCGGTGATGCGGTCTTCGATCGCCGGGTTTAGCGGCCCGGGCTCGAGCTGAGGCCAGATTTCGGGGTGAATTGTACCAGGCTCTGCAGCTTGAATCGCAGCCTCTCCAACAGGTGTCGAGGCGGCAATTTTTGGCGCTGGCGTTTCCGAATAGCCAGAAGCGCAGCCAGCGAGGGCCACGCTCAGCACAAGCGATGAAACAGACGCGATCCCGCGTTTCGACATTCCTGATCCACTCCCTTCAGACGCGCCTGCAAGACTTCGTCGAATCTCCAACTTCGTGATAGTCGAGCGTGTTTTGACAAGGTTGTCAATATTGGAATATCAAGGCGCTGGGAGGATTTGAGTCGCAATGGAATTTTCGCGCAGGGCCGTGATTGGGGGTACTTCGGCAGCTTTGGCGAGCGCGTGCATGAACACTGGCACAGGGCTCAACGCGGCAATTGACGAGGTTGTCTACGAAGCCTTCGCAAACGATTTCACTTACGTCGTCGACCGAGATGCATCTGTCAGGTTGCTTTCAACCGGGCATTGGTGGGCCGAAGGCCCTGCCTGGGATGCAGAACGAGGCAGGCTGTACTTCACTGATGTGCCCCGCAACCGTGCCTACGCTTGGTCCCAGGACCAGGGTGGCGAGATATTTATGTATCCGTCTGGCGCGCCTGCTGAGAGTGTTGAAGGGATGAGGGAGCCTGGGGCGAACGGGCTTCTGCTTTCCAGTTCGGGTGAGCTGTTGATCTGCAACCATGGCGAGCGAGCCGTGGAAGCGCGAAGCTTCGAGACAGGGCAAAGACGTACTCTTGCCGATCGGTTTGAGGGTAAACGTTTCAACAGTCCCAATGACCTTATCGAAGCAAGCGACGGAACAGTATATTTCACTGATCCTCCTTATGGCCTTGAGGGCCTCAATTCCTCGCCCTTAAAGGAAATGAGCGTCAATGGTGTGTACCGTCTGGATCCTGATGGTCAGATCATTCGTCTTGTGGACGATATGACATTCCCGAATGGCGTTGTGTTGTCGCCCGACGAACGTTGGCTCTATGTCAGCCAATCGGATCCGGATGCACCATTGGTCCGCCGGTTCGAACTGGCACGTGCTACAGGTGTTGGGGATGGGGAAACATGGTTCGATGCGCAGCCGTTCATGCACGAGGTCGGAGGGCTTCCGGATGGTATGGCGGTCGCGGCCAGCGGACATGTGTTCCTTGCAGGACCGGGGGGAGTTCTTGTGGTGAGTCCCGCGGGCGAGTGTCTGGGGCGGATTTTCACCGGGCGACCAAGTGCGAACTGCGCCTTTGGCGAAGATGGACGCACGCTGTTCATCACCGCTCAGGATCGTCTTCTGGCTGTGCGGACCAAGGTTACCGGGCTGGGCAGATTCTGACTTGGTCAGCACTGCGCAAACGACCGATGGCGCGGGACCAGACGTGCTAATACCCGGCGAAAAACTCAAACGCCTTGCAGGTTATGGCATTGGTGATTTTGGCCTCAATATCTATTGGCACAGCCTCTCGCTGATCCTTGTTTTCTGGTATGCGGAAGTTGTCGGTCTTGACCCCAAACTTGCGGGTTGGATTTACGCTCTGGGGTTGTTCTGGGACGCAATTTCCGATCCGCTGGTCGCTTCTTTCGCAGCAGCCAATCGCAGTCGATACGGTGTCTATCGTCCTTTCATATTGCTTGGCAGTTTTGGGTTGGGCGCTTCGTTCTGCCTCTTGTTCTGGAAGCCCCCGCTGGAAGGTTGGCTGCTTTTTGCGGCCCTACTCGGCTCGGCGATCATTTTTCGAACGTCTTACACAATCGTCGCGGTACCCTATTCTGCGCTATCGGCTCGCCTGACCTTCAGCTCTGTCGAACGGGCGGAACTGTCCGGTGTCCGAATGTTCTTCGCATTCTGCGGCATGCTGTGTGTGACCACATTCTTCTTTCCTTTGGCGCGCGCGCTGGGGGAGGGTGGAGATGGCTACACAAGCGGCGGTTTCTTGCAGACTGCGGCGTTGGGCGCTCTGATTGCGACCATCGCGCTATCCGCTTGCTTTTTTCTGACCCGTGAGAAGCCGCCACTGGGGGGAGATGACCTTCCGCGAGGCTGGAGTCCCAGAACCTTCTTTGCTGCATTTGCGCAGAATGACGCACTGCGCCTCTTGCTTCTGATCCTGTTTGTGAACTCAGCCGCTGGCGCGAGCCTCAACATCCCGATGGCATTCTACATTCAGGCCAATGAAGGAGCCTTCGCAAACAAAGAGGTGATCCTTTCCGCTTTTGCAATTGCCACGCTTGCAGGCACACCACTCTGGACGCTCATCGCGAGTCATTTTGGCAAGAAAAAGTGCTGGTATATGGCGACCGCGCTAACCTCGTTCGCCGGTCTCTGGCTGTTCGCATTTGGACCATCGCTCGTCGGCGGAGTTCCCCTCCAGATCGTTCTATTCGGATTTGCCAATTCTGCCTTCGCGATCATTATCTGGGCTCTGATTCCGGATACTGTCGAATACGGTCAGCACGCCCATGGGAGACGGGATGAAGGTGCAGTTTTCGGCGCAAGCCTGTTTGTGCAAAAGGCATCCGGTGCCCTGACGGGGCTGGGGGTAGGATACTTGCTATCCGGCATCGGATATGAGCCAGATAGAGACATCCAAACCGCATCAACGGCCTCGGCTCTTGGCGACTATATCGCAATCGTACCCGCGGTATTGTTGCTCATTGCTTCAATTGCGCTGTTCATTATGCCACTGACGCGGGATCTGCATGCTCGGATTGTCGATGAGCTGTCGCGGTAGAGAGGGTCTATGGTTAAGGTAAAGTCCGAAAACACGGCAAAAATGAAGGACGTCGCCGATCTTGCCGGCGTTTCGATCAAGACCGTTTCGCGAGTGCTCAACAATGAGCCGCATGTGCAGGACAAGCTGCGCCGCAAGGTGCGCGAAGCGGCCGAAAAGCTCGACTATGTACCAAGTCAGTCGGCCCGCTCGCTGCGCGGCAGCCGATCCTATGACATATCTTTGGTCTGCCACATGGCTGGCAGCAATTATGTGAACGCGATCCAGTTTGGCGCAGTGATTGCCTGCCAAGACCTAGGGTATCAGCTTTCAATCAGTCTCCTGGAAAACCTAGGTTCGAAATCGATCCCTGAAATCCAGGCTGCATTCGAGGGAGTCATGCGTCGCCGCAAGCCCGATGGGGTGGTTTTGCTTGCACCTTATGCCAATGATGAAAAAATCGGCTTCGTACTGCAGGAGATGGGCATTCCGGTCGTGCGGGTTGGTCCGGTCGATACCCAGACCAAGGGCCTGCTGGTCGAAATTGATGATTACCAGGCTTCGATCGACGTGGTGCGCCATCTCACAAATCTCGGACATAAGCGCATTGGATTTGTTCGCGGCAGTGAAGAGCAACGATCGACCCAGGTGCGCTTTTCGGGCTTCTCTGTCGCGATGGAAGCAGCGGGACTTAAGGTTGATCCAGATCTGGTTCGGCCCGGCACTTTTCAGTTCGAATCCGGCTATGATGCGGGTCGATATTTCCTCAAGCTAGACGAACTTCCGACCGCAATATTCTCATCCAACGATGATATGGCAGCGGGTATTGTTGCCGCGTTGCAGGAAGGCGGCCTGAGTGTGCCTCAACATGTTTCCGTTGTCGGATTCGATGACGCCGATATTGCTACGCGCATGCGACCGTTTTTGACGACCATCCGCCAGCCGTTGAGCGACTTAGGCGCCCATGCTGTGCGAGAGCTTGTCACATCATTGAACGAGGCCGACAAGAACGGGGCCCATCGCATCGTTTTGAAGCATGAATTCGTCCTTCGGGACACAACCGCTCCACCACGCAAACTCTAAAAAGTGAACTCGTCAGGAGGAAGTAAATGAAGATACTCTATGGCTTGACAACGTTGACAGCAGCGCTCGCTCTGGGTCTTACATCCACCAGCGCGCCGGCTCAGGACCCTGCTCCAGTTGCAGCGGATTTCAAGATGAAACGCTGTGTCAACATGGGCAATGCGCTCGAAGCGCCCAATGGCGCGCCGTGGGGCCGCAACTATGCGAAAGAGGACTATGAGCGGATCAAGGTGGCCGGGTTTGACACCGTCCGGATTCCGGTGCGCTGGAGTGACTACACCGGGCCAGCACCTTCATATCGCATCCATCCTG
>JBCAXQ010000161.1:0-6758 GCA_038534015.1 Pseudomonadota bacterium | reverse complement strand
CATCACGAAACTTCCTCTCCATGATCAAACTGGCATCGTTCAGGTTGTGGGTCGAGTTTTATGAGTCGGCTGCCTAGAAATTTGTAGCCCCGAAACTTGCCTGGCTTAACGTCCGTCTTCGCGCAGGTCTGCACGTAACCAGTCACTGCTGTGTGTCGTGTTGACCCCTGCACTTCCGACAGTCCCTTGAGACCTTATCACTTGCGAAAACGAGCAGTCGCTGGGCACCAGACGAGTGTGGGCAAGTGATGATCGATCGTTTCAATCCGGCGCAGATGTCTCAGAACCGGCGCAGACGATACCCTGACACGCGGACTTTCGATTCCTAAAATTGACTTCATGAAAAAGCTGACCACAAAATCGATCGACGCACTGCCTCGCGCTGCGGGTAAGCGTCGACCTTGTTCAATCGCTTTGCGTCGGCCTGAACAATGGATGCACCGACACCGAAAGCGTCGCCACCTACGAGGCCCTCGGCAATGCAGCGTGCCAGAACGGTTTCGAAAAGGTGCCGGAACAGGTCGCAGTCGCGGAACCTGCCATGCCGGTTCTTTGAGAAGGTCGAATGGTTTGGGATCGGGTCGGTCAGGTCGAGGCGGCAAAACCATCGATACGCCAAGTTCAGATGAACCTCTTCGCACAATCGCCGCTCTGAGCGTATGCCCATCGCATAACCCAGCAAAAGCATCCGGATCATGAGTTCCGGATCGATCGAGGGTCGACCCTGTTCGCTGTAGTACGGCGCCATGAAGCGACGGATCTCGGAAAGATCCAAGTGCCGGTCCATCGTGCGGAGTAGGTGGTCCGACGGAACGTGATCTTCGATGCTGAACTCGTAGAACAGCGCCCCCTGCGTTACCTGCCTCGGCCCCATGATCCGCTCGATCTTTCTTTTCTTGGATCAATTGAATCAGTCGCCTGCAACTACTTCAAGGACGAGTTTTTCAACAGCATTCGCCAAGGATATGGGCGATGTCTACGCCTGAGGTAGATCACCGGCATCATCAGGCGTTCAGACAAATGAGCATAAAATGAGCATAAAATGAGCATAGAAATCTGCTACGTTGCGATAACTTGTTGAAATCATTGGTCGGAGTGGCAGGATTTGAACCTGCGGCCCCTGCCTCCCGAAGACAGTGCTCTACCAAGCTGAGCTACACTCCGACGAACGGCCGCGATGTGTATCCTCAGCGCCAAAGGCGTGCAAGCGGAATTCGCGTATTGCGGGTACCGAGCGCTCGCACTATACCACTTCGCCAGTTGGAACGTAGCTCAATTGGTAGAGCACCGGTTTTTGGTACCGTAGGTTGGAGGTTCGAGTCCTCCCGTTCCAGCCAGTTCATGTACGAACGTCCTATCTCTCGACCATCTGTAAGCGTTTTGGAAGGAACTGGGCGCGCTTGGTGGCAACAAGACGTGAAACGTTCGCAAGAGCTGCGCAATCGTCCAATCTGGATTTCCCCTGGTTTGGTGGACTGCTATGGGCTTACAGTCTGAAGCCCTTCGGGGTTGGTTCTTTCGTATTCGACAGGTGACCTGTAGCCAAGCGCCGAATGGCGTCGGGCCGGGTTGTACCATCCTTCGATGAACGTGAAGATTGCCATCCTAGCCTCGGCTTTGGTGCGGAACGACTGGCGCTGGAGCAGTTCGCATTCGAGGGTAGCGAAGAAACTCTCGCACATAGCATGGTCGTACGCATCTCCGACGGAACCCATTGATGGCCGTAAGCGGTGTTCTGGCCCAACCTGTTCGATGATTGTGTGATCTGAGAATCTGCTCACCTGTTCGGAAGGTTGGCAGATGGACGATACAGTCAGAAGTCCTGGAAGTTTTGACAGTCACGACCTGGTTGCGCATTCCGGGATTATCCGGACGCCGATTCCGATAAGATCCGGACGCTGATTCCGATAACATCCGGACAAGGATTCCAGGGCGTCCGTACAAGCCACAAGTTCCACTGACGCTGCTGCTGGGCGATCGTGCAGCGGGGTAGCCTTGCTCTCAATGAGAACGAGCAGGGAGACCCGTAATGAGAAGTATCCGTGTTGGTCAAGCGTTCATTTTGGACCATTTCCGCTGCTCCCGGATAAGGGCATTGGCGATGATGATCAGCTTTCTCATGCAGGCGGTCACCGCAAGCTTCGCCGGCTTGCCGACGTCGATCAACTGCTCGTACTTGCGCTTCAGGTCAGGGTTGTGTCTGACAGCGACCAGCGTTGGCATGTAAAGCGCGCGCCTGACAATTGAGCGTCCGCCCTGAATGCAGTCCTTTCCTTTCCACCGGCCTGACTGACGCGATTGCGGTGCAAGTCCAGCCAACGAGGCAGCCTGCTTTGGATCGAGCGTTCCCAGTTCGGGCATTTCTATGAGCAGGGCGAGAGCCGTCGTCCTGGCAACTCCGGGAATGCTGGTGAGGATGGCGACGTTCTTCTTGGCCACTGGGTCGCTTGCAATCAAACTGTCCATCTCACGGTCAATCTGTTCCAGATGTGTCTGATCTGTTTGAGGCGCGCTATGAGTTGTCGTCTGAGAAGGGCATGCTCCGCAGCTTTGAGCCGCGTGTCCGCTGCAATCTTATCTTTGATCAGGGCGCGCCGAGCTCCTGCCAAATCTCTGAGAATAAGTGTTTTTCTGGAGGCGCGGGGTGGCGTTCAAGATCAAGCGCCCGCCCCATTCTGGCGAGCATCAGCGCATCGACACGGTCGGTCTTGGCAAGGCGTCCAACCGCCTCAGCGAAGCGGCGCGCGTTCTTCGGGTTCACTTTCGCCAGGGGAAAGCCATGCTTGCCGAGTATGCGCTCTAGAGTGCGGTGATACCTGCCTGTCGCTTCATAGACGACCTGGGCGATCTCGTGGCCCTTCATCCATGTAATAAGTTCCAGGAGGCCTTCTCGATCATTGCTCACCTGAATGTGGGCCTCGTCGCTCAATCTACGAGCATCAAGCGTGTCCTTGGAGACATCGACGCCGATCGTGTCCTGCATGCTGCTTCCTCCACCTCTTCTTGTACTGCGGGGCCGAACCCCATGTATCCGTTCAGGTCCTTGGAATTCTTGGGGGCGATCACACTTCTTCAACGGTGCTGACACACCAAGATTGCCTCGATCCGCTCCCCTCTGATGCCCGGGGGTAAACGCCTGGGCATCAACTCCTGAATCGCACAAGCGACAAGAGTTCGATAAGACAAGATTGCCCATGCGCAAGATTGCCGAGGCTTTGCGGCTCAAGGCGGCTGGCCTGTCCACGCGGAAAATCGCAATCAGCCTGTCGATCGGCCAGTCGACGGTGAGCGAGTATCTGAAGCGTGCGGATCGTGCGGGCCTGTCGTGGCCATTGCCAACAGATATGACTGACGCCGATCTGGATGTGCGGCTTTTCCAACCTCAAGGCGGCGAGACGAGGCGCGGCCTGGCACAACCGGACTGGCCGATGATCCACGGCGAGCTCAAGCGCAGCAAGTCTGTGACGCTGTCGCTGCTGTGGGAGGAGTACAAGGCGGCACACCCGACCGACGGCTACGGGTACAGCCGGTTCTGCGAGTTGTACCGCCGGTGGGAAGGACGGCTGACGCCGACGATGCGTCAGCACCATTTTGCGGGAGAACGCGCGTTCATCGACTACACCGGCGACACGGTGTCGGTGATCGACCCCAAGACCGGCGAAGTGCGTGAGGCCGAAGTATTCGTCGGCGTCCTCGGGGCATCGAACTACACCTTCGCCGAGGCGACGTGGACACAGTCTATGCCCGACTGGACCGCCAGCCATGTCCGGATGCTGGAGTTCTTCGGCGGTGTGCCTGGGCAACTGGTTCCTGACAATCTGAAGTCCGGGGTGACCAAGGCTGACCGGTACGAGCCCACCCTGAACCGGACTTACGCCGACCTGGCGGCGCACTACGATACCGCCATCATTCCAGCGCGGGCTGGGATGCCCAAAGATAAGGCCAAGGTCGAGGCGGGCGTCCAGGTCGTACAACGCTGGATCGTTGCACGGCTGCGCAAGCGCCGGTTCCATTCGCTGGCCGAGCTGAACGCGGCAATCCGGGAAGAACTGACCAAACTGAACAACAAGGTCACTCGGCATCTCGGTGCCAGCCGCCGGGCGCTGTTCGAACGTCTGGACAAGCCCACGCTGAAGCCGTTGCCCGCGATACCCTATGAATATGCCGAATGGCGGGAACGCCGTGCTGGCATCGATTATCACGTCGAGATCGACAAGCACTACTACTCGGTGCCGTACCAACTGCTGAAGCAGACGCTTTGGGCCAGGATCACCGCGCGCACGGTGGAAATATTCCACCAGAACCAACGCGTTGCATCCCATGTCCGCACTTCCGGTAACCGGGGCCACACCACCGTGGCCGAGCACATGCCCGCAGCACATCGCGAATATGCGGGCCTCACCCCGGTGGAGCTCAAGCGCAAGGCAGAACGGATCGGGCCAAACACAACAGCCCTCGTGAACCTGATCATGGAAGCCAAGACCCACCCCGTGCAGGGCTTCCGGGCGTGTCTCGGCATCGTCCGTTTGCTCAAGCCACACGGGCGCGATGACCTTGAGGCCGCCTGCCTGCGCGCGATCGAGATCGGTGCTCTCTCGTACAGCTTGTCCAATCGATCCTGCAAAACAACCTGCATCGCCACCGGCCCCAGAAGCCCGCGGAGGGACCGGCGATTACCCACGAGAACATCCGCGGCCCAGAGTATTTCCATTGAGGAGGAGAACCATGCTCGACCACCCAACCCATCACCAACTCAAAGAACTGAAGCTCGACGGCATGGCCGACGCTTTTGCCGAGATGCAGTCACGCGAAGATGCCGGAGACCTCAGCCATGCCGAGTGGTTGGGCCTTCTGATCGATCGCGAGGCGTCCAACCGCAGTACCAAGAAGTTCCAGAGCCGCATGCGCGCGGCCAAGCTGCGCCATGTCGGCGCCAGCATTGAGGACGTGGACTACCGGACCCCTCGCAAACTGGACAAGGCGCTGTTCAAGGAACTGACCACAGGACGGTGGATCGACAACCACCAGAGTCTTCTCATCACCGGGCCATGCGGGGTCGGCAAAACCTGGCTGGCCTGCGCTCTGGGCCACAAGGCATGCAGGGATGGGAAGTCGGTCATCTACCAGCGTGTCCCGCGCTTGTTCGCCGAACTCGAACTGGCCCACGGCGACGGCCGATTTCCTCGATTGTTCCGGCAACTCACCAAGGCCGACGTGTTGATCCTCGACGACTGGGGCCCGGATCGGCTTACCGCCCCGCAGCGCCGAGACCTGATGGAGATCGTGGAAGACCGGTATCAATCCGGCTCGACGGTGATCACCAGCCAGTTGCCCGTAGACACCTGGCACGACGTGATCGACGAGCCCACATTCGCCGACGCCATCCTCGACCGGCTGATCCACAACGCTCACCGGCTCCCGCTCGACGGCCCATCGCTCCGGAAGACAAAGGACGCCGGCAACCCCGAGGATCACTCATGAGCACAACCGTCAGCCCAGGCACCCCGCCGCGCCCGACGCATCGTCAGCGTGATGGGGCGCACGCTGCGCCGTGCGCGGCTCCCTTGCGCGTAGCTCCACCGCCCTTGACCAAAACATGAGGGACTGACATCAGAAAACCACGCTCAGCCGCAGCGGTCAGGTTTGTCCGGATGCCCCGGAATCCTTGTCCGGATGTTATCGGAGCGGCTGTCCGAATCAGTCGGAATGCGCACGGTGGTCGCAACCTGAGGCTTGCAGAGCCCGGTCCAACGTGTCTGTCACGTCCCCGGTCTTCATTGTCGTGCAGAGCTTCCAGGCGATAATGTAGCGGCTGTAATCGTCCAGGATTGTCGAGAGATAGAACCAGCCCCAGCCAATCACCTTCAGGTAGGTGAAGTCGGTCTGCCACAACTGGTTCGGCCTCGTTGTCTTGTCCTTGAACTCGTCTGCCGCCGACAGAACCACATAGGCCGGACTGGTGATCAGATCGTACGACTTCAGAATGCGATAGACCGACGCCTCCGACACAAAGTACTTCTCCGCATCTGTGAACTGCACGGCCAGCTCACGCGGTGACAGCTCGCTTTCTTTCAAGGCCAGGTCTTTGATCTGCTCCCGGATAGGCTCGGGAATGCGGTTCCAGACCCGTGACGGTTTGGGGCTGCGATCCTCCAAGGCATCAGGGCCACCAGTCAGATATCGATCATACCAGCGGTAGAAAGTCGTCTTGGGGATACCGAGCTTGTCCAAGGTGCGCCTGGCTGGCAGGTGCGATTGCGCGACGAGGCGGATGATCTCGACCTTCTCGGATGCAGGGTATCTCATTCCTCCTTGCGCCATTGTCTCTCGGACTAATGGCGTGACAATGGCTCACCCCATCCGCGATCATGCTTTTTTTGAGCAGACGAAGTTCCAGGGCTTGCTCGGCTACGACCTCTTTGAGATCACGGGCCTCCTGGCGCAGATCCTTGACCTCGCTCGTGGATGCGGCTCGTGCGGTGTCGCCCGCCAACCGACGCTTCCCAGCTTCGAGGAATTCCTTGGACCAACTGTAGTACAGGCCCTGAGCGATGCCTTCACGGCGGCACAGTTCCGCGATCGTGTCCTCTCCCTTGAGGCCGTCCAACACGATCCGGATCTTCTCTTCAACCGAATACTGTCTGCGTGTGGCTCGGCGAATGTCTTTGACGACCTTCTCGCCATGGCTCTTTCGCTTTCCCGATGTCTGTCTCATCTCCACTCCTTGGTGGTTACGATGAGCCAGAAACCCTCCATTA
>JBCAXQ010000160.1:0-6768 GCA_038534015.1 Pseudomonadota bacterium | reverse complement strand
CTTGACCGCTCTTCTGCAGTGAATGTCAGATCGCGCCCAAGCGGATAATCAGCAAGTGTGGCAGAAAGCGCCAGAAGCCGCGGTGAATAGAGCTTTGGTCTGGTGGTCGCGTTCATTCGACCTCGTCGGATACATCCTCATCACCGCCTTCGGATGCGTTGAGGCGGGAACGTCTTACATCAATCAAGGCGACCAACTCACGGGAGAAAGCATCGACTGCAGGATAGGAACGAGCGGTGGTAATCCAGGTCGGACGACCTTGATAGCCCCACACTGTATCAAATCCGAGCACAAGAACGGAGAAGGCAAAGATCACGATCAGAGCACCCTTCACCGCACCAAATCCGAAACCCAACACCCTGTCGATTGGTCCTAGAATTGAGTTTCGTGACGCTTCGCCAGCATTGCTCGCGATCACTTTCATCGCCGCATAGGGAATTAGCAGAAGCAGCGCGAAGGCAAAAATCGACGTGATTGGATCCGCATCATACCACTGGCGCAGTGCTTCGGTCAGCGGAGTGTGCAGGTAGTAAATCGCAAACGCTGCCAGGATCCAGGAAGCTAGCGAAAGCACTTCCTGAACCAATCCGCGAAGGAAACCGCCGATCGCGGCAACGCCAACGATCATCATCACGATAATATCGAAGCCCATGCCTTAGGCGATTATTCGGTCCGCATCACATGGTCAACGAGGTTAGAGAGTTGTCCCAATCCGCGATAATCGAGCGACGACGATCCGGTCTTTGCATCCGATGGGCCGTATCCCCGCGCAAATCCAAGCTTTGCAGCCTCTCGCAATCGCAAATCAGAATGCGCCACCGGGCGTATCTCACCTGCAAGCGACAGCTCACCGAACCATGCGGATTTGTCGGGCAACGGCTTATCCGCCAGCGCTGAAACCAATGCGGCAGCCACAGCGAGATCAGCAGCGGGATCGGAAAGGCGGTATCCTCCAGCAATGTTGAGATAGACCTCTGCAGAGCTGAAATTGAGCCCGCAGCGAGATTCCAGCACTGCCAACAGCATAGCAAGCCGCCCATTGTCCCAACCTACCACGGCCCGTCTTGGTGTCGCACCAGATTGCAGCCGGACTATCAGAGCCTGAATCTCTACAAGCACGGGACGGGTGCCTTCCAATGCCGGAAAGACAGCGCTGCCTGCCAAAGGCTGGTCTCTTCCGGAGAGAAAGAGCGAAGATGGATTGCTTACTTCTTCCAGTCCTTCGCTGGCCATCGAAAATACGCCGATCTCATCGACCGCGCCGAACCGGTTCTTTAACGCTCGTAAAATCCGATATTGATGGCTCCGTTCCCCTTCGAAGCTCATGACCACATCAACCATATGTTCAAGCACGCGTGGGCCAGCGATGCTCCCGTCCTTTGTGACGTGACCAACAAGCACCAGGACAGTGCCGCGTTCCTTGGCAAACCTGATCAGTTCCAGCGCGCATCCACGAACCTGACTGACGGTACCGGGAGCACCCTCAATAGTATCCGAGTGCATAGTCTGAATCGAATCGATCACCAGCAGGGCCGGAGGTTCTCCCTGCCCCAGCGTTGTGAGGATATCGCGAACGGAAGCCTCGGACGCGAGCCGGATAGGCGCATCCGCAAGTCCCAGACGCGATGCACGCAGTCGAACCTGACCCGCTGCTTCTTCTCCGCTAACATAGACGACATCATTGCCGCCGCGCGCGATTGTCGCCGCCGTCTGCAGCAGCAGCGTTGACTTGCCAATGCCGGGATCACCCCCCATCAGAACGGCCGAGCCAGGTACCAACCCTCCCCCGAGAGCCCGATCAAATTCCGCCAACCCCGTCGATTTGCGGACCGGGAGTTCGCCTGGCTTGTCCAACGCCACGAATTCTAGCGATCGTCCGCCGCTGGACAGATCATGCTTTTGGGAGAAAACCGTGGCTGGCGCGTCTTCCACAAGTGTATTCCACTCGGCGCAGTCCGGGCATTGTCCCTGCCATCGGTGGCTCACACTGCCGCAAGCCTGACACACATATCGCCGTTTGGTCTTAGCCATTCCGCGCCGATAGCGAGAACATTTGCAGAACGCAATTGCCTTTGGTGATTATCCCCGGCATCAGGACGACCATGCGTCAAAAGGAACTCCGTATCGCCTTGGTCTGCTATGGCGGCGTTAGTCTCGCCGTTTATATGCATGGCGTTACAAAGGAAATCTGGCACCTCGCGAGAGCAAGCCGGGCTTACCACGCGCATGGCAAAGCACCGTGCACTGGCGTGGCGAAAGTGTATCACGACCTGATCGCCCGGATTGAGCACCAACACTCCATGCGTCTGCGCGTTTTGCCTGACATACTCACCGGCGCTTCGGCAGGCGGTATCAACGCGGTCTTTCTGGCCCAGGCGGTGCATTCCGGCCAGTCTCTTGAACCTCTCACTGACCTTTGGCTCAAGAACGCAGACGTCGATGAGCTCACTGATCCGCAAGCGCAACCTGTCTGGAGATACGCCAAGTTCTGGGCGCAACCATTGGCCGAATGGGTGCTGAATCGCCCGGGAAATGCTGTCAGCGAAAGCGTCGCCCCTGAAACTCGAGATGAAGTGCGCCGCAAGGTCTCCAGACTCGTACGGGGACGGTGGTTCAGCCCGCCCTTTTCCGGTGACAAGTTTTCGGGATTGTTGTTTGAAGCGCTTGAAAGCATGCGCGCAAGCGAAGTGGGCAAACCGCTCCTACCTCCAAATCATCCGATTGATTTGTTTGTGACGGCGACTGATTTCCATGGTCATATCGAAATGCTTCGGCTGAACAGTCCGCCCGTTGTGGTCGAAACAGAGCACCGCACTCCGATCGCATTTCGCCAGCTTACGCCGGTCAACAGCAATGATGGAATTGCTGATCCGCTAGAGCTTGTACTCGCAGCGCGCGCGACGGCGAGCTTCCCAGGCGCTTTTCCGCCGCTCAGGATAGATGAGATTGACCGGTTGGCAGAACGAGAGGGTCACCACTGGCGCTCGCGTGGTTCTTTCCTTTCCCGCACCTTGCCGGTGCACGTTCGCGATGGAAGTGTTGATGATGTTGCGTTGATTGATGGCTCGGTTCTCGTAAACGCACCGTTCGGTGGCGCCATTGCCGCGCTCGAAGGGCGGCCTGCTCAAAGAGAAGTGGATCGCCGGTTCATCTACATCGACCCACGTCCTGACAGAAGCGGGGCGCTTGGCGACAATGCCGATCGTGAAATTGGATTTTTCGGAGCCATTTTCGGTTCCTTGTCTACGCTTCCAAGGGAACAGCCGATTCGAGACAATCTTGAACGGATCGAGCGACAATCACGCGACGCAGAGCAGCTGAGCGGAATCGTTCTGGCATTGCGGCCTGAAATTGACCGTGTCGTTGAAAAGCTCTTCGGGATGACATTCTTCCTGGACTCGCCCAGTCCCCGGCGATTGAGCAATTGGCGAGCAAAAGCGCAGCAGGCTGCCGCAGAACGATCCGGCTTTGCCTTCCAGGCCTACGCGCAGACCAAGTTTGCGGGAATCATAGAGCACCTTGCTGATCTTATTCTGAAGGCCGCACCAGAGTTGGCTCTGCCAGACACAAGTTCGATTGTGTATTCCTTGCGCAAAGAACTTGCATCAAGGGGATTGGAAACGCTCTCGAACGGCGGCGGCGGAATTAATGATGCGGCTGTCGCCTTCTTCCGCTCGCATGACATCAGATTTCGGGTCAGACGATTACGGCTTTTGGCCAGAAGGCTGGCACGCGATTGGGAAGTCGATCCTGAGATACCCGACGACGCCCTTGATCTGGCACGTGAGAAGATTTTCGATATTCTAGCGCTCTATTCGGATGGCGATGATGTCGGTGCTCTGGGCGAAGACTTTGCCGAGCTTTCCAGCTCGGTGCACGAGCAACCCGGCCCCGTGATCGATTTCCTCGCGTCCCGCCGCTTGCTGCCCGAGACTGATCGTAAGGCAGAGTTGCTGTTCACCGAAGCGCTTGAACAAATGCCAAAGAATCTCAAACGCAGGATGCTTCTGACCTATCTCGGATTCCCGTTCTACGATGTGGCGACTCTGCCGCTGCTTAGGAATGAGGGGCTGACGGAATACAACCCGGTCAAGGTTGATCGAATTTCACCCGATGATGCACGCTCGATCCGCGACGGCGGAACAAAGGAAACACTCAAAGGTATCGAGTTCTACAATTTTGGCGCATTCTTCAGCAGGGCCTATCGGGAAAACGACTATTTGTGGGGCCGGTTGCATGGATCGGAACGGATGATCGACCTGATCACCTCAACAATTGACGGCATGATCGATCCCGCTGCCATCCGAACAGCGAAGCGTGATGCCTTCATTGCAATTCTGGACGAGGAACAAGACGCCGAACGGTGTCAAAGGGGCCTTCTCGATCAGATTCGAGAGGAAGTCGAAGCTCGTTTCAAAGAGCGTGACAACCGGGTGAAGTCGTAGCGACTTAGCGCTCAATGCTGTTCCAGATCGCGGTAACAAATGCTTCAGGACCAATAAAACCTTCACCGCGGTCGAAATCTGCCAGCGGCTGGGACCCGATTGTCTCTTCCAATGTCATATCTTGCTCGTGAAGTGCTTCGACGCGGGAAACCGCCTCTCTGATCATGTCGCGATAAGCGACGAGCTCGGCTTTATTCGACATGGGACCATGACCCGGAATGACCCTTGTTTCGTCGTCGATCATGCCAATTACAAGGTCGAGTGATTGCATTGCATTGAACACGTTTCCGCCAGAGTTGGTGTCGATGAACGGATAACCGGGAATGTTGAAGTAAAGGTCGCCCATGTGCACGACGTTCTTCGCATCCCACATGACCACACTGTCGCCATCGGTGTGACCGCCGCCGAGGTAAGCGAGGTTGATCACATCTCCATTCTGGTGGAAGCGCAGCCCTTGGCCATAGGTAACAACTGGCAAGGCTTCTGGTGGCGCAGGAGGCGTTGATGTTCCGGCCGCTTCGCCACCTGCAGCCATACGCACCCGTACATTGTCATGTGCAAAGATCGTCGCGCCGGTTTTTCCGAAGTGCTCATTCCCACCAGTGTGATCAAAATGCCAATGGGTGTTGACGACATACTTCACCGGGCTGGCTCCCATCTCAGCAATTGCCGCTTCTATTTTGTCAGAAAGCGGGGCGAACTGGTCGTCGATAATGATCGTTGCATCGTCCCCATAGCTCACGCCGATATTGCCGCCAGCTCCGAACAGAACAGCAACTCCGGGAGCGATCACCTCTGTCTTGATCTCAACCGCGTCAAAGTTGCGCTGTGCCAATGTGGGGACGGCAAGTAAGGGAAGGCTAGCTGCCAAGGCGAGTGCGGCGATGCGGTTCATTGGGGGGTCTCCTGCTGTGCGAGTACGTAGCGCCACCACAGGAACGTGTCGAGCGAACGACGCGTTGGCTAGCCGCCAAAGGCATCTTTCAGCTTGGCAAAAAATCCCTTGCTCTCGGGACATTCATCGCCCGTCTCCGTCTCGCGGAATTGCTCCAGGATCTCTTTCTGCTGGCGGGTAAGCTTCGTCGGGGTCTCGACTGTTATTTCGACCACCAAATCTCCGCGCCCGCGGCCTTGGAGAACTGGCATGCCGGCTCCGCGTACGCGCAGCTGCTTGCCCGATTGGATGCCGGCGGGGATTTCGACCTTGTTGGTTGACCCGGCCATGTCAGGAATAGAAACTTCGCCTCCCAACGACGCCGTCGTAAAGCTGACCGGAATACGGGTCGCCAGCGTGGTGCCTTCGCGCTCAAACAGTTCGTGAGGCTTCACATGTATGAAAATGTACAAGTCCCCAGGAGGCGCCCCTCGTGCGCCAGCTTCGCCTTTCCCGGAAAGCCGGATGCGTGTGCCGGTGTCTACTCCAGGTGGTATTTCAACCGACAACGCCTGAGCGCGGTCCACCCTGCCCTCACCCAAGCAATCGCCGCATGGCTCTTCGATCACCGCCCCGCGGCCACCACAGGTCGGGCATGGACGTTCCACGATAAACAGACCTTGCTTGGCTCGCACAGTGCCTTGCCCATGACACAAATTGCACTGGCGCTCTCCAGTTCCAGGCGTCGCACCCGAGCCATCGCAAGTTTCGCAACTTTGAGAGACTTCAATTTCAATTTCGGTGTCTTTGCCGTGGAACGCTTCATCAAGCGTAACCTGCATATCGTAGCGCAGGTCTGCGCCGCGCCGGTTCTGCTGACGTGCCTGCCCGCCACCGCCAAAGGCGCTGCCGAAGATGGTCTCGAAGATATCGCCAATATCTCCAAAGTCACCTTGCGGACCGCGCCCGCCTCCAAAGCCACCGCCACCGGACATTCCCTGCTGGAACGCTTCGTGGCCATAGCGATCATAGGCTGCGCGTTTTTGTGGGTCTTTCAGGACCTCATAAGCCTGACCAATCGCCTTGAACTTGGCCTCGGCCTCGGTATCACCCGGATTGCGGTCAGGGTGAAACTTCATCGCCAGCTTGCGATAGGCGCTCTTGATGGTGCCCCCATCCGCGTCGCGGGCAACTTCCAAAAGCTGGTAGAAATCAATCTCGGTGGCAGACATAGCGACCCCGCTAAAAAGAACCGCTGCCGCCAACCAATCTCAGGCCAGCGGCAGCGTGTCCCTGCATCAGGACATCAGTCCTTTTTGTCTTCGTCGACCTCGGAGAATTCAGCGTCGACGACTTCTTCATCGGCGCTTGAACCATCAGAATCTTCGGCACTTGCTTCCGTAGAGGCATCGGGGCCTGCTGCCTGCTCCTGTTCGTAGATCTGCTGAC
>JBCAXQ010000159.1:0-6774 GCA_038534015.1 Pseudomonadota bacterium | reverse complement strand
ACGGCTCATATCCCGGAGGCAGATCGCTCGCGTCGCCGGCTCCATCGTCGCCCTCTTCGCCCGGCTGGTGGATGCCACATTCGGTCTTATCCCAGCCTTTCCAGCGGCCCGAGCGCGGGTCTTCGCCATCGCCGACCTTGCCGGTGCAGGGAGAGCAGCCAATCGAAGGATACCCTTCGGCTACCAGCGGATGGCGGGGCAGGTCGTGCTCTTCGAAATAGGCTTCGATATCTTCGCTGCTCCAGTCGATCAGCGGGTTGATCTTGAGCCTACCCTGCGCGTCCGACGTGTCGATTTCGAAGCGCGGCAGATTGGCGCGGGTCTTTGACTGGAATGCCTTGCGTCCGGTGAAGCTTGCGTCGAAATCTGCCAGTGCTTTGGCCAATGGCTTGACCTTGCGGATTTCGCAGCAACCATCGGGATCATAAGACCAGCGCAGCCCAGTCTCGTCCTTCTTGGCCAGTTCCGCTTCGTCGGGTGTAAGGATCTTGAGGTTGGTCAATCCCAGCCGGTCGGCCAGATCATCGCGATATTGCAGCGTCTCCGCAAAATGCTTGCCAGTTTCCAGGAACAGCACAGGCACACCCGGGTCGACCTGCGCGATCAGGTGCAACAAAACCGCACTCTCTGCGCCGAAGCTGGAAACCACCGCGATATCGCCTGCGAGGCTGCCCTTGATCACCGCATCAAGCATTTCCTGAGTCGATGATCCGCGGAACATGCGGTTGAGCCGCACGGCATCATGTTCGCTGAAGCGCGGTCCGGTGTCGATCCGGTCGACTCTGTGTTCGGTGCCAGTCCCTGGTCTATCCATGCCGCAATTCCTGGATGGTTGTGCGCCCATCGGTCGTGCGTTGATAGACATTTTCCCATTGCGCAAATGCGCGGCGGGCATCGTCTTCGTCCAGTGGTTGATCGGGCGCGAACGCATCAAAACCGCACCGACGCATATGCGAAAGCTGATCGATCAGCACATCGCCCACTGCGCGCAGCTCTCCGACATATCCGGCCTCGCGCAATATCCGTGCGGCGGAATATCCGCGGCCATCGGCAAAGGTCGGGAAGTTCACTTCGATGAGCGCAAGACGATCGAGGAAGGGCAGCAGCACGCGCGCATCATCGCCAGGCTCGATTCGCACAGCGGTTGCGTTGGTCTGGTCGCAACAGGCATCGACAGTGACAGTGCCATGGTCAGCTGGCTCGTCATCGCGGAAGCGGAATTGCACTTCATCCGGGCTGGTGCCGAGATCCGTGCTACCAAAGCTCTCAGTTTCCATAAAGGGCCTCCTTGAACGGCTCCATTCCGATACGGCGATAAGTGTCCAGGAAGCGCTCTTCGCCCTCCCGCTTTTCGAGATAGACGTCCGTGACGGTTTCAACCGCTTGAACCACGCCGTCTTCATCGAAGCCGGGGCCGGTGATCTTGGCGAGGCTGACATCCTCGGCCTCACTGCCGCCGAGCGAGAGCTGGTAGTTCTCCTTGCCCTTACGATCGACGCCAAGGATGCCGATGTGCCCTGCATGGTGGTGGCCGCAGGCGTTGATGCAGCCCGAGATCTTGAGCTTGAGCTGGCCCAGTTCTTCGGTCCGCTGCTTTGCCGCGAAGTTTTCCGAGATGCGCTGCGCGACCGTGATCGAGCGCGCATTGGCGAGCGCGCAGTAATCCAGCCCGGGACAGGCAATGATATCTTCGATCGTGTCGAGGTTTGGCGCGCCGAGACCCGCCGCATCGAGCTCGGTCCACAGCGCGTGGAGGTCGGAGATCTTCACATGTGGCAGGACCACGTTCTGCGTGTGCATTATCCGCAGTTCGTCAAAGCTGTATTGCTTGGCGAGATTGGCCATCAGCCGCATTTGATCGCCGGTTGCATCGCCGGGAATTCCGCCAACAGGCTTCAGCGAAATCACCGCCGAGACATAGCTGTCATGCTTGTGGCGGTTGGTGTTGCGGTCGACCCACAGCGCAAAATCGGGGTCCGAACGATCCACCGTCTTCGGCCCCTCTTCGAACGTGGGGTCGGCAAAGAATGGTTTGATCCGCTCCAGCTCTTCGCGCGGGGGCTCGACACCCTGATCGAGCATGTGCGCGAATTCTTCCTCGACCTGACGCGTGTATTCGTCCGCGCCAAGTTCATGGACGAGGATCTTGATCCGCGCTTTGTACTTGTTGTCGCGCCGCCCGTAGCGATTGTAGACCCGCAAACAGGCCTCGGCATAGGTGATCAGTTGATCAAGTGGCACGAAATCGCGGATCATCGGCGCGATCATGGGCGTGCGGCCCATGCCGCCGCCGACGAAGAAACGCGCGCCAATCTCGTTTGCATCGTTCTGTACGATCTGGATGCCGATATCGTGCAGGCGCATAGCCGCGCGGTCTTTTTCCGATGCGATCACAGCGATCTTGAATTTGCGCGGGAGGTAGGTGAATTCCGGGTGGAAGCTCGACCACTGGCGCAGCAGCTCTGCATAGGGGCGTGGATCGACCAGTTCATCATGCGTTGCGCCGGCAAAGTGATCGCTCGAGATATTGCGGATGCAATTCCCGCTGGTCTGGATCGCGTGCATCTCGACCTTGGAGAGATCGGCGAGAATGTCAGCCGCATCCTCCAGCTTGATCCAGTTGTACTGGATGTTTTGCCGGGTGGTGAAATGGCCATAACCGCGATCATATTTGTCGGCGATGTCGCCTAGCGCGATCATCTGCTCAGAGTTGAGCGTGCCATAGGGGATCGCCACGCGCAGCATATAGGCGTGCAGTTGAAGGTAGAGCCCGTTCATCAGCCGCAGCGGCTTGAACTGGTCCTCGGTCAGCTTTCCTTCGAGGCGGCGCTTGGCCTGGTCGCGGAATTCCTCGACGCGGGCATCGACCATCGCCTGGTCATAGTTGTCGTATTTGTACATGCCTAAATCACCCAGTCCCAGCCGGTCTTGTTTGCAGTCGGCACGGCAAGATCGCGCCTTACGGTCGGCCCGAGTGCACGCACCCGGTCCTTGATATGAGCCGGCCGTACGCCTTCGTCGGATTGCTCCGCTTCAAGCGCGTAGGGCACGTTTACGCGCCGTGCGGCTTCTTCACGGGCAAGGATCTCTTCTGCGGAATCGCCGACATCGACCGCTTCGTTGACGAAGATTGACCAGTTTTGGCCGTCCCACCACACGACCTCTCCGGTCTTCAAATCATTGCCTGTAAGAATTCTCATTGGTTTGCCTGCGTTGTTTGCGCCGCATCAGCGACGGTAGAAAGGGATAGGTCGTCGCGCGCGGTAACGTCGCCGATCACGATCAAAGCCGGGCTCTTGATCGCCTCTTGTTCCACAAGATCGGGCAGGCCCGCCAGCAGACCGCGGACAACGCGCATATCGGTGCGAGCTGCGTTCTCTATCACAGCGACGGGAACATCAGGGGCAAGTCCGTCCCCCATCAACTTTTCTGCGATTTGCGGTGCAGTCTTTACGCCCATGTAGATCACCAACGTACGCCCTTTGCCGGCGAGGCCGGACCAGTCCTGATCGGACAGCCCTTTGCATTGGCCCGCGACAAAGCTGACAATGCTGGACGCGTCTCGATGGGTAAGGGCGATCTGAGCTGCAGCTGCGGCGCCGTTTGCCGCGCTGATACCGGGCACGATCTCAACCGGGACTCCGTGCGTCTTGGCAAGCTCAGCCTCTTCGCCGCCGCGCCCGAAGATCAAAGGATCGCCGCCCTTTAACCGTATCACATCGCGCCCATTGAGCGCTTCACGAACCAGCAGCAGGTTGATCTCGTCTTGCGGCAATGTGTGGCGAGCGCGTTTCTTGGCTACAGAGATGAATTCTGCATCGGCTGGAGCCATCGACAAAATCTCTCGGCTGACCAAACCGTCATGCACGACCAGTTCGGCATTCTCCAGCAATCTCGCGGCGCGCAGGGTCAGCAGGTCCGGGTTGCCAGGGCCCGCGCCAACGAGATAGATTGTTCCAGCCTTGCTCATGGAAAGCGAAATGGGCCGAGCGGGCACAAGTCACCAGTGAGAATGGATTTTGACCGATGTAGGAAAGCTTTGCAGGCCGGAGATCAACCGTCTCGTTTGCTCATGACTTCCAACAGCTGGTCCATTTGCTTGCTGCTGCGCACATGCAGATCCTGCTGTGGGTACGGAATCTCGATCTCGTTCTCTTTGAACAGCTGCCAGATGCGCCGATAGACATCAGACCGGATGTTGGCGAGGCCGCCCTCCGGATCCTGAATCCAGAAGCGGATTTCAAAATTTACCGAACTGTCACCGAATTCCATGATGTTCACCCGCGGCTTGGGAAATGCGAGAATCCGGTCGGTCTCGTCAACTGCCTGATAAAGCAGCTTTGTGACCAGATCCAAATCACTGTCATAGGATACGCCGACGGGGGCCTTCACCCGCACATCCCTCGAACTGTAGGACCAATTCACCACCTGATTGGTCATCAGCAATTCGTTGGGGATCAGATATTCGGTCTGGTCGCGCGTGATAACCGAAATCGCGCGAATGCCGATCTTGCGGATCTGCCCTACTGCCTCGTTACCGGAAGTGTCCGAAACCGAGATGACATCGCCGGGCTTGATCGATTTATCCATCAGCAGGATGATGCCGGAAATCAGGTTGCCGAAGGTTTTCTGCAAACCAAAACCGATAGCGAGGCCAAAGGCACCGCCGAAGAAGGCCAAGGCAGTAAGATCGATTCCGAGCAGGTCGATCCCGATGAAGAAAGCCGCAGCCCAGATCACGATTGTGCTGATCTTTTCTGCGAGAAGTGTCTGGCTGCTATCCAGGCGAGCTGTGCGCCTCAACGCACTGCGGCTCAATCGCGTCGCTACCCACGCAAAGGTAATTACCAGGGTGATGACGCCGATGATCAGCAAGACATCGAGTATGGAAATTCGCAGATTTCCAATCTCAAGCGCCCAGCCGCTCAGCGTTTCGAGAAATGCTCCGGCAGTTTCGTTTTGCGCTCCAACGCCTTCAACCAGGTCACCCGTCGCCTCAATCACTTCCACTGGCTCTTCCGGCGTCGGTTCTGGTGTCGGTGTCGCTTCAACTGGCGTCTCAGATCCGGCCTCGCTTCCCTCTTCGGGAGCGGTTTCTGACGTATCTTCGACTTCTGTGGAGTCGACGGGAAGGGCGGCTGTCGTCATACTCAATCCAATCTGGCCAGTGCCTGCGCAAGGTCTGCAATCAGATCATCCGGGTCTTCAAGTCCGATTGATAGGCGAACCACCGGCCCCTTGCCAGTCGGAATGTCTGTGGGCGGCCACGGCATAACCGCTCGATATTCCTTGGGAAACACCGGCAAAGCCAGACTCTCAAATCCGCCCCAACTGTACCCTATCCCGAACAGTTCGAGCGCATCGACCAACTGGCTGCAACCGTTCGGGTCGGTGGTGGAAAGGACGAAGCTGAACAGGCCGCAGCCGCCGGTGAAGTCGCGTTGCCAGATTTTGTGACCGGGATGGGATGGGAGAAGCGGGCAAAGAACGCGTTCGACTTGCGGTTGTATTTCAAGCCAGCCTGCGATCCTGAGCGCGCTGTGCGTCGATTGGTCGAGCCGGACTTTCATGGTCCGCAGTCCCCTGGCAGCGAGCGCTGCATCATCGGGAGAAACCACTTGGCCCAATTGCTGCGATGTCCGGCGAAGAGCGCGATACCATCGCTCTCCTGCACTTGCCGATCCCATCATCAGGTCGGAATGCCCTCCCACATGCTTGCTGAGGCTCATCACCGTTATGTCACAGCCGTGATCAAGTGGAGCAAATCCAAGCGGGCTGGCCCATGTGTTGTCGATCAGACTGACGGCGCCGTGCTCATGTGCGATGTCTGCGAGCATGGGCACATCGCACACTTCCATCGTCAAACTGCCAGGACTTTCGAGCCACACCGCCTTCGTTTTCTCGCAGAAAAGCGCCTTGTAGGCCGTCATATCGAGCGGATCGAAGAACCGCGTTTCAATCCCCATCCGTTTCAGCAGGCCGGTCGCCATGGCCCGTGATGGATCGTAGGCATTGTCTGTCATCAACAGCACATCGCCCGGTTTCAACACAGCAAAGAGTGCGCCCGCAATCGCCGCCACCCCGCTCGGATAAAGGACCGTACCGAACGCGCCCGGTTCTATCTCAGTCAATGCGTCAGCCAGTGCCCATTGCGTCGGGGCCCCGCGTCTTCCGTAGAAGAATTGGCCATCCGCATTGGACTTCAGCGCAGCCTTGCGATCGGCCTCGCTTTCATAGAGATGGGTGCTCGCACGCCAGACAGGTGTGTTGACCACTGCCCCCGTCCACTCTTCACGCCGCCCGGCATGGGTAACCTTGGTCGCGGATTTCTTGGGCTTGTCTTCCGATCCGCTCATGCGGGGCCCTGCTCTTTCGGAGTGTCAGGGTCGCTGCCCCATTCGGACCAGCTGCCATCATACAGGGCCCAATCGTCTTTGCCGATCAGGTGCAATCCGAATGCCAGAACTGACGCCGTCACACCGCTGCCGCATGATGTTACGACCGGGCCTCTCAGATCGATCCCGGAGGTTTCAAATTCTGCGCGGATTGCATCGGGTGATTTGTAGGTGCCATCTTCATTGAGCAATCTGCCGAATGGGAGGTTGAAAGACCCGGGAATGCGACCGTTCTGGCCACCGTGGACTGGATCAATCCCTTCACCGAAAACACGGTCGGCACTGCGGGCGTCGACTACTTGTTCAGCTTTGCTTTCGAGATTGGCGAGCATATCCGTTTTCGAACGCACTCGGGTCGGAGCATCAAGCTCGGTTGGCT
>JBCAXQ010000158.1:0-6816 GCA_038534015.1 Pseudomonadota bacterium | reverse complement strand
CACCCCGACCTGCCATTGGTTGATCTGGGGACTCGCAGGGCAAAAAGGGAAGCTGCTCGAAGGCGAGGCTCCGCCGCGCAGTGGCAAGAATGCTCACGGCAATTCTGAATGGTTGCTGCCTGATCCACCCGAGGGTGTGACGCGGCATTATGTGTTTCAGATTTTTGCTACGGAACTGCCACTTACCTTGATGCCAGGGGCGAGCCGGGAAGATCTTCTGGCTTCTCTGGAAGGAACTGTCACAGGCTGTGCGCTGCTCGTCGCGCCGTTCACTGGAACGGCTGATGAGGACGATATGGCGTGGGAAGACGAAGACGAAATTTGAAAACCTGCCAAGTCACAATAAAGGAGGAGGATCATGGCTGGAAAAACCAACGCACTGCAAAAACCGGTGCAATTGTCATCTGAATTGGAGAATGTAGTTGGGAAGGGTCCGATGACCCGTGCTCAAGTAACTTCGAAAGTTTGGGAATACATCAAGGGAAATGGACTGCAGGATTCGCAGGACAAACGTCAGATCAACCCTGACGCGAAGCTGGGTGCTGTTATCGGCACCGCCCAGATTTCGATGTTCAAGATGACTGCTGCTGTTTCAAAGCACCTGACCTAGCCGGGTTGGCGGTCTGGCGGTAAGCGTACAGGATTCGAGGTGGATGGTGAATTGGCCAAGCCACCCGTTCGAAGCGCGAGCCGGATAATCACGAATTGCGCAACCATGCGTGGGATGTGATCAATCAACCGCAGTCTGTCGTCTGGATTGCCGGCACCCGTTTCAAAGGGTTGGGCGCTGTCGACCAGATGCAAACAGCATAGAATGCCAGCGCCGCGCTTGCGACATATCGCAGGCGCGGCGTTCGCATTTCTACAAGTAGAGAACGCCGCCCATCCGACACGACATTTTCGAGTGTTGGAGCCGAGTCCAGTGTGGCTGTCATGAAGCGTGCCGGTCTCTTGCTCTGCGGTTTGCACCATGCCCTGCCTTCCACTTGTAGCCATGCCTGCTACACCGGCCCAGAGTATTGTCCATCAGCCACCGGAAGGTCTGCCAATCATGAAGATCTTGTGTTCAGCGCTTGTCACAGCATCGCTTGTCTTAGTCACGCCAGCACTGGCACAGGATCGGTCGCCAGAAGAAGTCGCTGCGGCCGCATTGGATGCAGCCCCCGTTTTTGATGGTCACAATGACGTGCCGATCCAACTTCGCTTGCGGTTCGACAACCAGATCAATGATTTCGATTTCGAGGACACCACGGATACCGGGCCGACCCATCCGGCTGGCCGGGTCATGCACACTGATCTGGCCAGGCTCGCAGCAGGAAAGGTCGGAGCGCAATATTGGTCGGTATATGTCCCAACGAGCATCAGCGAACCCGAAGCCGTACAGATGACAATGGAACAGATAGACGTGATGAAGCGTCTGATTGCGCGCTATCCCGAAAGACTCGAATATGTCGAAACGGCCGACCAGCTTGAACGGGCAATGGCGGAGGGTAAAGTTGCCTCCATGCTCGGCATGGAGGGCGGGCATTCGATCGGTTCAAGCCTCGCAGTGCTCCGTCAGATGTACGATCTCGGCGCGCGCTACATGACGATCACGCACTCGCGGAATACGCCTTGGGCGGACAGCGCCACAGATGAACCCGAGCATGATGGATTGTCGGATTTTGGCAAAGACGTGATCCGCGAGATGAACCGTATCGGTATGCTGGTGGATCTGAGCCATGTTAGCGAAGCCGCGATGATGGCAGCTTTGGACGTGGCGAAGGCTCCCGTCATTTTCAGCCATTCGGGCGCCCGGGCCATCAACGGTCATGCTCGCAACGTGCCAGACAGTGTCTTGCAGAGGCTGCCGCAAAATGGCGGTATCGTGATGGTTGTCGCGTTGCCGGGCTTTCTGAACGAAGAGCGCCGCGTCTGGTTTGCCAATCGCGAAGCAGAAGAGGCTAGGCTTCAATCCCTGTTTCAGGGGCAACCGAGTGTTGTCGAATCCGAGATGGAAGTCTGGGATGAAACCTATCCTGAGCCGGAAACCTATGTCACAGCGGTGGCGGACCACATTGACCATATTCGCCAGCTCATAGGCATCGAATATATTGGAATTGGCGCTGATTATGACGGCATGCCGACCGGGCCGATCGGCATGGAGGATGCGGATGATTATCCGGCTTTGTTTACCGAACTCGCCAGGCGTGGGTATTCGCAGGAGGATCTTGAGATGATCTCAAGCCGCAACGCTATCCGCGTTCTGCGCGGAGCGGAACAATACGCAGCCAGTGCCACGGACACTCCGCCGGTAGAGACAATCCTAGTGCCGGCAGACTGACAAGACTGCGGCCATTTCAGCCGTAAAGAGCAGGCAGAATCCACGCGAGGCTCATAAGAGCAGATGCCATGGCCAAGCTGATGCCGAGGACATATGGCATCGTGGGGGTGATTTGACCTGCGCGGGCTTGCATTTCGCCGATACGAATTGCCGTGTTGTTCTGCTGCATTGTTTGTCTCCTGTTGACGCATGGAATTCGCGTCTCAGGAGCAATTGGTTACCCCGGCAGCAAAGTTATCCGTATAGCGCCGGGACAATCCAGGCTGCGCTCATGGCGATAATGGCGAGTATCACACCGATTCCAAGCACATAGCGCATGTGGCCAGTTGTATGCGCGGCACGAGCATCATCGTCCTCGATGTGAATCTCTTCATCTTGATCAGTCATATTTCCTCCGCTTGCGAACGATCCCTAACGATTCTCTACGGGACGTTCGCATAAATGTTCCCCGAAGCTGGTCGGCGTCGCCGCATAATCAGTCTCTGAGCAAGTCGTTTATTCCGGTTTTGGCCCTAGTCTGAGCGTCAACCGTTTTGACGATCACTGCACAGTAGAGCGAAGGGCCTGGCGCGCCATCGGGCAGAGGTTTGCCTGGAAGGCTTCCTGGTACGACCACGGCATAGGGTGGCACTTCGCCGCGATGGATCTCGCCAGTCGCGCGATCAACGATCTTGGTTGAGGCCCCCAGGTACACGCCCATGGAAAGCACGGCCCCTTCTCCTACGCGCACGCCCTCCGCGACTTCAGCACGGGCGCCAATGAACGCACCATCACCGATGATGACCGGCTCGGCCTGCAGAGGCTCCAAAACGCCACCAATTCCTGCACCACCAGAAATATGCACATTCTTGCCGATTTGTGCGCACGATCCGACTGTTGCCCAAGTATCGACCATGGTCCCCTCATCGACAAACGCGCCAATGTTGACGAAGCTCGGCATCAAGACAACGCCTTTGCCGATATAGCTGCCGCGACGCACGACCGCACCGGGCACCACCCGAAATCCTGCTTCGGCGAAACGGTTTTTCCCCCATCCGGCAAACTTTGTGGGAACCTTGTCGAATGCTGCCTCGCCGGCAGACGCGCCGTCCATCACGCGATTCTCATTCAAACGGAACGATAACAGCACAGCCTTCTTGAGCCATTGGTTCACGACCCATCCGCCATTTTCATCAGGGGCAGCAACGCGCGCCATTCCGTTATCGAGCAGTGCCAACGCTTCACCTACGGCGTGACGGACATCGCTGCCTGGCGTTATTTCGGCGCGCTTTTCCCACGCGTCTTCGATCTGGGTGACAAGCTCTTCGTTCATGGGACCTCCAACAGGCGCGCGTCATTGTAAACGATCTGATCGATCGCCTTCGCAGCGCTGCTAGCGGCGCTGACCCGCCGCAGCAAGTGATCATGCTGTCGCGCCGCATCAGAGGGATGCCTTGCCTTCGCGGTAACCTTGCCACTACACCTGAAGGCATAGGAGATGGGGGTCTCTTAAGAGGATGGTCGCAATGAAGAACAACCCCAAATCACCCGTGGCATGGAAAGTCGTAGCCGCTGCTACCGCCTGCGCGGCTTTGTCGGCATGCGGTGGTGGAGGAGGCGGCGGAGTTGGTGGGGTAGCTGTCACCCCTCCCGCGCCACCACCACCACCACCACCTCCTCCTCCGCCCCCGCCCCCGCCTCCTCCACCTCCAACCAATTTCAACACCGCTGAATTTCGTAGGTCTGATGGAGCCCCATTCCACGGCGCAATCACGGCGTGGGAAGATGGGACGACGGGCGATGGGGAAATTATCGCGGTCATTGATACCGGAATTGACAGCGACAGCCCCGAATTTGCGGGGCGCATCCACCCTGATTCAGCAGATGTTGTCGCCAATCGAGGGATCGACCCGGAAGACGACCACGGGACCAATGTCGCTCTGGTGGCGGCCGCAGCGCGAGACAACACTGGCGTTGTTGGCATCGCGTTCGATTCTCAGATCCTTGCCATTAGAGCGGATCAGGTTGGCTCCTGCGGCAACGACACGCCCGACGATCCGACCCTGGGCTGCCTGTTCGCTGATCGCGAGATTGCCCAGGGTATCAATCTGGCAGTCGATTCAGGAGCAACAGTCGTCAACATCAGCTTGGGTGGCGGCGGGGCCAGCCAGAGCGTGCTAAACGCTGTTGCCAGGGCTGCAAATGCCGGTGTGGTTATCGTCGTATCTGCCGGAAACGCAGGCGACGGATCAGACCCGGACATCGATCCCGACCAGCCCGATCCGTTTGCTGCTGATCTTCAGGCTGCAGGCAGTGGCAATGTAATCATCGTCGGTTCGGTCGATGATCAGGGCACCATTTCCGATTTTGCCAATCGCGCAGGGAGCTTCGCCAGTTCCTACATCAATGCTCGTGGTGAGCGGGTCTGCTGCGTTTATGATGACGGTGAAATCTTTGTTGAAACGATCAACGGAAACCAGTTTGTAACGGTTATATCGGGCACCAGTTTCGCCGCCCCCCAAGTCGCTGGTGCGGTCGCTCTTCTGGCGCAGGCATTTCCCAACCTGACGGGGCAAGAGATAGTCGAGATATTGCTTGATAGCGCGCGCGATGCCGGGGATGCCGGTGTCGATGCGGTTTATGGCACCGGCATACTCGATATTGCCGCAGCGTTTGCTCCGGCCGGCACGACCACACTTGGGGGCACCTCCACTCAGGTTGTGCTTGGCGATGATATCGCTGTCGGTTCGGCAGCCATGGGCGATGCCTTATCCGGACTCAGTCTAAATGCTGTGATCACTGACAGATATGATCGGGCCTTTGACGTCAATTTTGCTGGCCAGACACGGAATTCTGCCCTTACGCAGCGCCTTCGCAGCGCGGTTGATCGGCGAGGAATAAGCCTGGGCGGTTCGGCCAATGGCCTGTCGCTCGCCTTTACAGTTGGAGAAGGCGCGCGCGCAGCCGGCCTGAATTGGGCGCAAGAACTGCAATTGTCTCCTGAGGATGCTCGTGGGGCGCAAGTTCTCGCGGCGCGTGTCGCGGCTCGGGTGGCACCTGATCTGCAGATTGGCTTTGCATATGGGCAGGGAAGCGGCGGGCTGGTGGCGCAGCTTCAAGGCGCCAAACGCCCAGCCTTCGCCATTGCCCCTCAAGCGGGTGGTGATGACGGCTTCTTCCAGAGTGGCGATACGTCGATTGCGGTACGCCGTACGATTGGTGATTGGGGCCTTACTCTCTCGGCAGAAAGCGGTCGTGCGTGGCTCGGCAACAGCCGATTTGCCGCTGATAACGCCTTGGGAGTGCGCGAGCGCAGTCCGATCAGCAGCTACTCGCTCGCGGCCGACCGCCGCTTGGCCGGAGTTGATACATCATTCTCACTAACGTGGTTGTCAGAGGAAGAGACGCTTTTGGGCGGCCATTTCTCCAGCCTGTTCGGGGTTGCTGGGGCCGACAGTCTTTTTTTCGATCTAAGTGCCAGCCACGCGCTGGCCAATGAATGGCGTATCGGAGGAACCTTTCGGCAAGGCTTCACTCGTCCGCGTGGTCAGGCTGGCATTTCGGACTCGCAACTGCACAGCCAGGCGTGGTCACTTGATCTAACCCGCGCCAATGTGTTCGCATCTGGCGACAATTTGGGCGTGCGGGTCAGCCAACCTTTGCGGGTAAATGGAGGAGCGCTCCGCTTCGATCTTCCGGTGGCCTATGACTACGCGACAGAGAGCGCGATATTCGGTGAACAAGTGGTTTCCTTGTCACCCGAGGGGCGCGAGATGATCGGGGAACTGGCTTGGGGCGGACCTTTGGGGTTTGGCTGGGCCGGGCTCAGCGCTTTCTACCGGCAAGAACCAGGACATTTTGCCAATACTCCCGACGATGTCGGGGCCGTGGTAAGCTTCAGCGCATCGTTTTAGCGATGTCTAGGCGGGCATTCCGGCTTCGACCGCGAACTGGTATGCGCGCGCGGCGAGCGGCTGTACGCGATCGCTCATGGATTTTGCGTGGGCTGATGAAGCTGTGCCATCGATCACACGCTTTTTGATGCCTTGCATGATGCCTGCGAGCCGGAATAGATTGTAAGCGAAGTACCACTCCATCGGCGGCACGGGATAGCCAGTGCGCGAGACATAGCGATCAACTGCTTCCTGAACGGTGGGGATGCCAAGCTCACCCAGATCGAGACCTAGCAAGCCTGCACGGCCATCGGCTGGCTGGAACCAGTTAAGCATCAGATAGCTGAAATCGGCAATCGGATCGCCGAGCGTCGACAGTTCCCAATCGAGCACCGCAATGATGCGGTTCTCGGTCTTGTGAAAGATCACATTGTCGAGGCGGTAGTCGCCATGGACGACCGAGCTTTCGTGCTGCGGCGGGATGGTCTGCGGCAACCATTCAATCAGCTTTTCCATCTCCGGCATGTGTTCGGTTTCGGAGAGCTTGTACTGCTTTGACCAACGCGCGATTTGCCGGGCGCAATAATCTGTCGGTTTGCCATAATCGCCTAAGCCAATCTC
>JBCAXQ010000157.1:0-6834 GCA_038534015.1 Pseudomonadota bacterium | reverse complement strand
GGCCATATGGCGCAAAACTTAGCTGAACGCCGCGCCGAGGCGGGGCTTCCAACTTCGTTGCTTGTACTGCCTGAAGCAGCCCATGGCATCACGGGCACAGGCTACAATCCGACATTGCTATTTGATAAGGGTGATAAGCGCCGCATCGAAGCGCAAGCACAAGCACGAACTTGGGCCGCCACGCTGGAGTTCTTTCAAGAGACGCTTGCGCCCGGATCAAGCCCATAGGCCTGACCAGAAGATATGTTCGCTTATCGGTCAGGCCCAAACAGCGTGCTAACGAACAAGCCGCTCCACCAAAGCTGAGCTTCCGATTCCACCCCCAATCCCGGTCGTTCAGTGAGGGCTGGAGTTGGGCCGCGAGTGGAACGTCGGCTTCTTGCACCAATCATCCGTTTTCAGCTCAAACACTGACTAAGGTTTTGAGGTGAGTTTCGGCGGGTTCAAGCAGGAGCAAGCAGCCATTCAAGAATTCGGTTTTCTAGCCGAATTGCCTCTTCCGGTGGTTCCCCACGCAAAGCGGCCGACCGGTTGTTGATTTTGACGACCGAGCCTGAGTGTTTGGTAGAAATGCACGACAACATGCATTGAAATGCTGCTGCATCTTGGGTGATACGAGCGCGCAATGAAACGCCCACTCTTGGACAATCGAAGCGCAAGACGTCTGTTTTTGGATCGTCACTTGCTGTTGCGCCGGGCGTCCGGCGCGGGGAGGGGCGATGATCTGGAAAAAGTGCTTGATAATCTGGGTTTCGTCCAAGTGGATAGCGTCAACACGCTCGCCCGTGCCCATGATCTGATTTTGTGGTCTCGCCGCGGCCAGTACCGGCCAAAGGCGTTGGAACACTTGGTTGCGCAGCGGCGCAGCGCATTCGAACATTGGACCCATGATGCCGCCATAATCCCGATGAAATACTACCCAATGTGGCGTCTTAAGTTCGAACGCGATGAAGCGCGCATGCGGTCGCGCTGGTCAGATGATCGTCGCCGGGGATGGGAAGCTGAAATCGGACAAGTTCTCCAGCACATCACGGACAATGGACCAACTTGTAGCCTCGATGTGGCCAACGGTGAAAAGAGTGGATCTTCTGGCTGGTGGGACTGGCACCCTTCGAAAACCGCCTTGGAATTTCTATGGAGATCGGGGCATTTGGCGATCTGTCATCGTCAGGGCTTTCGCAAGTTCTACGATTTGTCAGAGCGTGTTATTCCGTCCGTTTACCGCGAGATCCAATATGATCGCATTGCAATCATAGACTGGGCGATGTCGGAAGCGCTCCGTCGGCTCGGCTTTGGTACAAGCGGCGAGCTGGCAGCGTTCTTCGAAATCGTTACCCGGGACGAAGCAAAAGACTGGTGCATCCAAAAGCTTCAGGCCGGTGAAATCATCGAAGCAGAAATCGAACTGGCGGATGGGTCGCGGCGGCGCAGCTTTACGACGGAGGCGGCGATCAACGAGGCTTTATCGTTTCCGGAGCCAACTTCGCGTGTTCGCCTGCTATCGCCTTTCGATCCTGCTCTGCGGGATCGCGCGCGTGCAGAACGCCTGTTTGGGTTCCATTACCGGATCGAGATATTCGTGCCCGAAGCCAAGCGGAAATACGGCTATTACGTATTTCCAGTGATGCAGGATGACCGGCTGATCGGTCGGCTCGACGCCAAGCGCTCTGGCAGCTCTATCAATGTTCGTGCGTTCTGGCCTGAGAACGGAGTTCGAATGGGGAAGGCGCGTAGTGCCGGATTGGTATCAGAGCTCGAACGGATCAGACACTTGGCGAAGGTTGATAGAGTCGAGTTTTCCGACAATTGGCTGCGAAAGTGATGCTGATCTTCAGGTCCGCTTTGCAGCCGAAGCCCAATGTCATTTGCTTGGCTCGAAATGCGACGCACGCTGAAAGGCAGCTTTCGCGAGAACAGGTGGCGCAGTCCATCGACACCATCACCCGCACTAATGCTATCCAGCTTCACCCGTTCGTGCGTCGCGGCGCGTTTTTGGTGGCAGCAACATAGGCGTCGAACAGTGCCTGCGCGAGGTCACCCGAAGAGATTTCGTCGCTGTTCGAAACTGCAACGCCATACCGTCTGCCAGGCAGTTTGATTACGACGGCCGACGCGCCCCTGAACGATCCACCGTGATACACCCAATTGCGCTTTGAAGTTTCAGCCACGAAGGTCGTGTCGCTGATGATCCTGTTGAACACCAGGCGATCATCGATATTGTCGGGCGCGATCATGCGCTTACGAATACCGCGGCTGACCAGCGAATTGCCAAACCCAACTTGGCGGGCGAAGCGCGCAAGCTGGCGGGCACTCATGTAGAAACTGCCTTGCGGATTGCAGGTTTCCGGCTCGACGAAACCGCCGGTCGCATCGCTTAGGGAGTCGTAGTATTTGGCAAACTTGTCCGGGCCGCGGTCCCGCGCCGGATTGCAGGTCGGGATTGTCCCCCGAAACACGGTATCGAAGAACTGCGTGTACATGAAGGTGGTGAACAGGAATCTGTAGGCGGGCTCGACGGCCGCGCCATAGGCAGCGCCAGACTTGTCTGCATGGGACTGATCGATAGACGCGGCCTGGTCTGGAAAGGCTATGCGCGGGATCACGAAGCGGAGGACCGAGATGTTGCAGTTATCGTATTTCCGGTTTGTGCCCGGCCCTTGCGCCCCGCGTGACAGGCCATAATCGATATTGATCCAGCCGTTCGGGACCGGCGCACCGCCATCGCAATAGCCGACATCTCCGGGGGCACGCCTCAGACCCGATTTGTGCATCAGCAGTCTCCGCAAGGTTACCCCCGCAAGTCGCCTGCTATAGGCTTGCCTCATCTTCAGGGGCAGGAAATCGGAAAGCGGCGCGTCAAGCTGCTGGTTGACCGTGCCGTTTGAGATTGGCTTTTTTCTCAACAGATAGAGTAGCGCGGTACCGCTCATCAGCTTGCTGACCGAGCCGATATGACTCGGTGTCCGAACAGTCATACGGACGTTGCCGTCGCCCGGTTTCTGGGCCCAGCCATCTGCTCCTTCGGCAAGGATATTGACCGGACCAGTGAGCGCAAATGCATAGCCGACCGTGTTATCCCGCAAGCGATCGTGCATTGATACTTCGAAGGCCCCCCGGTTTAGTGGGGGAATTTCCTGCGCTTGCGCTTGAGAGGTGCTTGCCAGGGCGACGGCAACGGCAAGTGTAGCACGGAGCATCAGGTTCATATCTGCCTCTTCCAATCGCTGGGATTGCGTTCTTGCGCATCCCCGAATGAATGCACGGCATGAGGATAGTGCTGTGCGCTGCCCGGACATCGGGACGGGCACCTATTTTTCTGATCTGCAGCACTCAAATTTCGCGGTATCGCAGAAAGCTCTTGTCTGACCAAGTGCACCTGTTGCGGATGGAGCCAGCAGGGCTAGTCTGTACCCCTCAGACTTGCTTTACACGCCGATCAAATGGCCGGGTCGACACAAAATGGCCCGGGTACACTTCTTCCAGTTCACCTGAGTCAGGTGGTTCATCGCCTTCAGAACCACTGGGCGGCTCGTCCTCAAGCAGGATACGCTCGCGAGTGCGTTCGCTGCGAGGATCTGGAAGCGGGATCGCGCTCATCAAAGCTTTGGTATAGATGTGGCGAGGATCGTCGACGATCACCTCGGCAGTTCCGAGCTCGATGATCTGCCCGCGATACATCACCGCGATGCGATCGGCGATGTAGCGCACGACGGACAGATCGTGCGAGACGAAGATCATCGTCAGTTCCATCTCGCTGCTCAGACGCTTGAGCAGGTTGAGGATCTGCGACTGGATCGAGACATCGAGGGCAGAGACCGGCTCATCCGCGATCACCAGCATGGGTTCGGGAGCCAGCGCTCGCGCAATTGCAACGCGTTGCCGCTGCCCGCCGGAAAACTCATGCGGGTAGCGGTTCATCTGCGCCGGATTGAGCCCGACTGTTCGCATCAATTCGATCACTCGCGCGCGCAATGCTTCGCCGCGCAGATCGGGATGGCGGGTGCCGATTGCTTCGCTGAGGGTGGTGAAGACCGTAAGCCGAGGGTTGAGCGAGGCGTACGGGTCCTGAAAGATCATCTGGAAATTGATGCGTTCGGCGCGAATGTCTGAATCGCTGAGCGCGCTGAGTTCCTTGCCTTCAAGGAATATGCGGCCCGATGTCGGGCGCAGCAGCTGCATTATCGTGCGGCTCAGCGTCGTCTTGCCGCAGCCGGATTCGCCAACAATGCCAAGGATCTCTCCTTTTCGGATCGAGAGCGAAATGCCGTCTACGGCTTTGACCACACCCTTGCTCGCGCGCGTAAACGCATGCTTGCCGAGATCAAAGTGCTGCGAGACGTCATCAAGCACCAGGAATTCCCGCTCCATGGCGGTCTCGGCGGTGCTCACTGCGCATCCTCCGCAACTTCTTTTGCCAGAACTTCTTCGATCGGTTTGCGGCGATCGCAGAAACCACAATCGCGCACGCAATGGCCATCCTTAAGCTCAATCAGCTCCGGCGGGGCACCATCCGGTTTCGCAATCTTGGGGAATGGGCACCGCGGATAGAAGGCACAGCCTGCGACCGGCTTGGACAGGTCCGGCGGTGTGCCCGCAATGGTGTAGAGCACCTCCTCCTTCTGCTTGAGCGACGGAATCGCCTTCTGCAGGGACCGTGTATAAGCGTGCTGCGGATCATAGAAGACTTGATCGGTCGTGCCGCTTTCGACCACTTGCCCGGCATACATGACCTGCACTTTGTCGCAGGTGCCAGCGACCACGCCTAGGTCGTGCGTCACCAGGATAACGGCCGTGCCCAACCTTTCCTGACGCTCCTTTATGATATCGAGCACGCGAGCCTGAACCGTCACATCAAGCGCTGTGGTGGGCTCGTCAGCGATCAGAAGATCGGGATCATTGATCAGCGCCATCGCAATCATGACGCGCTGGCGCATCCCGCCTGAAAATTCATGCGGATAGCTAAGCACGCGCTTCGAAGCATCGGGAATGCCCACTTCCTCAAGCGCGGTTATGGCCTTCCGCAGCGCATCTTTCTCATCCATCTGCTCATGGACGCGGATTGCCTCGACCATCTGGGTCGAAATGCGCAGATAGGGATTGAGCGAGGTCATCGGATCCTGAAAGATCATCGAAATCTTTGTGCCACGGATCTGGCGCATCTCGGATTCGGACAGGGTCAGCAGATCCTGCCCGTCAAACATCACCTCGCCACTTTCGATCCGCCCGGGAGGCTGCGGGATCAGCCGCATAATCGAATAGCAGGTCACGGACTTGCCGCTACCGGACTCTCCGACAATGCCGAGTGTTTCTCCGCGATTCAGCGAAAGGCTGATGTTCTGTGCGGCGCGCACAATGCCGCTGCGCAAGTGGAATGAAGTGGTCAGATTTCGGACATCGAGCAGCGCCATCGATCAGTCCTTCGAACTTTTGGGATCGAGTGCATCGCGCAGTCCATCGCCAAGGAAATTGAGCGCAAACAGCGTCAGCGCAAAGAAGAAGGCCGGGAACATCAGCAGCCACGGAAAGATATCCATGTTCTGTTGTCCCTCGTTGATGAGCACGCCCCAGGATGCGTTGGGAGGCTGCACGCCGAGACCGAGGAAACTGAGGAAGGCTTCGAGGAGCATAACGGCGGGCACCGTCAGCGTCGCGATCACGATCACTGGGCCAAGCACATTGGGGATCAAGTGGCGGATGATAATCCGGCTATGGCTGTATCCGAGGGAAACGGCTGCCTCGACGAACTCCTGCTTCTTCAGGCCGATCACGCCCGCGCGGACAATCCGCGCCATGCTGAGCCATTCGACCGCGCCGATGGCGACAAAGATCAGCCACAGTGATCGTCCAAATGCGACCATCAACAGGATGACAAAAATCGTGAATGGAAGCGCGTAAAGCGTGTCGACGATCCGCATCATCACGGCGTCGACCCGTCCGCCGAGGTAGCCAGCGGTCGCGCCATAGACGACGCCAATCGCGAGTGCGACGAGCGTGGCCACGAGGCCGACAAGCAGAGAAATCCGCCCGCCTTCCATAGTGCGAACCATCAAATCGCGGCCCAAAGTGTCAGTGCCGAACCAGTGCTCTGCCGAAGGCGATTGGGCGCCTTTCATCAGGTCTTGTGCTTGCCCATCATAGGGCGAAAAAAACGGACCGATCACGCAGAACAGGACAATCCCGAAGAACAGGAACAGGCTGATCATCGCCAAGCGGTTGCGTTGAAGGCGGTGCCACGCATCGATCCAGAGCGAAGAGCCTTTCTCAAGGGTTTCAACCGTCGGCTGGGCGGCAATCCGCTCTTCCGCCCCGGCGACCATTTCGGCGGTACGGGCGGTCATGGTCGAACTCCGGATACGGGACTATTTTTCATACTTCAGCCGTGGGTTGAGTGCGACCTGAATGATGTCAACCAGCAGGTTCATCACCACGATCAACGCAGCGAAAAGGACGGTAAGGCCAAGGATCAGAAAGTCGTCGCGGTTGAGTGCTCCCTTGACGAACCATTGGCCAAGGCCGGGTATCTGAAAGATCGTCTCGACTACAAACGAGCCCGAAATGATGCCCGCCAATGCCGGACCGAGATAGGTGATCGCCGGTATCAGCCCACCCTTCAGGCAATGTTTCCAGATGATGGTCGCCTCGGGTACGCCCTTCGCTCTGGCTGTACGCACGAAATCCTGATTCAGCATCTCCAGCATGCCACCGCGGGTCAGTCGCGCGAAATAGGCGGCATAAAACAGGCCAAGCGTTGCCGCTGGCAGGATTATGAACTCTGGCGCGCCCCAGCCCGATACAGGCAGAACCTGCAGAATGATCCCGAAGATCAACACCAGG
>JBCAXQ010000156.1:0-6836 GCA_038534015.1 Pseudomonadota bacterium | reverse complement strand
GCACTGCAAGGCCCGATCTTTATCAGGCGCTAGACCGCGAAGATGTTGAAGTGATCTTTGGTACGCTCGGGCGCTCACCCAATTCGATCGACACTGTGAACGCGCGGTTCGGTACCGATGAACGCTATGCCGAGCTGGGCGAGGGCGGAGTGGATATTATCGCCACCGACAGACCCCGTGCGGCTGCTGCCGCTCTGGAAGCAGCGGGCCGCCTGCCGCAGTCGGGTTCTTGTGGAGTCAGCCGAGCCGAGTAAGTCAGGCTGCGTACGCGCTGAACCGGTCCGTTTCCTCGGCTGTTTCCGGCGAATCAAGAAACTCTTTGATCAAGGCGACGCTTTCATCTGCATGGGTGAGCAGGAACAAATGCCCGCCACCCTGGATCATCTCGATCCGTGAATTGGGGATCATCGCTTTCAGTATCTGCCCGTTGATCGGACGCACGATCTGATCATCATCGCCCATCATGATAAGGGTTTCCTTTTGCATGAAGGGAAGGGCGGGCAGGCTCGTCCAGCCGAGCATGCAGAGCAGCTGATACATGTATCCGCGCGGGGAAGGCGGTTTTAGCCGTCCGATATGGCTATCCTTCTGGTGCTCTGCCCCATCCTTGTCGACTCCGCCATAGAGGGTAGCGAAGTGTTCGTTCATGAATTCCGGGTCGATATAGCGACGCGGATTGGCCATCTTGGTGAAAGCTGCGGGATTGCCCGGAACCATGGCCATGCCGGGAGTGGTTGCGATCAGAACCAGCCGGCGGGTGCGTTTGGGATGCTGCAAAGCAAAGTGCTGCGCCATGGCACCGCCCCAGCTCACACCCATCACATCGACCTCGCCCAGACCGTAGCGGCCAAGCAGCTCCGCCGCCGTCCAGCTCATCGTGAATGGGTTGTACGGCAACACAGGATCGGGTGATTCGCCCGTTCCGGGCATGTCGAACATGATCAGTCCACGTTCCGGCAACGCGTCTGCCAGCGGGGCCACAGCTTCGATGTTTGCGCCGATGCCGTTAAAAAACAATACGGGCGGATGCTCGCTATCCTGATCGAGCCTCCACGTAGCAGTCCGTAGCGTCCGGCCACCCACCTGTTCCATGGTGATGACTGCGTCGTTCATTGCGTCAGACACGAAATTCCCGTCCTTTCTGCGCTCACCCAATGGCATGGCTGAGCGGGTAAGGAGTGCCTGCTTTGATCCCTTAAGGAGGCACTCCTCATAAGCTGTCTATCTGTTGTTACGCGCGATCCTGTATCAGACTTCTTCCACGACGTAGAGGCCCGGGGCTGGATCCATCGCCTTGTAGGTATCGCTGCCCACAGTTTCGGGTGCGGCTTTCTTGTCGCCGGACCGCGTCTGAATCCATTCCATCCAATATGGCCACCAGCTGCCTTTTACCTCTTCGGTGCTCTGCAGCCACTCGTCGGCTGTGGGTGGAAGTTTGCCCTTCTTCTTCTGGACAAAGTACTTCGCCTTGGGGTTGCCCGGAGGGTTCAGGATCGCCTGCATATGACCCGACTGACTGAGGACGTAGGTCACATCTTTCGATCCAAACAGCTGGGTTGACCGATAGGTCGCCTTCCATGGCGTGATATGGTCGGTCACCCCGCCCAGGATGAACAGGTCTGATTTTACCTTGCTGAGATCGACCTTGTGATCGGCCATCTCGACCTCCCCCTGCTTGGTAAAGGCAAGCGTTTCGAACAGGGTCAGGAAGTCACCCATCAGACTAGCGGAAAGATTGGTTGCGTCGGCATTCCAATACAGAACGTCGAACGCAGGCGGGTCCATCCCGAGCAGGTAATTGTTGATCACGTAATTCCAGATGAGGTCATTCGGTCGCAACCAGGCGAACCCACGCGCAAGATCGTCTGCCTTGATGATTCCCGCCTTGGCAGCGCGCTGGCGGGCCAATGCTGTGCCGTTTTCGCTAACCAAAGATGCGGCTTCGATATCGGTCTGCTTGGGGTGCAGCACGCAGACCATAAGCGTCAAAGTGCCGAGAACATCGTTCTTGGTCGCCGCCAGCTTCGATGCGAGCACCGAAGCAGTCTGCCCGCCGGAACAACCAGCTGACACGTTGACCTTTTTCGACCCGGAAATCTCGGAAACCACCTCAAGCGCCTCTTCGCACGAGGCGATGTAATCGGCCATGTCCCAATGGCCTTGGTCCTTGGAAGGATTGCGCCACGATATCACGAAGGTCTGCAGGCCGTTATCGACCTGCCATTTTATGATCGACTTCTCCGGTGAGAGATCGTTGATGTACATCTTATTGATCTGTGGCGGGATAGTTAGCTGAGGAATTTCATAGACTTCTTCGGTCGTCGGAGCGTATTGTATCAGTTCATACATCTCGGTCCGATGGACCACAGACCCTTTCGACGTCGCGATGTTCTCACCCAGTTTGAAAGGTCGTTTGTCGACCTGGCTGACCATGCCCTTGTTGTGGACGAGGTCGTTGTAGGCATTCTGCAGACCCTTGATCAGCGAAAGCCCGCCGGAATTGATCACCTGCTTTTGTGCGATGGGATTGCCGGCCAGCGTATTTGTTGGAGCAAGCCCATCGAGGATGATGTTGGCAATGAAATTCGCGCGGTTGCGCTCAAGTTCATCGAGTTCAAGGTCTTCCAGCCAACTTCGCATCCCCTTCTGCACGGCCAGATAATACTGTGCTCCAGCGCGGAAGAATGGATTGAATTGCCAGGCGGGATCCTGAAACCGTTTGTCTTTGGGGTGTGGCGCAAGATCACTCTTGCCGGTCATGATCTTGACCATATCCTCGCCAAATGACCGCGCATGCTTGAAAGCGCGGTTCGGATCGGTCGCCGTCTCCCGCAGAAGTAATGCTACCGCGCTGACGAAGTCTTCGCGTGCCACCCCGATCAGCGGACCGAGAGCATTGGTAGATTGTGCGGCTTCGTTTTCGAGTTTCACAGTTCCGTCAGCCATCGCAGATCCCCTATCTAAGTGCCGCTTCAATATCGGCTTATCGTATGATCCATCAATGGCCCGCAACCACGCGAATGACAAGCATCCCGTCTTTGCCGCGCCAAGGCGAAGGGACCTCATGGTTTCCAAGCAGTTAGGCAAATTGCAAGGAAATGTAACTAGTCCAAGTCGGTGAAGACTTAACCCGATCCTTACCGGGGGAAATCGAGGCACAAAGACTGATGGCAGGGCTGCTATCAAAACTGACTGGCGCCACCGGCGAGAACCGCGAAGCAGCGGAGCAGGAAACGCGCCTGGTTCCGATCGATCCGGCCGATACTGCACGTAAGGCCAAGGTGTTTGACAGCATCGAGAACGCGGATCTTGCGTGGTTCTGGGCAAGCGACGCGTCCGGCCGACTGATCTACATTTCTCAGCCAGCTTGCAAAGCTCTGGGTGTTGAGCGCGGCGATATCATCGGGCGCTTTATCAGCGAAGTCTTTGACTCGAGCGTCGATTCAAACGGTGAACGCAACGAACGTTCGTTGAAGTTTGTCCTTGCAGCTCGGAATTCGATCAATGCGCTTCCAGTGGGGTTGCCCATGGCGAGGTCCGAATCCTGGTGGGAGATTTCAGCCAAACCGCAGTTGAGTTCCGACGGCGAGTTCGGTGGCTATCACGGCATCGCAAAGGATATTTCGTCGACCTTCGAACAGCAGCGAACAAGCGAGCGCCTGTCGCAATTCGACTCTTTGACCGGGTTGGCCAACCGTCACCGCATGGCGAGCAAGCTGGATTCCACCCTTGCGGCTTTCCGCGCGTCGAAACGCAGCTGCGGTCTCTTGATGATCGATCTCGATCGCTTCAAGCAAGTCAACGATACGATGGGGCACCCCGCTGGCGATGAACTGCTCAAACAAGTTGCTGAACGGATCAAACGCATCGTTGGCGACCGGGGAGAGATCGGGCGCCTAGGTGGTGACGAATTCCAGGTCATTCTGCCCGACAGCGATGATCGCGGTGTTCTTGGCGATCTGGCCCAACGCACCATTCAGATGATCAGCCAGCCCTATTCGATCAACGGGATGCGCGCTGTCATCGGCTGTTCGGTTGGCATCGCGGTCGCGCCATATGACGGGATTGAGGAAGATGAGGTGGTAAACGCCGCCGACCTTGCGCTGTACGCAGCCAAGGGCGCCGGCCGGGGCCAATACCGGTTCTATTCGAGTGATTTGAAGGACAGCGTCAGCCACCGGCACCAGATCGAAGAGGATTTGCGCGATGCAATCAGCCGCGAGGAATTGCAGATCCATTTTCAGCCAATTGTCGATGCCAAGACTCATCACGTAACCTGCATGGAAGCTCTCATGCGGTGGGAGCACCACGAGCGTGGAATGATCTCTCCGGCAGACTTCATTCCTGTCGCCGAAGAAGTAGGTCTAATTCGAGAGATTGGCGAATGGGCATTGAACCATGTCTGCCAAGAGATGACTAAGATGCCTGAAACCATCCGGGCTGCGGTCAACGTTTCCGCCGTCCAGTTTTCGGCCGAAGACTTTGTTTCCGTCGTTGAGCGGGCGCTGAAGGCATCAGGGGTTAACCCCAACCAGATTGAGCTGGAGATCACGGAAAGTGTCTTTGTGGGAGACCTCGATCGCGCGTTCGCCATGTTCAAACGTCTGAAAGGGCTGGGTGTGAAGCTGGCCCTTGATGATTTTGGAACCGGCTATTCCTCTCTCAGCTATTTGCGCGACGCGCCATTTGACAAGATCAAGATCGATCAGACGTTTGTGCGTGGCTGCTCTGCAGACGGCAACAACAACAAAGCCATTGTCGCCGCAGTCGTGAGTCTTGCCAAAGCATTGGGTATGGAAACTGTTGCAGAAGGTGTTGAGGCCAAGGATGAGCTTAAGGCTGTTACCGAGCAAGGGGTCAGCCACCTTCAAGGCATTCTTTTCTCACGCGCTGTTCCGATAGAGAGGATCAAGGAACGGATCGGCAATGGTGAGTTGAAATACGAACCACAGGGGCCGAACAGGTATCGTGCCGATCGCCGCACAGAGTTTCGTCGGATCGGACTTATCCATGGGGACCACCGTTACAATGTGTTCCTTCGCAACCTGTCCAAGACGGGAGCGAAGGTCGAAGGTCTCCTCGGTGTTGAAATCGGAACCGACATAGTTCTTGACCTGGGAGGTGGCCAACTCGCTGTCGCTACTGTTCGGCGCTCAGAAGGCTCCAGTCAGGGTCTGGAATTCGAAACTCCGCTTATCAGCGACGGAGCAGAAGGGCTGTGTACCCGCCATCGAGTATCTCCGTATCAGATCGAGGCCGCAGGCAAGCCTCTGAGAGCGCTGGGTAAAGACCCATACAGCGCGCTGGCAGCTAGCCTGGCCAGTCCACCAGCTCCCAGAGACTTCGTTGAGGTTGAAATCGGCCCCAATGGTTAGTTGCTCAAGAATGGAGCGAAATTAAGAAATTAACCATCGCGCTTTACTGATCGGGAAACCAGCAAAGTGTAAGCGATGGCCATGAGCAATCGGGTGGCGAACAAGCATGCGGGGTTGGATCGACCGCCGCGCGGGGAGCAGCGCGACCCGCTTGAGGCCTCGGGCAGGTTATCCGCTGTGGAGCGTTCACGGTCAGATCGGCGTGATCACACTCGTGCTCAGTCATCTTTGGTGCCACCAGCTTCGGACCCGGGTCAAGGTGCTGTTCCTGAGCACGAATTCTATCTCCCTCCAAAGACCCGCCCAATGGCTCTTTTCATTGCGCTGACGTTTGTTGTCTCTGCTGGTGTCGCGCAGGCAGTGTTGATCGGTCTGCCCGCAATCGCTGCTGCGATATCGATCGCATTGCTCTGGGCTGGAAACACACTGGCTAGCCTTGAACGCCGCGAAACCGCTTCCCATGCATCGCGGGTTGCAATTCTGCTCGTCGGTGTCGCGCTTCCCATGGCCAGCGCCGGCTTTGCTTTGGGGAGTTTCGTTCAAATCGGACTTCCTTGGCAATGGGCAGTCGCAACCATGGTCTGCATCAATGCCGCTTCTGCGAGCCTGTTCGGACGAAGAATTGCATCGCTGTTCGTGGCCAAGATATCGATCTGGGCGGCCTTCGCGCTGATCCACCCAAGTCTGCTCACGATTATGGCGCTCATTGGGGCGCTTCTTGCTTTGGCTCTCATCGCACGCCTTGATTGGAAGGACGCTCAAGAAAGACTGCAAGAGCGCGAAGCGCGCGAACGTGTGGCGGCTCGGGCCGAGGATATATTGCGCAGCTTCGAAGAGACGGGGCAGGGGTGGTTCTTCGAGACTGACCGACGAGGCCTGATCAGCTATATCTCACATTCTGCGGCAAGCGCTCTTGATAAATCCGTGCATGAACTGGTTGGCCGCCCGTTGGCGGAGATCGTAGAATCCAGTTCGAATGGCAGCGATGCTGAACGAACGCTTGCCTTTCACCTTTCGGCACGCTCAGCCTTTCACGAGATTGAGCTTAAGGCAGCCGGTACAGAATCGGAGCGGTGGTGGTCGATCACTGGACGCCCGGTCTATGATTCATTCAAGAATTTCTGTGGCTTCCGCGGTCACGGAACGGATCTCACGGAGAAACGCCGTAGCGAGCATCAAGTCTCGCGGCTGGCCCACTATGATTCGTTGACCGGTCTCGCAAACCGTTTGCAAATGTCGCAGACCCTGGAAAGGATATTGGCGGCACCTCGAGAAAGGGATCGCAATTGCGCCGTTCTCTTGCTCGATCTTGATCGGTTCAAGCATGTAAATGACACGCTTGGACATCCTGCAGGCGACGCTTTGCTGACGCAGGTCGCGCAAAGGCTTGAGCACACAACCGATGGCAAAGGGCGATGCGGTCGCCTTGGCGGCGACGAATTTCAGGTTATCGTGCCAGCT
>JBCAXQ010000155.1:0-6915 GCA_038534015.1 Pseudomonadota bacterium | reverse complement strand
GCATCAAGCAACCCCCCTCCGAGCGCACCGCCCAAGGCGCCACCAAGGCCACCACCGCTGCTTCCGCCACCGCCAAGAATTGCACCAGCGAGACCGCCTAGCCCACCAAGCGGGTCCGGTGTGGTCGTGCCGCCGGTTGCGCTGCGGCCCATGCCAGCGACGATTGCGGGCAGCAAAGCGCCCGCAGCTGTCTTGGCCATACCTTCATCGATTCCGAGTTCCTTTGCCATCGAATTGATGGCGCCGGTCTGCTGCAACATGGCTGCCAGGCTCATGGTGTCCCTCCTCTATTTGTTGGCGTCTTACTTCTTGCCGAACAGGCCCGATGCCATATCGGCTATGTCGTCCAGCGGATTGCCGTCACCATCGCGATCAAGCATGGACGCGATACCGGCTAGGCCGCCACCTTCGCCGCCTTGCAGTTTCCCGGCAATATCGCCGAGGGCGCCTTCGCCACCCAATTGTTCCATAATGCCGCCGAGCGCGCCTGTATCGAGGCCAGTCTTTTCAGCCGCCAACTCAACAGTGTCGCCATCTTCAGCATGGGATTGCCCCAAAGCAGCCACAGCTTTTTCCGCCAACGCGGGGTCAATCCCAACCTTTTCGGCCAGGCTTGCAATTGTATCCGGTGAACCGGAAACCTGCTTCATAATGCTATCGAGAATGCTCATCGTATGCGTCCCTCCAATCGAATCTGTCTGGCGTAACCTTGCGCTGGATGGCGCCAAAAGAAAAGACCCCGCACCGGCTCGTTGACCGGGCGGGGCCCTCCTCTCCAACTGGTAAACTCGAATCAGGCTGCGACGGGTGCCGCTGGCGCTGCGTGGCGAACGCCTTCGTCTACATGCGCTTCGAATTCGGCAAAGTTGTCGATGAACAACTGCACCAGCCTCTGCGCGGTCGCATCATACTCGGCCTTGTCATGCCAGGTGCTGCGCGGATCGAGGATAGATTGATCAACTCCGGCCTGCGCTAAAAGTGGTACGTTGACAGGAACGTCGAAACCGAAGTTACCATCCTTGCGGTACTCGACACTGTCGAGCTCGCCATCAAGCGCGGCGTTGAGCAAAGCGCGTGTGGCCTTGATCGGCATGCGATTTCCGACACCATATTTTCCGCCAGTCCAGCCGGTGTTGAGCAGCCAGCACTGCACACCACCCTTGGCGATACGCTCTTTCAACAGATTGCCATAAACGCTCGGGTGCCGGGGCATGAAGGGTGCGCCGAAACAGGTGCTGAAGGTTGCTTCCGGCTCGGTCACACCGATCTCGGTTCCAGCGACCTTGGCTGTATAGCCAGACAGAAAGTGATACATTGCCTGGTCCGGAGTGAGACGCGCAATTGGAGGCAGCACACCGAAGGCATCGGCTGTCAGCATGATTACGTTCGCCGGGACAGGACCGAGATTGTCGGCGCTTGTGTTCGGGATGTAATCGATCGGATAGGCACCGCGTGTATTCTCGGCGAGCGAGTTATCGTCGAAATCGAGGTCGCGTGTGTCGGGGTCCATCACGACGTTTTCGAGCACAGTCCCGAACCGTCGCGTGGTCGCGTATATCTCAGGCTCAGCCTCTTCAGACAAACGGATCATCTTGGCGTAGCAGCCCCCTTCGAAATTGAAGACTGCTGTGTCTGACCAGCCGTGCTCGTCATCGCCGATCAGAGTGCGAGAGGCATCAGCGCTTAGTGTCGTTTTCCCAGTGCCTGACAGGCCAAAGAATACCGCAGTCTTGTTGTCTGCACCGATATTGGCAGAGCAATGCATCGGCATAACGCCTTTGGTCGGCAACAGATAATTGAGAATGCCGAACACGCTCTTCTTCATCTCGCCAGCATATTTGGTGCCGCCGATAAGGATCAGTTTTTCCGTCAGGTTGACTGCGACAACTGTCTCGCTGCGCGTACCATGGCGCTCTGGATCGGCACGAAAGCTGGGCAGATCGATGATCGTGTATTCCGGCGCGAAATCGGCAAGCTCCGAAACGGAAGGACGCACAAGCAGCGTGCGGATGAACAGGTTGTGCCAGGCGAGTTCGTTGATCACGCGGACATTCACTCGGTGTTCGGGCTGTGAACCACCAAACAAGTCCGCAACATACAGGGTTTCCTTCTCAGCGAGGGCCGCCATGAAGTCTTCCTTGAGCGCAGTAAAATGGTCCGGAGTCATCGAGACGTTGACCTTGCCCCACCAAACCGAATTCTCGGTCTCGGCGTCACGTACGATGAATTTATCCTTCGCGCTGCGTCCGGTGTGAGCCCCTGTTTGCACCACCAGTGCGCCGTGCTTTGAAAGCGCGCCTTCCTTGGCCGACAGCGAAGCTTCAACAAGCTGCGAAGTGCCAAGGTTCGGGTGAATTTTAGCCGATGTTTCAATACCCTGAGAGGAAAGGGGCTGGGCGAGCGAGATCAACTCTGTTCTCCTGGATGCGAATGCCGCTCCCGGGAAAAAGCGCATTTCGAGCAGGTAAGCGCATACGTATGCGCTTGAACTCAAAAAAACACCCGATCCCGGTGCGGGATGGGCCATAGATGGCGATATTTGAGTCGTCAAACCACTCCGCTGTGAATCCGATGGACAGAATTAACAGGTCGGCCGGGACGATGCTGGTCTGCGTTGTTTATGCGTGTTTAAGCGGCTAACCGTGTGTGCGAACTGGGTGCCACCGGGCACGCCGAGAGGATGGCAATGGGCGAAAGCACAGTCGAACAGCAACGAACCGGCGACGCAATCACGATCGCATTGGTCGATGATGACCGTAATATTCTGACTTCAGTTTCGATCGCCCTTCAAGCCGAAGGGTATGTGACCCGCATCTATTCCGATGGAGAGACTGCGCTCAAGGCGCTGCTCGAAAATCCGCCTGATCTGGCTGTCTTTGATATCAAGATGCCCAAGATGGATGGGATGGAACTGCTCCGCCGCGTGCGCGAGGTAACCCCACTGCCCGTTATCTTCCTGACTTCGAAAGATGATGAACAGGACGAAGAGGCTGGGCTGGAGCTTGGAGCTGATGACTATATCGCCAAGCCCTTCAGCCAACGGTTGCTGATTGCCAGAATTCGCGCGATCTTGCGCCGTTCCGACCCTGGGCGAGAGCTTGATGGAGAAGGACAGGACGCAGAGCCCGCCAATCCAAGCCTGTCCCGCGGCAGGTTGCATATGGACCCGGCCCGGCATCACGTCACCTGGGATGAGAAGCCAGTCAGCCTGACAGTGACAGAATTTCTAATCCTTGAAGCACTCGCGGCCCGTCCCGGTGTGATCAAGAGCCGGAACCAGTTAATGGATGCTGCTTATCCGGATGATGTCTTTGTCGATGACCGCACTGTCGATAGCCATATCAAGCGGATGCGCCGCAAGTTCCGTGTCGTTGATGGAGAGTTCGACGCGATAGATACACTTTATGGGGCGGGATACAGCTTCAACGATGGATGAAAGCGCGGCTCCGAAACTTGACCGTGGCCTCGAACGTTTGACGTTGACCGGGCGGTTCTCGCTTACTGCGCGTATCCTCGCGGTCAACATTCTGCCGCTTATTCTGCTCGGAGGTGGACTGTTCTATCTCGACAGTTATCGCACACAGTTGATCGACGAGCGTTTCAAACTCGCCCGCATCGAAGCACAGATCACTGCCGAAGCGCTGGCCGGCGCTTCACGCGAACGGCAAGAGGCACTGCTTGTACAGATCGGCAAGGAACAACGCATGCGGCTGCGCATGTTTGATGCCGAAGGCTTGCTGTGGGCAGACAGTTTTCAGCTGGACGACCCAGCGTTCGAATTTGCCGACGTCGACAACAATTCGTGGAGCCAGGCTTTCGCCCATTGGTTGGACCGCGCAGTTGATACGATCGTCAGCGCAGAAGCGGTGCCAGACTATGTCGAACCCAAATCGCAACTGGCCGATGCGTGGCCAGAGGTGGTCCAGGCACGCGAAGAAGGTGTCAGCCAGATCGCCCTCTACGATTGGCGCGACGGCACACCGGTGATCGTCGCCGTTGCTCCGGTAGGATTGAATGGCGCCACACTGCTGACCACCCGCAACGCGGTCGACATTACAGAATCGGTCCGCGCTGCGCGCTCGACCCTAGGCGTGGCCGTTCTGTTCATCCTGTTCGGTTCCATCCTGCTATCGCTCTACCTTGCTCGCACAATCGTAACCCCACTCCGCCTGCTGTCGAATGCGGCGGTGCGCGTCAGACAAGGTCGCGACAGGGGAGTAGAGGTGCCGCGTCTGCCCGAACGCGGCGACGAGATCGGCCTTCTGGCCCGCGCGGTTTCGGACATGACCGGTGCTCTGCGGCACCGGATCGACGCGGTAGACAGTTTTGCTGCCGATGTTGCGCATGAAATCAAGAATCCGCTCGCGAGCCTTCGCAGCGCGGTCGAAGGACTCAACACGGTCAAAGATGAAAGCCTGCGAGAACAGCTTCTTGATGTTGCAACCCATGACGTGCGGCGGATTGATCGCCTGGTCACAGAAATCTCCGACGCAAGCCGGATCGACGCGGAAATGTCGCGGGCAACGCTGGAACGGATCGACCTTGCCGATCTTGTCCGGGCGATCATCGGCAGCCGGGAGAACCGCGCCGAAAACCGCGACGCGGAGATCATACTGCGGACCAAAGGCTTCGCGGCTAATGTGATCGGCGTTGGGGCGCGGCTTGAACGTGTGGTTGAAAACCTGCTCGACAATGCTGTCTCCTTCTCTCCGGCGGAAGCAGCGATCGAAATCGACATCGACAATGATGGGAGCCGTGTGACGCTGATGGTCTGCGATTCGGGCCCCGGGATTCCGGACGACTCTCGCCAGAAAGTGTTTCAGCGATTCCATTCTGTTCGCCCGGAAGCCGAAGATTTCGGCAATCATTCCGGGTTGGGTCTCGCAATAGCACGCGCCATCGCAGAAGCGCACGACGGAACGCTGGAAGCCCACTCGCGCCCAGATGGTCAGCGTGGCGCTTGCCTGCGCCTCGACCTACCGGCAGCGGTGTGAAACCTGAAAAAACCTGCCTTGCTCAAGCCAGCGCAGTTGTGATCGGAGGGCGCGCGGTGATGATTGAGGGCAAACCTGGGGCGGGCAAGTCATCGCTCGCATTGGACCTCATTGATCGTGGTGGCATCTTGGTCGGGGATGACGGGGTTCTTTTGTCTGTGCAGGATGAGATTGTGTATGCCAGTCCCCCGCCAAACATCGAAGGGAAGATCGAGATCCGGAATGTGGGCCTGGTTGATTTACCCGTTACATCAGCACCGCTCGCGTTGATCCTCAAACTGGACGCTGACGCCCCGCGATACTGCGAGCAGGCCGCGCGACGTGAAGTTCTTGGCCAGATGATACCAACCCTCCCCTTTTCACCGGGAACAATCGCACCGGCTCAGCGCGCTGAATGGGCTCTGCGTGTTCACGGCCTTGCTTTTGCAGGTGACGAACGCGATTAATCTGTTGCTACCATGCGTGGCAAAGCAGTTGAGACCTTGGCCGTGACCTCACCCCGTCCTGAAAACGCACCGGAAACTGAAGCTGGCAAACAGCGTATCCTGCTTGTCACTGGCTTGTCCGGAGCGGGTAAATCGACCGCGCTTGACGTTCTCGAAGATCTGGGTTGGGAAACCATCGACAATTTCCCTGTGCGCATGCTCAGCAGGCTTATCTCCAGCACTGACAGCCAGAGCGCACCGCTTGCGATTGGTTTTGATTCGCGAACCCGCGGATTTGCTCCCAACGAAATCATCGCCTTTGTGAAAGAGCTCACCACGCGCGACGATTTGACCATCACGTTCATGTTCATTGACTGTGCCAGCGGGGAGCTGGAACGGCGGTACAATGAAACCCGTCGGCGGCACCCTATGGCACAAGGCCGGCCGCTGCAGGAGGGTATCCGGGCTGAGCGGGAAATGCTCGAACCGCTTCGGCGGTGGGCCGATATCGTGATCGACACCAGCACCTATGCCAGCAATCAGCTGCAGAACCATGTGCGTGATCTGTTTGGCGATTCGGTGGCGTCTCCAATGACGCTCACGGTCTCCAGCTTCGGGTTTGCAAGGGGCATGCCGCCTCTGGCCGATCTGGTGTTTGATATGCGTTTTCTTGACAATCCTCACTGGGTCGAAGGGCTGCGTGAATTAACCGGGCAGGACAAACAGGTTGGCGATCACATTGAGCAAGATCCTGCTTTCGGCGAGGTATTTGCACAGATTCGCAGTCTGCTGCTGACCGTGCTCCCGCGCTATCAGGCTCAAGGCAAAGCCTATGTCCATGTCGCCTTTGGTTGTACCGGAGGGAGACACCGCTCGGTGTTTACCGCAGAACGCATGGCCGAAGGCTTGCGTGACGCCGGTTTTTCGCCCACTGTCCGCCATCGCAATCTTGGATCGCGCGCCGCAGACGAAATCGAACGTGAGCGACGCTGACGAGCAAAGTATATTGAGTTTTGGCGCAGTGCCACTGGTAGCTAACGGACCCGAACTTCCCCTATGATTGGTATTATCCTGGTCACCCATGGCCGCCTGGCCGATCAATTCGTGCACGCGATGGAGCACGTTGTCGGCCCTCAGGCGAACACGGCCACGGTCTGCATTGGTCCGAGTGACGATATGGAGGCGCGGCGGACGGAAATTGCCGATGCAATCGCCGAGGTTGATACCGGAGCTGGCGTGATCATTCTGACCGATCTGTTTGGGGGCACACCGTCGAACCTCGCCATCTCATTGCTGGACGCAGGCAAGGTTGAGGTAATCGCCGGGATCAACCTCCCGATGCTGATCCGATTGGCTGGAGCTCGCAAGTCGATGGGAATCGTCGAAGCGGTGGAGGCTGCTCAACAGGCGGGCAAGAACTACATCACGGTTGCCAGCGAGTTTCTGGGTGAGGAGCCGAAATCTGCCGGAGCCGGCGCAATTCGCTCATGCGCCGG
>JBCAXQ010000154.1:0-6918 GCA_038534015.1 Pseudomonadota bacterium | reverse complement strand
TCTAGCTCCAGCCTCGGGTCAGAATCGCAGTTTTCCGGGCTTCACGCGCCAATTCCTCAACTATTTTTGTTCCACTCTTGTTCTTATGGAACAAATCAGATACAAACTTATCCAACACAGGGGCGGTCGAAAACCTTTGATCGCCTCTAGGCAAGTATAGGAGGCCGTGCGATGGCTACGAATCTGAAGCTGGTAGAGAAGGGAAAAGACGTGGACCGTCAAAAGGCGCTCGACGCTGCACTCGCACAGATTGATCGCGCATTCGGGAAAGGCTCGGCGATGAAGCTGGGCTCTAAAGAAGCGATGGAAGTTGAATCGATACCTACGGGGTCGTTGGGACTGGATATTGCTCTTGGAATTGGCGGACTGCCAAAAGGCCGCGTGATCGAAGTGTATGGACCGGAAAGTTCAGGCAAGACCACGCTCGCTCTGCATGTCATTGCGGAAGCGCAAAAGGCCGGTGGTACAGCGGCATTCGTTGATGCTGAACATGCGCTTGATCCTGTGTATGCCAAAAAGCTTGGCGTCGATATTGATGAATTGATCATATCGCAGCCGGATACGGGCGAACAGGCGCTGGAGATCACTGACACGCTGGTGCGCTCCAACGCGATTGATGTCCTGGTGGTCGACTCGGTTGCAGCGCTGGTTCCCCGTGCGGAAATCGAAGGCGAGATGGGGGATTCCCATGTTGGCCTTCAGGCGCGGCTGATGTCCCAATCCTTGCGCAAGCTGACCGGGTCGATCAACCGGTCCAAATGCATGGTCATCTTCATCAACCAGCTGCGAATGAAGATCGGCGTGATGTACGGCAATCCGGAAACCACGACTGGGGGCAACGCGCTCAAGTTCTACGCTTCGGTCCGTCTAGACATTCGCCGCACCGGTCAGATCAAGGATCGTGACGAGGTGGTCGGCAATTCGACCCGCGTCAAAGTGGTCAAGAACAAGGTCGCTCCGCCGTTCAAGCAAGTCGAGTTTGACATTATGTATGGTGAGGGGATTTCCAAGCGTGGAGAAATTCTCGATCTCGGTGTGAAGGCCGGGTTGGTGGAGAAATCAGGCAGCTGGTTCTCTTATGACAGCATTCGTATCGGTCAGGGTCGTGAGAACGCCAAGACTTACCTTAAGGAAAATCCTGAGATTTGCAGCCAGTTGGAAGCCGCTATTCGTGGCCGCACCGATGAGGTTGCCGAGGAGATGATGACAGGGCCGGACGCGGACTCTGACGACTGATCCTCAAGCGGGCGCAGGAGGGACTATTTCCCTTGCCCGGAAGACCGGAAAACCGGCGCCAGCTTCCCAACAGCTGCGCCGGTTTTTCTGTGATTTTGATAGTTTCGATTAGAGACTTCGGAAAGACTGCGTCCATTCCCCGCTTGTCGCTGCTCAGAGTATTGCCTAACTGCGTGCTGTCATGACGTCTACCAACGATATCCGCCGTTCTTTCCTCGACTATTTCGGGGCAGCTGAGCATGCCAAAGTGCAGAGCGCACCGCTGGTTCCGTACAACGATCCGACCCTGATGTTCGTCAATGCGGGTATGGTCCCTTTTAAGAATGCTTTCACGGGCCTTGAGGCCCCACCAGCGGCGCGGGCTACCTCGTCGCAAAAGTGCGTCCGTGCTGGCGGGAAGCACAATGATCTGGACAATGTCGGTTACACTGCGCGGCATCACACCTTCTTCGAGATGCTCGGCAATTTTTCGTTTGGCGATTATTTCAAAGAACAGGCGATATTGCATGCTTGGACGTTGCTGACGAAGGAGTGGGGACTGTCGGCAGATAGGCTCACTGCCACGGTTTATCACACAGACGATGAAGCGTTTGATCTATGGCGGAAGATTTCGGGATTGCCCGAAGAGCGCATTATCCGCATCGCAACCAATGATAATTTTTGGTCGATGGGTGATACAGGACCATGTGGTCCCTGTTCGGAGATATTCTATGATCACGGTGACCACATTATTGGCGGTCCTCCGGGAAGTCCGGATGAGGATGGCGATCGTTTTGTAGAGATCTGGAATCTCGTTTTCATGCAGTTCGATCAGCGAGCGAGCGGGGAACGAACGGATCTTCCTAGCCCATCGATAGACACAGGCATGGGCCTGGAGCGTATTGCAGCGGTGATGCAGGGTGTTCACAACAATTACGACACCGATACTTTTAGGGCTCTGATTGCGTCATCGGAACAGCTTACGGGAGTTTCTGCGGACGCCGACAGGGCGGCCAGTCATCGCGTGATTGCTGACCATTTGCGCTCGACCAGCTTCCTGATGGCTGACGGCGTGCTCCCGTCAAATGAGGGGCGTGGATATGTGCTGCGCCGGATTATGCGGCGGGCGATGCGCCACGCCCACCTTCTTGGCGCAAGCGAGCCTTTGATGCACCGTCTTGTGCCAGCTTTGGTGGCGGAAATGGGACAAGCTTATCCTGAGCTTGTGCGCGGGCAATCGCTGATTGAGGAAGTGTTGCAACGCGAGGAAACCCAGTTTCGCAAGACGCTTGAAAAGGGACTCAGGCTGTTGGACGATGCCACCGTTGACATGAGTGAAGGCGGCGAACTGGATGGCGAAACAGCATTCAAACTCTACGACACCTATGGCTTTCCTTACGATTTAACCGAAGATGCGTTGCGTGAGCGCGGGATCGGGGTCAACCAGGCCGGTTTTGATGCTGCTATGCAGCGACAGAGACAGGCTGCCCGTGCCGCGTGGAAAGGATCGGGTGAAGCGGTCTCCGGCGAGGTCTGGTTCGACATTGCCGAACGCGAAGGTGCGAGCGAGTTCACTGGCTACAGCGCAACCATTGGCGAAGGCACCGTCGTTGCTATCGTAAAAGATGGCGCGGAAATCGAAGTCGCTGCAGGTGGTGACGAGGTGGTTCTGCTGACCAATCAGACACCATTTTACGGCGAAAGCGGTGGCCAGACGGGCGACACAGGATCAATCTCGACGCCTGCTGGTTTCTTGGCACTGGTTTCGGATACTTCCAAGCCGCTGGGGCGTCTCCATGCGCATCACACCAAGATCGAAGCGGGCGAAATCGCAATTGGTGACACGGTTCATCTCGAAGTCGATTGTGAGCGCCGGAGCCAGATCAGGGCGAACCATTCTGCAACACACCTTGTGCATGCCGCCCTGCGCAATCGGCTTGGCGATCATGTGACCCAAAAGGGCTCGTTGGTGGCGGAGGACCGATTGCGGTTCGATTTTTCGCACCCCAAGCCTCTCTCTCTTGAAGATATTGCGGCGATCGAAGCGGAGGTGAATGCGGAGATCCGCGCCAATGAGCCTGTTGGCACCCGTTTGATGAGCCCAGATGACGCCGTCGAGGCCGGAGCTCTCGCCTTGTTCGGGGAGAAATATGGCGATGAGGTCCGTGTCCTCTCGATGGGGCGCGCTGGATCAGGGGGGCGCTCTTACTCCGTAGAGTTGTGCGGCGGCACCCACGTCAAGGCCACTGGCGACATTGGCATTTTCCGGATTGTATCTGAAAGCGCCGTCTCGTCTGGTGTTCGCCGCATTGAAGCGCTGACTGGAGAGTCGGCTCGTGCATGGCTCGTTGCGCGCGAGGAAGCGCTGAAGGCGGCTGCGGGCGCTATTCGGGCGACGCCAGAGGAAGTTCCTTCACGTATCAGTGCTCTGCTCGACGAGCGCAAAAGGCTGGAGAAGGACCTGGCTGAAGCGAGGAAGGCACTGGCTCTCAGTGGTAGTGGTGCATCAAGCGGGTCTGGCCAGACCGATTCATCTGAGGAGATCGGCGGCTTCAAATTTTCGGGACAGATTCTTGAAGGCTTGAATCCCAAGGAGCTTCGCCCATTGCTTGATGAAGCGAAAAGCCGACTTGGCTCAGGGATTGCGGTCGCCATTGCGGTCAACGATGGCCGCGGTGCCATTGCAGTTGGAGTTACGGACGATCTTACCGATCGGTTCGATGCCATCGCACTGGTACGCGCCGGGGTGGAAGCCATGGGCGGTAAGGGCGGGGGCGGGCGTCCTGATATGGCCCAAGGCGGAGGGCCAGAAGGGGCAAAGGCGGACGAGGCATTGGCGGCTGTAAGAGACGCGGTCGCTAAGGTCAGTGCTTAGGCCCGGCGGACTGGCGTCAGCTTTCTATGCTTGAGGTTCTCAGCTTTGGCCGGCTTAGCAGCTTGCCATCCCGCTCCAACTGCTCGCGGAATTCATCGCGCTTCTCGTGGATTGAGGCGATTACGGGTCCCATCGCCACACCGATATCGACCAAGACTGCTTCAGACAGTTGCAGCGAACTCTCCAGCGTTTCAGGCACCGCATGGCTTGCGCCGGCGCGGTACAATGCTGCGGCGTGTTCGGTATCACGCGCACGGGCAACGATCAGAAGGTCTGGATGCTCCTTACGAAGCTTACTGACGAGCCTTTGTGCGAGTACGGGTTCGTCCATTGTGAGGACCACGGCTGGCGATTGTTCGACACCGAGGCGCGATAAAGCATCTCCGCGTGCTGCATTGCCGAATGTGGCGCGATATCCATCGCGTTTGGCGCTTTCGATCAGATCGGAATCGGAATCGAGCGCGACATAGGGCTGATCGTGGGCGACGAGCATGTCCGCAATAAGTCTCCCGACGCGTCCTGCGCCAATTATGATCGTACGGGCTTCGTGTTCATCTTCTTCTGGGAGTTCGGGCACAGGCTCAACCCGGCGTGCGATCACTCTGCCAAGGCGCGCCAGCAGTGGAGTGACCGTCAAGCCAATGGCGGTGACGATCTGCCAGAATTGCGCCGTTTCAGGATCAACAACCAGTGCGGTGGTGGCCGCGGCAAGGACGATAAGTGTCGTTTCGCTCGGGCTCGCCATCAGCACGCCCGTTTCGGCCGCCGTACTTCGCCTAGCGCCCATTAGTCTCAGCAAAACACCCGTCACAATGGCTTTGAACAGCAGAATGCCAACGACGGCCAGCATTATCGGGCCGAGATTGTCCCAGATCATCATGAGATCAATACTCATGCCAATCGTGATCAGGAACACACCCAAAGCCAGCCCTTTGAATGGCTCCATGATGGACTCGACTTCGCTGTGATATTCGGTTTCGGCAATCAGAAGGCCCGCAATCAACGCACCGACTATCGGAGAAAGCCCGGTTGCGGCGGTGGCAAGGCTCGCTCCAATCACAACCAGAAGCGACGCGGCCAAAAACAGCTCCGGGCTCTTGGTTCGCGCAGCTTGAGAGAACAGACGCGGCAATGCGAAACGCCCGAGCACCAGCAAGGCCACAACAACCAGCCCTCCCTGCCAAAGAGTATCGGTGAGTCCAGTCCAACCTTCCGCCTGAGCATGGGGAGCAAGCGCGCCAAGAATGAAGACTATCGGCACGATCATAATGTCTTCGAACAGGAGCATCGACAAGGCGGCCCGTCCGACCGGAGAACGCGTGCCGGAAATCGGCAGCACGATGGCCGTGGATGAGAAGGCCAGGGCAAATCCGAGCGCTACGGCGCCCGTCAGCTCCATCCCGCTGACATAGTAAAGAAACGCCGCGCCGGAGCTGCCGATTATTATCAGCTCTAGAGATCCGAGCCCGAAAACAAAGCGGCGGAGTTGCCACAACCGGTTGAACGAGAGTTCAAGCCCAATTGCAAACAGCAGCAAGATTATCCCGAAATCCGCGAAGGGGGTCAATCGCACCGGATCGGATATCGTGACATGTCTTAGCCACGGGACCTCTTCCACCAGTGTACCGAGCCCATAGGGGCCGACCGCGATACCGATCAGGATGAACCCGATGATCGGCGTAATCCGGAAGCGGGCGAATACAGGTATGACAATTCCCGCCGCGCCGAGGATCACCAGCGCATCGGACATTACCGGAGAAAGAGTGAGTTCGCCTGCCACGAAAGCACGCTTAACGCGGCGCTATGGCAGTGTCACCCAATTGCGCCGCGTACAACCAATTTGGCCGACTCTATGACCCTTTGGTCATCTCCTTTTCGAGATTGTTCACGATCGCTTCGAAAAACTGTTCGGTAGTCAGCCAATTCTGACCCGGCCCGATCAGCAGCGCCAAATCTTTGGTCATTTGACCGTTTTCGACGGTTTCAATGCAAACCCGCTCAAGAGTTTCCGCGAATTCCACGACTTCAGGCGTCTCATCGAACTTGCCGCGATACATTAGCCCGCGGGTCCAGGCGAAGATCGAAGCAATCGGATTGGTCGAGGTGGCTTTGCCTTCCTGGTGCTGGCGATAGTGGCGGGTCACCGTACCGTGCGCCGCCTCCGCTTCGACAGTCTTGCCATCGGGAGTCATCAGGACCGATGTCATCAGGCCCAGTGAGCCAAAACCCTGAGCAACCGTGTCTGACTGCACGTCGCCGTCATAATTCTTACAAGCCCATACGAACTTGCCTGACCACTTCAGCGCGGATGCCACCATATCGTCAATCAGGCGGTGCTCATACGTGATCCCTGCTGCCTCGAACTTGTCTGCAAACTCGGCATCGTAGACTTCTTGGAACAGATCTTTGAACCGGCCATCATACTTCTTCATGATGGTGTTCTTGGTTGAGAGGTAGACCGGCCATTTGCGATCAAGACCATAGTTCATCGAAGCACGAGCGAATGCCCGGATCGAGTCATCAAGATTGTACATCGCCATGGCGACGCCTGAGCTTTCGAATTCAAACACCTCAAGGTCGATTTTCTCGCCGTCGGCACCTTCAAAGACGAGGCGCAGTTTGCCTGGACCCGGGATCAGAGTGTCCGTCGCGCGGTACTGATCGCCAAAGGCATGACGGCCAACGACGATTGGATCGGTCCAGCCAGGAACCAAGCGGGGAACATTGTCGATCACGATCGGCTCACGAAAAACCACACCGCCAAGGATATTCCGGATTGTTCCGTTGGGCGAGCGCCACATCTTCTTGAGATCGAATTCTTCGACACG
>JBCAXQ010000153.1:0-6919 GCA_038534015.1 Pseudomonadota bacterium | reverse complement strand
ACGGATCGTTTCGGACTGGTTAGGGCCGATACGCGCAATATTGACCGGATCGGGCCGGTCGAATTCGATCGCATTACCAGGTCCAGCCGCGCCACGCTGCGCGCTTGTCAGGACAGCTGCGACCTGAACATCGCGAACAGCTTTTGGAGAACGGTTGGCGATCACAAGTCTGAAGTCGACCGAGAACATCATCATGCTGCGTGTGGCGCCGGTGATGTCGAGCAGCAGATCAATTCTGGGCGGCGTGTCAGGACCGCTATCGACCGGGGTATAAGGTTTTGGCGGTTCGATTGATCGCGGCCTGTTGCGCCGCCATGTAACGAAGATACCGGCAATCAACGGTACACCAATCAGTGCCACCAGCCCGATGATCCACCACCACAAGGGCGTGCTTGACTCCGCACTTTCGGTTGGCAGCTCTGTGGCAATTGTTGGGGTAGCAATTGGGACGGGTGGCACCGGAGCGGGATCGGCAGAAGGGTTGAAGTCCACGGTTTCATCGGTCGGCAGATCGATCAGCGGGCCTTGTCCGGTCGATCCGCTGGATTGCGCCGTGTCCGCAGCAGGCGCTGGATCGGTGCGAGCTGCGCTCGGAGGAACAGCACGATCTGCGGGTGATCCCGCAGCGGGGCCTTGTATCGGTCTTGGGACGACCACAGCCGGTGCTGGCGTGGATGTAGGGGACGGTGTTGCCGTCGGCGTCGGCGTTTCAGTGGCTATGACGCGCGGACCACGGGGAACCACGCCTGTATCGTCTGCTGGGCCTTCCACTTCCGGGCTTGCCGTCGGAGTCGGACTGGGCACAGGCAGGTTGAACGAGTTCGGATTGTTCTGGGCAACAAGCGGCGCAGCCAGAGCAAGAGCCGGGGCCAGGCTGGCAGCCATCAGAAACGAGGGGTGTTTGGGCGCGCGCATTCAGCGTGTGTTTGCATTTGTTGACGGGAGCTCCGCACATAGGAGCAATTGCGCGCGGGTCCAGTAACTCGCTTGCAACCGGTCTGCTTTCACGGCAACAGCGCGGCATGGAAAGCACACCGGACACCGCACTGAATCCAGCCTTTCTTGGCAAGGACAGCCCGCTTCCTGAGTCGCCGGAGGACGCGACTCTGGATTATGTACCGAATCCAAGAGCCGGATCGTTATTTCTCGTGAGGTTTGCTGCGCCGGAATTCACCTCCCTTTGCCCAGTTACGAACCAGCCCGATTTCGCCCATCTCGTGATCGATTATGCTCCTGGTGAGACCATTGTTGAATCGAAGAGCCTCAAGCTGTTCCTGGGATCGTTCCGCAATCACAACGGATTTCATGAAGATGTGACGGTGGGTATCGGGCAGCGCTTGGCAGAAGAGATGCAGCCGCGCTGGCTCAGGATTGGCGGATATTGGTATCCGCGCGGTGGAATCCCGATTGATGTTTTCTGGCAGACCGGTGCTGCGCCTGAAGGTTTGTGGGTGCCAGATCAGGGTGTGCAGCCGTATCGCGGTCGCGGTTAGTCCGCTTCGCGTGCGCGCATAATCGCTTTGTTGCGCGCTTCGACCAGCCGGAATGCCTTGAACACAGAGAACTGGTTATCCGTGCGGCCCTCATGGCCGAGCAACCATATCTGCTGGTAAAACCAGTAGATACCGGCAAATCCATTGATCGCCTTCACCATTTGCAGGCTTTTGAGAAAGCCTAGCCATGACGGGATCAGGTCAAGGCGATCTTCATAGCGCGGCAGTTCCTCTTCCCCATCCAGCATGCGCTTTGCACCGTCCGTGGTGACGCACAATGGCCGCCCAAGGCCAATCACATCGGCCGCGCCAATCTCGAGCGCTTGTTCCATCGCGGCCCTGGTGCGGAAACCACCCGTGACCATCAGAGGCACCGAAACCTCTGCCTGCATCGCCTTGGCAAAGTCGACGAAGTAGGCTTCGCGCGCGGCCGTAGAGGGGGCAACGTTCTGACCGGCCTCTTCCTCCATGCCTTCGATCCCCATCAGTTTGGGCTGTTCGTAGGTGCCGCCCGAAATCTCTATCAGGTCAACCGATGCCGCCTCCAGCCACTTCACCACCTGCAGGCTGTCCTCGAATGCAAAGCCGCCTTTCTGGAAGTCTGCGCTGTTGAGTTTGACCGAGATTGGAAAGTCGGGGCCAACTTTGGCCCGCACAGCCTTGACCACATCAAGCAGCAGGCGCGCACGGTTCTCCAGACTTCCGCCATAGTCGTCGGTGCGCAGGTTCACGCGCGGCGAGAGGAATTGCGAGATCAGATAGCCGTGGGCGCCGTGAATCTGCACACCGGTGAAGCCAGCATCCAGGCATGCCTTGGCGGCGATTGCCCAGCGATCAATCAGATCTGCGATCCCCTCTGTGGTGAGGGGGGTGGGCTTGCCGAACTGTCCACCGGGCAGGGCAAGTGTGACGTCCGACGATGACTTGGGATTCGGGTTGACCAGCTTTTGCGTTTGCCGCCCGCCATGGCTGATCTGCGCCCAGAAATGGTTGCCATTGCGGGTCGCTGCCTCGGCCCAACTGGCCAGCCGGACTGCCATGTCGGCGTCGGGCTCACGCTCGATCACAACGTTGCCGGGGCGTTCGAGGTGGTCCTTGTCGATGATGATGTTGCCCGATAGCAGCATTCCGCATCTGCCGTCCGACCAGATCCCATAAAGGCGCTCAAGCTCAGGCGTGGGGCGGCCATCAGGCGTTGCCAGCCCTTCCGTCATGGCAGCTTTGGATAGGCGGTTGGGCAGCACCGCTCCGCATGGCAGATTCAAACTCTCGCTGAGCTTCGCAGTCATTGTGGTCCCCTCGGCCTGGTCGATTTAAGTCGCTATTTGAAACCTAAATAGCGAAGGATGCCGGTGGAGCCAAGCGAAAGGCAATATCTGGGGAGAATGGTGCCGGCTGCAGGAGTCGAACCCGCGGCCTGATGATTACAAATCAACTGCTCTACCAACTGAGCTAAGCCGGCGCACCGTTTCGGGAAGCGCCCGCTAGCCGCAAACTGGTGCAAATGTCCAGAGCCTATTCCCCGTTTAGCGAGATCATTTTTTGACCCGCCATTCGCGGCGATAGGTCGATTCCTCGTTATACTTGCGCTGTTGTGCGGTCTCTTGCTCGGCCCGTTCATCATCGCTTGGCGCACGGACATTGTGCGATTTGATCAAAGCGTCGCGCTTGACCGGCACAATCTGGATCATGGGACTGCCTGCGGGCAGCAGGAACTCTCCCACCGGGCCGGTCCACAGAAACGGGAAGTTGATGGTCGTCGCAAACCGGTCGCAATCGACCAGTCCGGAAAAGCACGTGAATGGCAGCTCGGGCCGATTCATGACCTGCATGAACAGCACCGAATATCCGTCTGGCACCTTGATTCGCCAGGGGTTTATGAACTTCAATGGCATTGCCGCTTCGAACGGTGGACTGGGCGCTCCGATCTGACCTGGGTGGTGCTGTTCCACCGGCTGGAAGGCGCAATTGTCCGGCCATCCCATGCGGATGCTGACCCGGTCTTCCGGGATAAGGAACTGCACATCGTAAGGAAGCGGGATGACGAAACCGAGCGAGAAAGCATCTGTAACGGGTAGGCAGGCCTTGACCGTGCCTGCGGTCATTCCGTTTTCATAGGTGAGGTCCATCTCGCGTTCGAGATTGCGGAACCAATCCGGCGCGAAGCGAACGGACTTTTGCGGGTGGGGGATCGAGTCCGCTATCTCTGCATCACACAGAAATTCGATGACGGCGGGACTGCTGGCAGCGGCCCCTTCAGTTGGATTAACACCTTCGCCCATTCCGAATGTGACCGATACTTCTGACATACCATTAGTCTGTCGCGCTTGGCTCGCTGCGTCCAGCGCTAAAGCGCGCCGAAGGTCCACCCCTCTACGCGGGCGATTTCGGCAGTCAGCGTTCGCGGTTCCCAGCGTTTCGGTTCTTTGTGCACCTTGCGCAGCCATGCGGCCGTGAGCAGAGCGTCGGAAGAATGGTCGTCAATTTCGCCAGTCTGATCAATCGGTGGCGTGTCGAGCGTTCGCAGCGCCGCGTTGAGGTCCGCGTAAGTCAGAAACTTCGTGCGCGCTCCGAGGTTTGCCGCCTCCTTCGACGCAAGCCCGGTGTAGATTTCGACCAGCAGCGAACCATGTTTGGGTATGGGTTGGACCGGCCAGACCGGCAAATGCCCTTTCAAGCGGTGCAGCATGCGCATCCCCGTCAGCGAGCTTTTCCCAACCTGGGCTGCTCCGACGAGATTGAAGTTACTGACCGGGCGACATTTCTGTGCCCGCTGCTGGACCTCCGCCTGGCGAAACCGTCCCTCGCGACTGATCGCATCGGCCAAGTGAAAGCGATCCCCGACATAATCCCTGCCGTGTCGGAAGTATCGTGAAGCCTCAGAATGCGAAACGAAACTGTTCGCTTCCAGATGCGGATCCTTAGCACAAATCTCGTCGATAAACGCCCATAGCGCGTTGGCATGGCGCGGACTGCGATCCCAGCCAGGGAAATAGGCGCCTGCGTCCATGAAGGGCAGGCTGATGCCGAGATCAATCCCGACCAGCGTGTCGCGCGGCAGATCGTGCTTAAGGATTTCGAGCACTTCGATACGCGACCAGCCGCGCGTCGGGGCCTCGACCAGCACAGGCGGGCCACCGCTTGCATCCGCGATCGCCAAAGCAATCCCCTTATGCCGTTCGCCTTTGGCACCCGACCAATCGATGGCGAGAAAGTGGTCGAAATCTCTCATGTCATTTTCGCCATCGCTTCGTCACTTGAGCGCATTTCGCCGCTCCTCGCGCTGGCGGGTCCAGAATTCGATTCTTTCCCTTACCTCGCGTTCAAAGCCGCGCTCAACTGGCGAGTAATAGGTCTGAGGCTCCATCTCTTCGGGCCAGTAATTGTCGCCAGAAAATCCATCTTCGGTTTCGTGGTCGTAAGAATAACCTTCGCCATATCCGATATCCTTCATCAGCTTGGTTGGAGCGTTGAGGATGTTCTGCGGTGGCCTCAGGCTGCCAGTTTCCCGCGCGGACTTGAACGCCGCCTTTTGCGCAGCATAGGCAGCGTTCGATTTGGGGGCGGTGGCGAGGTACAGACAGGCTTGAACAATCCCGAGCTCGCCCTCTGGTGAGCCGAGAAACTCGTATGCATCCTTTGCCGCCAGGCATTGTGTGAGAGCTTGCGGGTCCGCGAGGCCGATATCTTCGCTCGCAAAACGCACCAGCCGGCGCAATACGTAGAGCGGTTCCTCGCCAGCCGTGAGCATGCGTGCGAGATAATAGAGCGAAGCCTGCGGATCGGATCCTCGCAGCGACTTATGCAATGCGCTGATCAGGTTGTAGTGACCTTCGCGATCCTTGTCATACACCGCAACACGACGTTGCAAGAACTGCCCCAACGCAGCGGGGTCGAGCGGATCGGCGATCTTGGCATTGTAAAGCGTCTCGGCCTGGTTGAGCAGGAAGCGACCATCGCCATCGGCGCTTGCTATCAACGCGGACCGTGCATCATCGTTCAAGGGTAGGGCACCCTCAAGCTCCTCGGCGCGATCGAGCAGCTTCCCCAAGGCCTCACTGTCGAGCCGTTCCAGAATGAGCACTTGGGCGCGGCTGAGCAGAGCGGCGTTGAGCTCGAAGCTGGGGTTCTCGGTCGTTGCGCCAACCAGTGTCACCGTCCCGCGCTCCACGAATGGCAGGAAGCCATCCTGTTGTGCGCGGTTGAAACGATGGATCTCGTCCACGAACAGCAGGGTACGCTGGCCCGCGCTCGCCATTTTGTCCGCTTCGGCGAACGCCTTTTTAAGATCCGCCACGCCGGAAAAGACCGCGCTTACCGAAATGAACCGCATGCCCACTGCATCGGCGAGCAAGCGCGCTATGCTGGTCTTGCCAGTGCCCGGCGGCCCCCACAGGATCATGCTGGATAGCTTTCCCGCTGCCACCATTCTCCCGATCGCGCCCTCGGGTCCGGTCAGATGACCCTGCCCGATTACATCGTCCAGAGCGCGTGGACGCAGGCGATCGGCCAGCGGAGCATCTTCACGCGGCTCGTGCACCGCCTGCGCTCTTGGAGCTTCATTTCCGAACAAATCAGTCATTTGTCCGATCAGATAAGCCACTGGTAGGAAAATGCCATGCGGCTCTTGTATCGATAGCTCTAAGATATATCTTAAACCTATCGAAGAGTTATTGGAGAAAAGAAATGACCTGGCAGAAATATGGCAAGGGCGGTTGGAACAATCTCGGCCCGATGATCGCTATGATGGCTGCATCCGCAGCGAGCGAGTGGGATGACGGCGACTCTCGTCGGCGATCCCGCCGTGGCCGCAGCTGGCAGGATGGCCCAAAGCGTCGCAATCGACGCGGGCGGATGTTTGGCCAGGGCGAACTGCGCCTCGCTCTGCTTGCGCTGATCAACGAAGAACCGCGGCATGGCTATGAACTGATCAAGGCCATCGAGGAGATGACAGGTGGTGGCTATGCGCCAAGTCCCGGTGCGGTCTATCCGACCCTGCAAATGCTCGAAGAAGAGGGGCAGATCAAACCGGCCAAAGCCAAGAGCAAATCAAAGGACGATGACGGTGAGACCGGCGGAAAGAAGCCGTTCAAGGCGACGAAGGCTGGCATTGCCGAGCTCGAAGAACGCGCCGACGAAGTGGATCAGCTTATGGGCCGTATCAATGAGCATGGCGACCGCGCCGAACGGGTAAAGGAAAAGTCTCCGGACCTGTTCCGGGCGATGGGCAATCTTGCCAATGTGCTCAAAAACCGTGCGCGATCTGGCAAGCTCGACAAAGCCGCAATCGACGAGATTGTCGACATTATCGACGAGGTCGCAAAGCGCATCGAGCGGATGTGACGACATGGGATAGGGCGCGGGTGGCACGCAGCGTTGAAGAACACAAACTCAATTGCCGCGGCGCGTTTGCCGTCTTACACATC
>JBCAXQ010000152.1:0-6985 GCA_038534015.1 Pseudomonadota bacterium | reverse complement strand
TTGCAAGCCCGAAGAGCGTGTGATCGATGATTGGCCCCGCCACAGTTCGGTTCCAAGAAGGCGCGTCTCGTCAGCGCCATTGCTCTTGAGTTCGCCAGCCGCCTGAGCAGCCAGTCGCGCGCCATCGGCAATCAGAACGGTGTCGTATCCTCCACGGCTGCGGAGCCTCTGGGCAGCACTGACAATGGAGGTGTTGCCGCGGGCATACCGCTCCGTCGAAACGAGGTTGCCACCAAAATCGCTCAGTGATCCGTTCAACGCATTCATCGAACGCTCGCCATAGTCTCCATTAGGGAGAAGCGCGGCGAAACTGCTGGCGCCCTGTTGCCGCGCGTAAGAAACGCTGCGTCGGATCGACTGTTCGGGAATGTGCCCCATAATGAAGACATCAGCACTCGCAACGCTCGTATCGTTGGAAAACGAGATAAGCGGTACATCACCGCGCCGGGCCGCCGCCTGCACAGCCGGTACATTTTCTGCCAGAAGCGGACCGAGGATCAGCTTGTTTCCATCCGCAATCGCTTTTGTAGCTGCGGCTCCGGCACCTGTCGCGGTATCGTAGGTCGTAATACGAAGATTGCTCGCATTGGTATCGAGCAATGCCATAGTCGTTGCGTTGGCTATGGATTGGCCGACGGCGCCGGTCTGGCCGGACATCGGCACCAGAAGAGCAACCCTATGGCGGGTCGCGTCGGTTGGTAGCGCGGTTGCACTCGGCTCGGGCGCTGGCGTCGAAACCTCTGGGGCCGAAGTTACCGTTTCTCCTTTGGGAACGATCGAGCAACCGCCAATCAGCACAGCCAGGCCAGCAACTGCCAATCCACGAAAACTGAAGATAGAACGCCGCAACTCAAACCGCTTCATACTTGCCGACCCCCGTTTGCTGTTCCATGGGTTGGTGCGTGAACACACCAGACCATGAATCAACGTCCACTAAATCTCTTACGCCCGGCCTCTACATCGTGGCGACGCCGATTGGCAATCTTGGCGATATAACGCTTCGTGCTGTCGACGTGTTGAAGCGATGCAACATGATCGCGTGTGAAGACACAAGGGTCACAGGCAGACTGCTGAAGGCGCTTGATATCTCAAACCGAATGCAGCGGTACGATGATCACAGCGATGAACGGGCGAGGGCAACAATCCTCGACATGGCGCGGCAAGGAGCAGTGGCGCTGGTCAGTGATGCGGGAACACCGTTGGTTTCCGATCCGGGATATCGACTTGTACACGATGCTCTCGAGCAGGGTCTGGAAGTGAAGACCGTACCCGGGGCCTGTGCAGCTATCGCTGGCCTTACCCTTTCAGGCTTGCCCAATGATCGGTTCCTGTTCGCAGGCTTTCTACCAGTGAAAGAGAAAGCCCGGAATGATGTCCTGATGCAACTCGAAGGGATCGACGCGACGCTGATATTCTATGAAAGCGGGCCTCGATTGGTAAAAAGCTTGCGAGCGATGGCGAACCTTTGGCCCGGCCGCAAAGTGGCCGTCGCGCGCGAACTCACCAAGCTCCATGAGGAATGTCGCACCGGTTCAGCCGGAGGACTGGCGGAGCACTTCACGGCAAAGCCGCCAAAAGGCGAGATTGTGCTTTTGGTCGGGCCACCAATAGTCCAGCATCAGGACCATGATCCTGATGGATTGCTCAGAGAACACTTGGAAACTGAGAGTCCTAGCAAAGCAGCTGGCATGGTCGCCAAAGCGACTGGGCTTGACCGTAAAAAGCTGTATGCGCGCGCCGTCGAATTGAAGAACGGATGAAACGCCAGATTGCAGAAAAGAGCGGCCGCGATGGAGAAACGCGCGCAGCGATGTGGCTTCGACTGAAGGGATGGCAAATCCTCGCACAACGTGTGAAGACGCCGCTGGGAGAGATTGACCTTGTCGCCCGCAAAGGAAAACTGGTTTCTTTTGTCGAGGTGAAATGGCGCAAGAGGTCTGTCGATCTTGACCACGCAATTGATGAATATCGATTGGGGCGGGTTGCAGCGGCGGTTGAAGCGGTCGCCCATAAATACATTCGTGAGGGCGATGACATGCGCGTCGACGTGATCCTGCTTGCCCCCGGCGGCCTGCCACGCCACATCACCAACGCCTGGCAACCTTGAGGACGAGAGAATGAGCCTGCGTATCGCGGTCCAGATGGACCCTATCGAGAACATCAATATCGCTGGCGATTCCTCATTCGCGCTGATGCTGGCAGCGCAGGAGCGCGGCTATCGGGTGTTCGAGTACCATGTTGAGAGTCTTACTCTCGATGCCGATGATCGGCTCTATGCAGAATGCTGGCCGGTGACAGTGCAGCAGATTGACGGGGACCACTTTACCAAGGGCGACAAACATCGGCTCGATCTCGGCAAGGACGTGGATGTGGTGCTGATGCGGCAGGACCCGCCATTCCATATGGGCTACATCACTGCAACACACTTGCTGGAGCGGATCCAGGGCGAGACGCTGGTGGTCAACGATCCCGCCAATGTCCGCAACGCTCCCGAAAAGGTGATGGTCCTCGATTATCGCCGGTTCATGCCGCCGACTTTGGTTACGCGCTCCCCCGACGAGGTAAAACGCTTTATGGCAGAGCACGGCGCGGTGGTGGTCAAACCGATCCACGGCAATGGCGGTAAAGCGATCTTCCGCGTGCCCGAAGGCGGCGACAACCTGACCGCCTTGTTTGAGGTCTTCAACCAGACGTGGCCAGAACCGCATATGGTGCAGCCCTTTCTACCAGAGGTTGCGGAAGGCGACAAACGGATCGTCCTGATCGATGGCGAAGTTGCTGGTGCGATCAACCGGATTCCGTGCGAAGGGGAGTTCCGCTCCAACCTTGCTATGGGTGGATCAGCGGAAGCAACACAATTGACCGAGCGCGAACAGGAAATCTGTGATGCGATGGGGCCGGAACTCAAGCGGCTAGGGCTGGTTTTCGTCGGGATCGACGTGATCGGCGGCAAGTGGCTGACCGAGATCAACGTAACCTCGCCTACCGGGATCGTTGCTATCGACAAGTTTAACGGCACTGACACCGCAGGGATGATTTGGGACGCAATCGAATTGCGTCATGCGGAGCTTTCAGTCTAGCGTTTCTTCGCCCTCGGATGTGCTGATTGGTAGTTCTCCAACATCGTAGCCGCATCCACCTTGGTGTAGATTTGGGTTGACCCAAGCGACGCGTGGCCCAGCAATTCCTGCAGACTCCTGAGGTCGGCGCCGTTACCCAGCAAATGCGTTGCGAAGCTATGGCGCAATGCATGCGGTGTCGCGGTATCGGGAAGGCCGAGCGCCTTACGCGCGCGGGCCATCGCTTTTTGCACCATGCCTGCGGAAAGCGGTCCTCCCTTTGCTCCCTTGAAAAGCGCTTGATCAGGCGTGATTTTCCACGGGCATAGGTCCGTGTATTTCTCGATTGCTTCGCGCGTGATCGGCAGGATTGGCACAATGCGTTGCTTGCCGCCTTTTCCGGTCACTCGCAGCGTTTCACTCAACGGCGCATCGCTTCCCTTGAGTGAAAGCGCCTCTGCAATCCGCAGTCCCGCTCCGTACATTAAAAGCAAAACGGCCCGATCCCGCGCACCGATCCAGTCTTCATCGGGTAGCCCCGAAACGAGGTCCGCAATGTTTTCCGCGTCGTCAGGTGTAACGGGGCGGGGCAGGCCCTTCTTGATGCGTGGGCCCCGCAAACGAGGAGCTGAGGGATCGGGATCACCCGATTGCGCGCGAGCGAATGTGATGAAGGCCTTCAGGGCCGAAAGCTCACGAGCCGTGCTGGCGTTGGAAAGGCCATCAGACCGCCGCTCGGCCAGATGCCGCCGCAAATCGTGCGCTTCCAGACTTGCAACCGCATTCCATTTGCGAAGGTCGAGGGATGTCAGCAATCGCTGTGCAGCGGCGCAATAGGCGCGAACTGTATGGGGGCTGCGGCGGCGGCCCGCCGAAAGGTGTTCGCGCCATGCGGCCAGCAGATCGTGCACGCTCATATGACGACAAGTTCGTTGCCGACCAGTTCGCCAAGCAGCGCGTCAAGCAAAGGCATGCCCTTGGGCGTTGCACCGAGACGTTCGCCGTTCTGCCAAAGATGCCCGAGTTCGACATATTGCGTGAGCTTGCGAGCCTCGATCAGCTCATCGGGTAAGATATCGAAACGCTCGGCAAGCGTTTTGAGCGAAACACCCTCGCGCAGCCGCAATCCCATCAGCAGCGCCTCGGTGGCCTGCTCGCCCCCGCCAAGCGCGCGTTCGTCGACAATACCATGGCCCCGCTCTGAAACCGCGCGGAGGTAGTTCTCAGGTTTACGGTGGCGGGCTGTTGCGAAGCCACCACGCCGCCCGTGTGCTCCTGGGCCGATCCCGCAATAGTCCTGATATCGCCAATAGCTTAGGTTGTGCCTGCTTTCCTCCCCGGGCCGCGCGTGATTGCTGATCTCGTAAGAGGGAAGTCCTGCTGCGCCGGTCAGCTCACCCGTGAGGTCATAGAGTTCGGCTGCTGCATCATCGTCGAGCGGTGTGAAAACGCCGCGTCGCACATCGGTCTCGAACCGCGTGCCGGGTTCGATCGTCAATTGATAGAGCGAGAGGTGCGACGTGCCGAGTTCGATTGCCCGTGTCAGCTGTTCGCGCCATTGCCGCGGTGTCTGGCCGGGCAGGGCGTAGATAAGATCAAAGCTGACCCGGTCAAACTGCTCTTGCGCGGTTTCAAGCGCTTGCAGCGCCTCTTGAGCTCCGTGAAGCCTACCAAGCCATTGAAGGGTCTCGTTTTCGAGTGATTGTACGCCGAGTGAGACTCGGTTGATGCCGGCGCTTGCCAATGCCGCGAAGTTTGCAGCTTCGACCGAGCTTGGATTGGCTTCAAGCGTGATCTCGATTTCAGGCGCAAATCCCCATAGCTGTTCCGCTGCCTGGAGCAGTTTCGCGACCAGCGCTGGCGGCATCAAGGATGGTGTTCCGCCTCCAAAGAAGATTGAGGTGAGCGCCTCACCGCCAGCCATACGGGCTTCATGTCGCATGTCAGCGATCAGCGCGCGTTCCCATGCCTCCGTGTCGACGCTCGCGCGAACATGCGAGTTGAAATCGCAATAGGGGCATTTTTTCGCACAGAAGGGCCAGTGGATATAGAGAGCGCGCGCCACAATCTGTGCTTTCAGCCTTCCTTAATCGCTCGAAGTCAAGCTCTATGTATGGAAATGCGGGCAAAGATCGGGTCGATTCTGGGAGTGTTGTCTTTGGCAATTGCTTCTCTCGCAGCAGCGCAATCCGATAGCTCCGAACATGTTTGGCTCCAGGCCCACAACACGGAGCGTGCGGAGTTCGGAGCGCCTGACCTTGTCTGGAGCGAGCAGCTTGAACAGGAAGCCCGCGATTGGGCCAACAGGATTGCCCGTGAAGGTCGCATGCGCCATGCCTCGCTCGATCAGCGCAAAGGCCGTGGTGAGAACCTCTGGATGGGCAGCGCTGGCTACTTCCCGCCAGACGCGATGATTGATGCCTTCAATTCGGAAGAAAGGTATTTCAAGTCTGGCACTTTCCCGGAGATTTCGCGCACGGGAAACTGGCGGGACGCGGGGCACTACACTCAGGTTGTGTGGCCGCAGACGCGGGAAGTCGGTTGCGCGTTATCGAGTAATGGGAAGTTCGATTTCTTGGTCTGCCGCTATTGGCCAGCCGGAAACATCTATGGAATGGAAATCAGGCCGATCCGTCAATAGCCGAGGCGCTGCCTCATTTCCCGAATTGTTCGGCAACCAGTTTTGCGAACGCATCGGCGCGGTGGCTCATGCCATGTTTCTCGTCCGGTTCAATCTCGGCGAAAGTCTCTTCACGCCCCGTCGGCACAAAGACAGGATCATATCCAAAACCCATCTCTCCGCGCGGCGGCCAAGTAAGTGAACCCGGGCACACGCCCTCGTAAACTGCGTGTTCGCCGTTGGGCCAGGCCAGCGCGAGGACACAATGAAAGGCCGCACTGCGGTCCGTTCCCGGTGCGAGTTGTTGGAGCATGCCCTCCACCTTGCCCATTGCCATGTACCAGTCGCGCCCGGGCTCCCCTTCGAACCATTGGCGTTCGGCCCAGTCGGCGGTGTAAACCCCCGGGCGGCCGTCAAGCGCCTTGACCGATAAACCGCTGTCATCCGCAAGGGCAGCCATGCCCGAAGCCTCTGCCGCAGACCGCGCCTTGATCATCGCATTCTGAACAAAGGTTGTGCCTGTTTCAGGTGGTTCGGGCAGGCCAAGTGAACCGGCTGAAAGGCATTTTACCCCATAAGGTTCGAGTAGGGCCGAAATCTCCTTGAGCTTCCCCGCATTGTGGGTGGCAATTACGAGCGAACCAGACCCGAGTTTGCTCATTTTCTCAGCGTTCCTTTGTTCATCAGTCCGCTAGCCCGTAATTGCTCGCGAGCGTAGTCAATTCTGGCGCTGCCAATGTCCGATTTGGGCAGGATATAGGCCAGATTGCGGGTCGGATAGATCAAGAAAACGTCCTCGTTCTCATCCCATTTCGCCATGCGATCCCAGCGTGCGGCAACATTCCCCGATTGCTGTTCAATACGGAATTCGTCGCTCGTCAAAGACAGTGTCATGTCTTCATGCATCATGGAATATTCCCGATAACTCCGCTTGGTCTGCCACGGGATGACAATGTAGCGACCGACCAACGGCAATACGGTGATAGCAACAAACGCTCCTATCACACCGCCAAAGGCCACTTCGGGCGCACCGCCCAGCCACGCGATTACCCCTATCACGCCAACCAGGACGACCATGAAGATCACAAAGGGTTTCAAGCTTCTGATCTGATGAAGTCGGCTGAAGCTCAGATAGTCTTCATAGGAAATGCGATAGGTTACGGGTTCCGACACTATTGGCCAGTCGCCCCGAGTTGGGCGGAAAAAATGCCGTCACAGCCAATCTTGGCCAGTCGCAGCAGCCGAAGCAGACCTTCCTCGTCATAGGTAGCGCCTTCCGCTGTGGCTTGAACCTCGGCTATCTGGC
>JBCAXQ010000151.1:0-7031 GCA_038534015.1 Pseudomonadota bacterium | reverse complement strand
CTCGAAGACTATGCCGACGAATGGTTGTGGCGACCCGCCATGCACTACCGCTGGGATTACCTGGGAAGCGGCAAATCGCTGTCGTCTGCTTCTGCCAGAACTCGTCCCTGGTGCTCAGCGCTTTCCAGGTAATCCCAGCGGTAGTGCATGGCGGGTCGCCACAACCATTCGTCGGCATAGTCTTCGAGTAGCAGGCTGAAAAACCTGGTAACCGGGTCGGAGGGCATGACCGGAGTCTGAGGAAACTTCTCATCCAGCCAGGCGATGATCGGCGTACTGTCGGTCATCCAGCGTCCGTCAGCTATCTGGAGCGCGGGCACCTGGGCTGTCCCTGTGGATGCTTCCACTTCGCCAATTGGGCCTTTGAGGACTCTGGTATATGGGAGCTCTTTGTAACGAAGAACGCCCTCGAGCTTTCCTGTGAAGTAGGAAAGCTCCATCCCGTATATAAGGCGCGGCAGATTACCGTTCTCGCGTTCGTCTTGTCTCATCACATTCCTCGCCAATCAACATTGCCGTCACGCCACCCAGAGCCGCTCGAGTTGAAACCACCTTAGTCCGACATGTGCGTATCGATGGGTCCTTGATAGCTGTCACCAGTGTCAAAGAAGTAGGCGGTTGTCGGGTTGGGAAGTTGAAAAACCCAGTCCTCGGTCAACGACAGCTGCTGGAACTCGAAACCCTCCGGTATGGTGAGCGACTTAGGATCCGCTCCACAATCGACTATGTGCACGAAACGACGTCCCTCTGGATCGACGAGAAAGGGAACCTGGCTGCCGGATTTGAAACGACCGCCCTGGAATTTTTCCACCAGCACGCGGCGCGGCCCCTCAGGGCCGAATGGCTGGCTCACATCCAGGGCTCTCGCGCAATGGCCGAATTGGTAGCTGCCAACCTCGCGCAAGCGCATTGGCCCGTCTTCGTCCTGGTCCGGGGAGCGGCTGAACCAGTGTTCTTCCATCGCTGTGCGGCCGATTGCTGCCGGCGCAAGATCAGCGGGGAGAGGCAGCGCCTGGAAGTCCTCTTGTTCCATCGGCTCAAGGGAGATCCAGGCTCTCATCGTGCTCGGCTCGATCAATTCGGCGTGGAGTTTCCGACTGTTTGCTATCGGGGTGGCGGTGGCAGGGCGTTGGGATGTTTCGGTCATGGGCATGCTCCGGGTTGGTTCGGCGGTGGTTCGATTGCGACTCAATTCGTCCGGTAGATGTACTCATCGCCCGGCGTATCGGGCTGACTGAGATCCTTGTCCCATTGAACGGCAGAACCGCGTTTTGTGGCCAGGCGCACGCCGCCTGCTGAGCGTTGTGCGCCTCTAGCGCGGCCATGAGTTCGCCAAATTTGTCCGGCCGCTCGGCCGAAAGATCGTTCTGCTCCGTCAGGTCGGTGCTCAAGTCGAACAGCCATCCGCGGCCAGGTTGATCAATCAGATTCAGCTTCCAGTCACCGAGGCGCACGGACTGCGACGGGCCGCTGCGCCAGAAGAGCGCGTCGTGGGGCTCACCATTGGCCTCCCCCGTCGCTACGCATTGGCGTAACTCTGCCGCTGGTGGAACGCCGAGGTTTGCAGCAGGGCAGTTTCCAGCTCCTTCTGTGCGGACTTGTTCAGATAGGGGAGCAGCATGGCGAAGTGGTGTTGAACGCCACGCTCAAGATCATCCCACGTGACCTCGTCGATGCCCTCGAACTCTCGCAGGTGGTCCAGCCAATAGCGGCTCGTTATCCACAGCGCACGCGCTACGACGCGCAGATCGACGTGGATGTCGCGACGGAACAGCCCCTCCGCTTGTGCACGCACAAGCAGACCGTGGAGAGCTTCGAGATCGCCAGCCATGTCCGGAGCTGCGATGGCGGGTTCGTTCGCAAATTGCGCCCGATCGCGAAGTAGAAAACGGTTCTCATAGGCATGTCTCATGGCAAAAAGAAGCAGCTCGACGTAGTCCTGAACAACCGGGCCTTGCTGGTAGCGCGCGCGCTGCACGCGAACCTCATCCCCCATGCGGTTCTGGAGCTCGGTAACCAACTGGACCTTGGTGGGGAAGTGATAGGTAAGATTGCCAGGCGCGAGGCCCGCAGCCTTCGCGATTTCCGCAAGCGTGGTCGCGGCGTATCCCTTCTTGTTGAACAGCGTTCGGCTCGCTTGCAGGATCCGCTCTCGGGTTGTGGTTCGATCAGTCGTGGACATCTTGGTTTCCCGAGGCAGTGTCGCAGGGCATACTGGTGCCGCTAGGCGACAGGATTACGGTCCTGCATGCAATAGAGCCTAGAATCCACAACCGCGTTGCGACGCACATCGCTGGGATATTCGGGGTGGCCGGTCATATCGAGAAACGCCTGCTTCGAAGGGTATTGCACCAGGATTGCTTCGTCCCATTCCTCGCCGCCAATCAACGTGACCGCCACATCACCGAGGTAGCGAAGTGATGCACCGGCCTTCTCGAGGAACGGCTGGGCCAAGCTTGCATAGTTTGCATACTCTTCGGCACCACCGTCAGGTCGGAACTTTAGAAGGTTCAGCATCACCACGGGGCCGTCCAGCGGAAGCTCGACCAAGGCGTTGATCTGATCGGGGTCTGGGGTCAGGTAGGTAGGAGTCATGGTGAACTCTCGATTAGGATTGACAACCTAATTTTAGGATAGATAACCTAATTGTGTCAAGGCGTCGTATCCGAGGCCGGATTCAAATCGCGCTGTCGGCGCAAACTCGACGGGGAGATACCGCGATGCAGACCGTCCGCACATCCGAGGGCCGCTTCGAGAACCTCAAAGACTATCCGTTCGAGGCCCACTACCTGGAAGTTGATGCAGGCGATGGAACATCGCTGCGCATGCACTATCTCGACGAGGGACAGGGTGAGACCATCCTCTGCCTGCATGGCCAGCCAAGCTGGTCTTACCTCTACCGGAAGATGATCCCGATCCTGGTCGCTGCCGGCTATCGCGTCGTCGCGCCGGACCTTGTCGGATTCGGTAAGTCGGACAAACCCATCGACCGCTCTGACTACACCTACTCGAATCACGTGGCGTGGGTGACGCAGGCGTTGCAAGCACTCGACCTGCGCGGCGTCACGCTGGTCTGCCAGGACTGGGGCAGTCTGATCGGGCTGCGCGTCGTGGCCGAAAACGAAGACCGCTTCGCGCGCGTCGTGCTTTCGAATGGCGGACTTCCAGACGCCAGGGATGTGCCCGACGCGCTAGCACCGAAGCTGCGGCAGCTGCTGGCCGAAACCCCGGCCCTGCCTGCACAGCAGATGCGCGAGAAGCTCGTCGCGCCTGCGCTGGACCGACCCGGCTTCATGTACTGGATTCGTCACTGCGACGAACATCCCGATTTCCATCCCGCTGAGGTGATGACGATGTTCCTGAAACACTGCGATGATGACGAGCGCCGCGCGTGGGCCGCGCCCTTTCCGGCGCCTGAGTCGATGGCCGGTGCGCGCCAGTTCCCATCGCTCGTGCCGATCATTCCCGACGATCCGGCAATCAACGCAAATCGCAACGCGTGGCGCGTGCTGGAATCGTTCGAGAAGCCCTTCCTCACGGTCTTCGGCGACTCTGACCCAGTCTCAAAGGATGGCGAGAAACGTTTCATCGAATCGGTACCCGGCGCGAAAGGTCAGGCGCACGAGATCGTCACTGGCGCAGGTCACTTCATTCAGGACGATGCGGCGGATGTGTTCTCCCACGCCATCGTCAGTTTCATAAAGGCAAATCCGCGCCATTAACTTTTGGCGCTCCGGACCGAAAGGAGGAAAACATGTGAGACCCACTGATCATTGAGCGCGATGGAGGGGCCGTGACGCTCATCAACAACGATGCATCGCGCAACCGGATGAGCCTCGATTTCATGGACGCGCTCGAGGCGCAGGTCGATGCGCTGGATCGGGATGATTCTGTCGGTGCCGTGGTGATCCGCGGTGCCGGGGACGACCACTTTTCGGTCGGCATTAACCTCAAGCAGATGCCTGGGCATCTAGAGCAAGGGCAAATTCGAAGCGGTCTTTGATCGGCGGCACCGCGTCATCTCGAAGATTGACCTTTCGACCACCGCCGCGTTTCGTCCGATTTGCCGCTGCCGACTCAAGACATTCGTGAAAATGGTTCAGACGGCAACAAAGGGCCAACTGTCCCCGGATTGGTGCTGAATCCTAACGTCTTGAAATGCGCCCCTTCCTGCCGTTCGGAGCGTCGCTCGAATCTGTCAGTCATTCGCCAAAAGGCGACATGTGGACCGGTGGGTCGAACGGCGGGAAATACCGGTTCCAGTCATTCGCTTCGTTGTGCTCCTACGTAGTCCCGGAACCATGCTCTTCGTTCACCCAGTCGAGCATCACCTGGCGGAACAACATGCCAGCCTGATCGCCCGCGATGACCATTTCATCGAACTCGATCTTGTCGGTATCGAGCAAGGTTTGCATAGGTACTGTCAGGTCGAACAAGCTTGAGTGGTGCGGGCCGGACACTTGGCCTCAAATCCATGTCCAAGAACCCGTTTCGCTATTTCAACACATCGCCCGAAATCATCCGCTTGGCGGCGATCCGCCATCCACTCCTCAGTGCACAATCATTTCAACCATCAGAGAAGGATCGAACGAAGGTCGAGATTCAAGGACCTCCGAAACGCCGCTCTTTTCGAATGGCGCGTACTTCTCGCCGCCTGGCGAGTGTTCGGCTATAGCTGCTGGCGACTGGTTCGCGTTGGGCTGACAGCTTTCGCTGGCGTCACCAGCCCGCCAGTATGAACGGCCGGACATTTCCAGGCGAAAACAGTCCAGCGCGTATCTCAGAGCAATACCTAATCCAACTCGATATGGCTCGCCGTGATTTTTCCGGTTTCAGGGTTCTCCTGTGTGTCAAAGCGCACTTTCTGTCGCTCTTTTATCGTCGTCAGTCCTGCCGTCTTCAACACGTCAAGAAAGAACCGGACATCCTTCTCTCCGTCGTTTCTACGGATGAGACCAACACCGCGTTCGGTGTTGTAGAATTTCACGATGCCGGAAATCAAAATGAGCACTCCAGTTCGGTGGCTTCGACCCATGTGGGCAGAGTCGGTGACGTATCGGCCTTAAACCGCGGCCGCCTTGCGAGCGCGGGTAAGCGCGAGGTCTACAATTTTCAGAACGACAGCGCCGTAGGACATGCCAGCATTGATCTTGCAGGCTCTTGGGAAGTAACTACTACCCGGCGTCATACCAGGGACGAGGTTGGCTTCCAGAAAGTGTGGCGCGCCGGCAGCATCCAGTTTGATATCAATGCGACCGAAGTCGCGCCCGCCCAAAAGAGCGAACGCTTGACCGGCATAGTCCACAAGGCGCGCATGCAGCGGCCCTTCCACGACGCAAAGCTGCTCTTCGTTCTCGGTCTTTGCCTGATGGCCAAGGATTCGATCACCGTTTTCGTTGGGGGGTACAATCACCTCGACAGGCATGACCAAGCCTGTCGCATCCTTACTGTCGCCCAGAACTGCAACCGTGAATTCTCGTCCAGTCAGGACTTGCTCCACAAGCGCGGCTTTGCCGTACGTCTTCGCGACTGCAGCCACTTTAGCTTCAAACGCCGTAAAATCGTGAACCATGGAATCGGCATCGATCCCGTTGCCATTTGCCGCACTCAGGGGCTTCACGAAGAGAGGAAACGGCAAGGGCAGCTTGGCCCCGGACTCAAACGCGCCCGGTTGGGCTAAAAAGTACTCCGCCGTTCGCATCCCTTTATTGCGCAGTATGGTCTTGGCGCGGCTCTTGTTGGAGTCGAAATTGAGTGTGGCAAAGTCAGACCCAGTATGGATGATACTGCGCTTTCCAAAATAGTCGGACAACCAGATGATCCGGCCGGCCTTGTCGTCGAAGATGTACTTGACGCAAAGAACCACCAGGTCCGGGGCGCGAGCCACGATCTCTTCTAGATCCCGCTCTGAAGTAACGTTGTTGAACTGGACCAGCGGATACTCGGACGAAAGACATTCAGAAATGCCCCGACAGGTTGCCAGTGAGCCGAAGCCGCTCTCAATCATGCCTTCCGTTTCGGTCGTGACGACCTCGATACGGCGCGCGTTGTGCGACGATCCATCGTGGACCGGCCGAGGGACACTCACTTGTGTTTCGCAACGCACTGTGCACCGCGCCTTTCAAAGGAGCGGTCGCAGACCCAACGATTGCCGGTATCACTGAGGTGACCGTTTGGCGGCACGACGAGCGCCTTGCACTGTTGGCCAACATTCGCGAACCCGCGTTCGCATTCCCAGCCTGCTCCGTAGGTCGCATCCGTCAGATATGCGTTCTCGGGGACTACAATTGCACGACAGCTTTGACTTGAGACCCTGTAGCCCCGTTCACAACTCCATCCGGTTCCGTAGACGCTGCCAGTCAGGAACCCATGCTCCGGAACGCTGATCGCCGAACATTGACGACCCGATTTTGCGAAACCGCGCTCACACTGCCACTGGTAGCCATTCGCCCGCAGGAACGCATTGTCAGGGACGCGAATCTCCTTGCAGGCCTCGCCGGCCTCCTGAAACCCCCGTCGGCAGCTCCAGCCTTTGCCATACGTATTGTTGTCGAGTGTTGCATTTTCAGGAGCGATGACAGCAAGACAAACGCCATTGCTCTCGCGGTAACCCACATCGCAAGACCATCCTGTTCCATACCCGCGAGCCGTAGAATTGTCGGGGATCGCCGCCGGAACGACGGTCTGAGCGATGGCTGGAGCCGCTATAAGCAGCGCAGCGATGATGGCACCGCCAATCTCGGCCAGTGCCTTTGATGCTCTAACCATGGGGCGGTTCACTTTTCGATTTTGATATGTGTAGAGATTCGATCTCTGTCTGTTTGTCAGTGTGCGGTTCGGCCTTGAGCGTTCGCTCGGCGTCCCGCTCCAGCGCAAATTCGAGTCCCTGCGGATCAATTGGCCAGAAGCGCGTCGGCCCCCGCTTGCCGACCGGAGGGCGCACGATGAGCGTGGTCGCGATCCGCCGAAATGCCAAGAACGAGAGCCCGTCAATCGATTCTTCTTCCGTTTCGATCGTGTAGTCCCCTGGG
>JBCAXQ010000150.1:0-7051 GCA_038534015.1 Pseudomonadota bacterium | reverse complement strand
AAACCAGCCTTCGAACCGATGGCCGCGCTCACAATGGAGGTCGAATACGATCATATTGATGCCCTAGTTGGGAATTTCTCGAGCATTGGCAAGGCTGGGCAATTGGGATCGTACCTCTTCAACGCGATTGAGATCAACATCGCAAAAGCCGAGGTCCGGTCCATCACCGCCCATATCGAGTAACACCTCTCCCCAGGGATCGACCACTAGGCTGTGACCATAGGTTTCGCGCCCGTCTTCATGACTGCCGACTTGGGCTGCTGCGATCACGAACGCACTCGCTTCAATCGCGCGGGCCCGCAGCAATATGTGCCAATGCGCCTTTCCTGTTGGGACAGTGAATGCAGCCGGGACGGCAATCGCATCGCATCGTCGCGCGGCAAGGGCCTGAAACATCGCCGGAAAACGCAGATCATAGCAGACCGTCAGTCCCAACCGTCCAACTGGAGTTTCCTCGATAGTGACGATCCGATTTCCTGGCTCATAAGCCGAGCTTTCTTGCCATTCTTCACCGGTTGAAAGTTTAACATCGAACATATGAATCTTGTCATAGTGTTGCTGCTGTTGCTCCGGGTTCCCACCAAAGAAGAAAGAACGATTCAGCCAGCGGCCCTTGCCGCCGGCGACCGGCATTGATCCGATTGCGATGGCCAGTCCCAGCTCGCGCTGCAGTTCTGCAAGGCGATGAAGCATTCTGTCTGGCGCGTCGCTATCGATCCATCCACTCGCGCGCTTGCGATCTCGATCGAGCAAGAGTGCCATTTCAGGCGTGAAGAGAACCGCTGCGCCAGCCTCGCGAGCATTTACTGCTGCCTGACTTATCACGGCATAATTCGCTTCAGGATCGATCCCTGATGTCATCTGGAGAACAGCGATGCGGGCCATCCGACGCTATCTCCCCAGCAACGCGTCCAGCTTGTCCGCCCGTTCCAATGCCGCGAGATCATCTGATCCGCCCACATGGGTGTCGCCGATAAAGATTTGAGGAACGGTCATTGCATCGGGCGCTCGACTCAACATTTCGTCACGCTTTTCGCTATCACCAGTTATGTCATATTCGTTGAACTCAACATCTTTCGACTGCAACAAGTGCTTCGCACGAACGCAGAATGGACAGGCAAACTTGGTGTAAACATCAATCACTGGCTGGTTCATTGAAAGTCCCGTTAATATCTGATTCTGAGCACTTTTATCTTGAGTCCACGGTGTCTTGAAAGCCGCTTCCGCATACCCACATAGGTCGTGTCGCTGCGGTCTGCCAGAATTGGGGGCCAAAGGCGACAATCGTGGGCGCTGCATGTGGCAGGTCCACAGAATTGTTCAGATTGCTCAAAAGAGGATTTGGTCTTATGTCACGTCTTGATTTTACCCCTTATCGCCGCAGCACCGTAGGATTTGATCGCCTGTTCGATCTCCTCGAAAACCAGGCACGCGCCAGTGCCGGCGACAATTATCCCCCTTTCAATATCGCGCGTAGTGGCGAAGACAATTATCGCATCACGCTGGCTGTCGCAGGCTTTCGGCCCGAAGATATCGATATCACCGCACAGCAAAATTTGCTGACGGTTCAGGGCAGGAAACGCGACGAGGCCGATGATGGCGGCCAATTGCTTCATGTCGGCATCGCAAATCGCGGCTTTGAACGCCGGTTTGAGCTCGCCGACTATGTCCGAGTCGAAAGTGCCGATCTGGCCGATGGCCTGCTCGTGATCGATCTGATTCGTGAAGTGCCCGAGGCGATGAAGCCAAAGAAAATCGCTGTGAATGGAGCTCCTACGCTCACTGCCGTTCCAGACAGCAAAGAAAAGGATGATGCTGCGGACGCAGCATAATCTTCTTCAATTCCAGTGAAGTAACAAGTTGGGGCGGATCACAGGATCCGCCCCAGCGACTAACAGCCGCCTCGTCCGATACTCACCGTCCGGGTCGCAGAAGACGGTGAACGCCGGTCCGAGCTGGATGCCGAGGCACCCAGTAGCACCCCTGCGATTCCAACGGGCGAGCTCACCCCCCACCCCATTTCAAACCTGTCTGTTGCATTTTTGGTAACGCCAAGATCATGGCCTGCGCAAGGGGCAAATGGCGGAAATTGTAAAAAAACGACATTTCTAGTGCTGCCGCAAAACGCTTTATACCAAACGCGATTGCTCAACAGCTGCAGCAATGAAGCCCGCAAACAATGGGTGCGGATCAAATGGCCTTGATTTAAGCTCAGGGTGGAATTGCACACCTACAAACCAGGGGTGATCGGGCCGCTCTACAATTTCGGGCAGCAAACCGTCCGGAGACATTCCCGAGAAGACCAGGCCCTGTCTTTCTAGCGGGTCGATATAGGCGCTGTTGACCTCATACCGGTGGCGGTGGCGCTCGGATATATGTTCCACACCGCCATAAATCCGTGAAACGTGGCTGTTCCCGGAAAGCTTGGCCTCATATGCGCCAAGCCGCATGGTTCCGCCCAGATCACCTCCGGCTTCACGCGTTTCCAGCCCTTCAGCGGTCATCCATTCTTCGATAATGCCAACGACCGGTTGATCGGTTTCGCCAAACTCTGTCGAAGAAGCGCTGTCAAACCCAGCGTTGCGGGCTCCTTCTATACACGCCATCTGCATGCCGAGGCAGATTCCGAAAAACGGAACCTCGCGTTCCCGCGCGAAACGGACACTTGCAATTTTGCCTTCGCTTCCGCGTTCACCAAATCCACCAGGGACGAGAATTCCGTGCATCGGCTCGAGCTTCGCAGCGATATCGTTTTCATCGCCTTCGAAGATTTCGGCATCGATCCATTTGATATTGACCTTCACTCTGTTGGCCATGCCGCCGTGAGCCAACGCCTCATTGAGGCTTTTGTATGCGTCCTGCAGGCCCACATATTTGCCCACCACTCCGATCGTCACCTCGCCTTCCGGATTGAAATGACGGTCAGTCACATCGTGCCAGGCTGAAAGATCGGGCTCGGGGGCGTCAGTAATTCCGAAACCCCGCAGGACCTCTGAATCCAGTCCCTCACGATGATATTGCAAGGGCACCGAATAGATTGATGGCGCATCGAGCGCAGGAATCACCGCTTCTTTGCGCACATTGCAGAAGTTCGCGATCTTCTGGCGTTCCCCATCCGGAAGCGGATGTTCCGCCCTGCAAAGCAGCACATCCGGCTTTATGCCGAGGCTTGCTAGTTCGCGAACCGAGTGCTGCGTCGGCTTGGTCTTCAGCTCACCCGCGGCAGCAATGTAAGGCACCAGAGTGACGTGCACACTCAATGTTTGGAGGGGTTCGAGGTCGTTCCGCAGCTGTCGGATCGCTTCCATGAATGGGAGTGACTCGATGTCGCCAACCGTCCCGCCGATCTCGCACAGGATGAAATCGTGATCGTCTTGATCATCAAGCGCAAATTGCTTGATCGCATCCGTCACGTGCGGAATGACCTGTACGGTCGCGCCGAGATAGTCGCCGCGGCGCTCTTTTGCGATAATGTCCTGATAGACGCGACCAGAGGTGATGTTGTCGCTCTGCCTCGCAGATACGCCGGTAAATCGTTCATAATGGCCAAGATCGAGGTCAGTCTCGGCCCCGTCGTCGGTCACGTACACTTCACCATGCTGATAGGGGCTCATCGTCCCTGGATCGACATTGAGGTAGGGATCAAACTTGCGAATGCGCACCTTGTAGCCGCGCGCCTGAAGGAGCGCAGCAAGGCTTGCCGCCATGAGGCCTTTTCCGAGCGAGGAGACCACGCCGCCGGTTATGAAAATGTACCGCGCCATGGGAGTGTGGCCTTAAGGCCGGTTTCGGATTCGTGGCAAGCGAATTGATTGGATTGAAGAGTTCAATCCACAGTCACTGCGACTGCACCGACCCAAATTGTTCTATTGATCAGCGAGAGGATCGTCTTCGGCAGGCTCACCTGCTTCGGAAGGAGCTGCACCGTCCCCACCGAGAGGGTCCGTTTCTCCTAGCGGACTTGCCGGAGCGACATTGCGATCGATTGTAGACGTTATCTCGTCACCGCCAGTTGTATCAACCGCAATGGCCGCAAGAGCAATGGAGAGCACCACAAACGCAACAGCCAACCACTTGGTTGAACGAGTCAGAAAGTCTGCTGCACCGCGAGCGCCGAGCGCCCCGCCCGGACTTCCACCAATGCCCAAGCCGCCACCTTCGGAACGCTGCATCAGGATCACTCCGATGAGCGCGGCGGCAACAATGGCCTGAACAACAGTTAGGAAGATGAATAGCGACATGGAATGAGGTCTCGTTTGGTCTGGATACAGACAATTGGTTGGCGAAGATTTAGGGTCTCGAACTGCACCAGACAAGCCCTGTCCATTGGCGCGATCAATTATACTCTAAAGCTCGGCACTTTCGCCAGCTGCAAGAGCAATCCCCATAAAGCTGTCAGCTGTAAGGCTGGCGCCGCCCACAAGAGCACCGCCCACTCCTTCAGCCGAAAGGATTTCCGAAGCATTTTCAGGGTTCACTGAGCCGCCATAGAGAATACGCACTTCAGCAGCCTGCTCTTCGCCGTAGAGTTCTACAAGAAGCTCCCGGATTGCCTTGTGCATTGAGACGATATCATCGATCGTAGCTGTCTTCCCAGTGCCGATCGCCCATATCGGCTCGTAGGCGACTGTCAGCGTTTCGCCGGCATTTTCGATGTCTGGCAGTGATGCTTTGAGTTGCTTTTTGACAAACACTTCGGCCTTGCCCGAATCCCGCGTGTCTTCAGTCTCTCCGCAGCACAGAACCACGCGCAGACCGGCTTCCAGCGCGGCCTCCGCTTTTGCTCTCACCAATGCAGGCTTCTCAGCGTGTCCTTCGCGCCGTTCGCTGTGGCCCAGGATTACAAACTTTGCTCCTGCATCGGCGATCATCGCAGCAGATATATCTCCGGTGTAAGCGCCATCGAGTGCGTGGTGACAATCCTGCGCGCCCACACCGATTTGCTCGGCCTCCCGGTGGACCGGGTGGATCAAGGTGTATGGCGGCGCTATCGCAACCTCCACCTTCATATGTCTTTGCGCTGCACGGTCGATTGCGCGCGCTTCAGACAGCATGGCGCGCGTACCGTTCATCTTCCAGTTTCCAATGATGTAAGGCCGCTGGGCCATTCAAATTCCCTGACGTAATCGAATCTAGCGCCCTATTACGGGCGGGGGGCGGCGTCCGCTACCCGACGAATTTGTTCCAGTCAAAACGCTTTGTGACCTGTTGCCGACAGGACGCATGGTCGATAAAGCGCCAATCAAGCCGCAGCGGTGCGGTTTTTACTACCCAATGTCCGGGAAACTACTGATCCAATGATCTCCTTTTTTCGCAGAATCTTCCAGTCGAAGATTGGCCTAGCTTTCACCTTCGCATTTATCGCTTTGATCGCGTTGTCCTTCGCGGCAATGGATGTGACCGGCACCACTTTCGGCGGTGTCGCCGGGAATGACCGGGTTGCCAGGGTCGGTGACGAACGAATTTCGACATCGACGCTGACTCAGTCCACCAATTCCGCGCTGAGGAACATTCGCGAAGATCAGCCAACCATGACAATGGAGATGCTGATTGAGGAAGGCGGGCTGGACGAGGTTCTCGACCAATTGATCGATCGTTTTGCGTTGGGCGCTTATGCCAAAGAATACGGTTTGCGCGTTGGAACAAACCTCTTGAACAGCGAGCTGCTCCAGATACCGGCTTTCCGGGGACCGAGCGGAAATTTCGATCAGGACCAGTATCTCGAAGCACTTCGCAGGCAGGGTTTAACTGATGCAACATTCAAAGAAGACTTGGCAAACGGCCTCCTGGCACAGCAGCTTCTGGTGCCGGCGCTTGGTTCGTTGCAGGTGCCAGACAAGATCGCCCTTCGTTATGCTGAGCTCCTGAACGAAAGGCGCACTGGAGTGGTGTCTCTCATCCCTAGCACCGCCTTCCTGCCTGAAGGTGATCCCACTGATGCGCAACTGACCGAATTCTACAACGAAAACCGATCACGCTATCTGGTGCCCGAGCGCAGAACGATCCGGTTTTCCGCGTTCGACAGCGGAAACATCACTGATCGAATTGAACCAACTGATGCCGAAATCGCCGCTCGATTTGAACGCGATGTCGAACAATACGCAGCGCAGGAATCGCGCACCATCAGTGTGTTCTTCGCGCCAACTGAGGATGCTGCGACAGCCATTCGGGACCGTGTTGCAGGTGGTGCCTCACTTGATGCTGTCGCTGCCGAGGCGGGCTTCAGCGTCAGCCAGACGGACTCTTTGACGCAAGATCAAATGGGATCGACTATCAGCTCTGCTGTAGCCGAAGCAGTCTTTGCCGCCGAACGCGGATCAATCGCAACCCCAGCACGCAGTGACGTCGGCTGGGCTATTGCACGGGTGGATGCGATTGATCGTCGTGCAGCGCAATCCCTGGCAGACGTAACGCCGGCAATCTCCGAACAATTGCAAACGGAGAAACGGGCTGCAGCTCTGGCGGATCTCAGCGCTCGAATTGAAGAACAAATCGACGATGGCCAATCGATCAATGAAGTTGCCGGAGAGTTCGACCTAGAGGTTGAGACCACTCCGCAACTCTTGGCCGATGGTCGTGTGTTTGGAAATTCAGGCGCAACAGTCAACGAAGCGCTGAGAGGCGTGCTGGAAACTGCGTTCCAGATGGACGAAGGCGAGCCGCAATTGGCCGAAATCGTCCGTGGAACGCAATTCATCATCTTCGAAGTCGCGGAAGTCACAGAATCGGCTGCGCCTCCCCTCGATGAGATTCGTCAGCAGGTGGCAATCACCTGGAGCCTGGCGGAGGGCGATAAGCGCGCTCAGGAAGCATCGCAGCGTATTCTCGATGGGGTCAGAAACGGTGGATCAATTGCGCAGGCCATTCAAGCGGAGGGAGCGACCATACCCGCTGGACAGAGCGTAGACCTCGACCGGCGCGAGCTGTTCGAGCAATACGGGCAGCGCACGCCACCAGCGTTGGCTCTGTTGTTCAGTATGGCGGAGGGCACAACCAAGCGTCTCGAAGCTCCGAATGACCTGCGCAATTGATCCACCGTTTCTGACCCCAT